>DATASI010000093.1:0-11531 GCA_036269255.1 Candidatus Dormiibacterota bacterium
GGAGAAGGCGGGGCATCTGCAACCGCTTGCCATCCTGGTGGACGCCCAGATCCCGCCCAACGGAGCAGGGGCACTGGTGCGCGAACTGCGAAAGGATCCGCGCACGCGCGAAATCCCGCTCGTGCTGCTGAACACGCCCAACGGACCACCGCTGGCGATCGCGGAGAGCGAGGTCCTGACCAAGCCCATCGACCGGCAGCAGTTGGTTCAGCTGATGGTTCGCTTCGACCTGATGGCCGACAGCAAGCGAGCGCGCAAGATGCCGGCAAACGTGCTGGTGGTCGACGACGATCCGCAAGCCCTGAGCCTGGTGAAGGCGATCCTCAAGCCGTTCAATGTCCGGGTGTCAACGGTCGACAGCGGCAAGGCCGGCATCGAGCAGGCGCTGCGCAACAAACCTGACCTCTTGATCGTCGATCTGCTAATGCCGGATGTCGACGGCTTCGAGGTAGTCGCCGCGCTCCGGCGCGACCGCGAGATGAGCCGCATGCCGATCCTGGTGCATACGGCCAAGACGCTGACGGCAGAAGACCGTCAACGCCTCGAGGGCAAGGTCGAGTCGATCGTCGAGAAGGCGGAGTTCCAGCCGGAACGTTTCCTCGAGCTGCTCCTCAAGCGCGGCGAGCGCCGCAAGCGCGCCGCTTAACCAGTTCGTTTTCCAAGCGCGGGAACGATCGCCTGCGCAAACCGTTCGATTTGCTCGCGGTCCTCCGACCAGAAAATGAAGGTGTCCATGCCGGCCTCCCGGCACCGGCCCAGGACCTCGATCCACTGGCCCGGCGGGCCGTCCAGGATTCCGTCACCACGCTCGCCGTCGGTGATGACGCCGCCGACGTTCAAGATCCGGCGGATCTCTTTTGGATCGCGGCCGGCGACGCCAGCGGTCTCATCAATCAGTGCGTTCATCGCCGGCAATGCATCCGGCTGGACGTACCCGAGCGAGGGCACCCAGCCGTCGGCGAGCCGGCCGATCAGCCGCAGCATGCGCGGGCGATACGCTCCGACCCAGATTCCGATGGGATGGGCAGGCGCCGGCCCCGGATGGAGGCCGCGCACCGAGTAGTGCCGACCGGTGTACGAGATGGACGGCTGCCCGCTCCACATCAAACGGATGATGGCGATTGCCTCTTCGAGGGCGTCGACGGACTCAGCGGGCGTGCGCCGGGGACCTCCCATCGCCTCGATCGCGTCCCAGAAGCCGCCGGCGCCGAGCCCGAGTTCGCAGCGGCCGTCGCTCAGCAGGTCGAGGCTGGCCGCGGCTTTGGCCAGGACAGCCGGCGGGCGCAGCGGAAGGTTCGCGACATCCGGAAAGAATCGGATTCGCGTGGTGAGCGCCGCCAGGTAGGTGAGCAGCGTCCAGGTCTCGAAAAACCGGCGCTGGTACGGGTGATCCTGGATGCCGACCAGGTCGAAGCCAAGCTGGTCGGCAAGGCGGACCGCGTCGATGATGCGCTGCTGGTCGGCGGCCATCGGCGTGACGGAGATGCCGAATTGGACCGTGCTAGGCCTCGCGGACGACTTCTCCGGCCGGTCGTGCTGATTCGGCCGGCAGCGCCTGCGCCGTGGGATGCTGCCGCTCTTTCCACAGCAGGTAGGCGATGATCGGCAGCGTCAGGACAATGACGACAATGGCGGTCACCTGTGCCTGCTTGAGGCCGCCGAGAATCACGATGTTGTCCCGCACGAAGAAGATAAAGAACTGGCTGATCGAGTAGAGCAGGACGTAGAGCATCGCGAGCATGCCCTCCGGATGGATCCGCTTGCGCAGGCTCCACAGGAGGATGAAGAGGGCCAGGCTGATCAGCAGCTCATAGAGGTTGGCCGGCTGCACGGGGGTGTCGATCGGGCCAAAGCTATGGATATTCGTATATTCGAAACCCCAGCCGTTCGTCTTGTAGCCGACGATGTCGCCATTGATGATGTTGCCGACCCGACCAATCGTCTGGCCGATCGCCATCCCCAACGCCCCAACGTCGAGCAGGCTCCAGAGTGGCATGTGCCAGCGCCAGGCCGAGATGATGAGGGCGAGCGCGCCGCCGAAGATGGCCCCGAAATACGCCATCCCGCCGTTCCAGACGGCGATGATCTCGATCGGATGGTGGAGATAGAAGGATGGGTTGTTCTGGACGACGTAGTAGAGGCGCCCGCCCGCGATCCCCAGGACGGCCGCCAGCAGGGCGACGTTCATCAGCTGGTCCCGGTCGATCCCGCGGCGAGGCGAATCGCGCAACGCCACCTGGATCCCGGCGTAGAGGCCGATCGCGATCATGATCCCGTACCAGTGGATCTTCACGCCACCGATGGTGACCAGAACTGGATCGACGCCGATCTTGATCAGCACCGGCCCAGTTTAATGTCTATTGGTGCGAGATAAGCCCTCCTTCACGGACGAGGTCAAGGCCGAGCTGGCCAACGTCCAGCCGGCGCGGCTCTGCTGCCAGGAAGCGGAGCTGGCCGCGATCGCGGCCGCCTTCGGCACGGTTGCCGACGGCACGCCACTGCCCCTTCGGATCCCTAAAAACGCCGTCGCCCGAAAGGTGGTGCATCTGGCCCGGACTGCCGGGGGGCGGGTGGACACCCTGACCAAGGGCGCAACCGAGAAGCGGCCCTCCTATCAGCTCCGCCTGACCCTGCCCGCGGGCCGCGGCTCGTCGGACGCCTGCTGTGCCCGGGCGGTGCTCCGGGGCAGCTTCCTGGCTCGCGGCGTGCTCGGCGATCCGGCCGATGCCTATCACCTCGAGATTGCCCTGCCTTCGGTCAGCGCTGCGGTTGATGAGGCGGCGGCCCGGGCGGGGATTGGCTTTGGGCGAGGGACGCGCCGCGGGAAATCCGTGTACTACCTCAAGGGCGCCGAGCCGATCTCGCGCCTGCTCCGGCTGATGGGCGCCAACCGCGCTGTCATGCGGTTCGAGCACGACCGCATCGTGCGCGACATGCGCGGGCAGGCAAACCGGCGGGCCAACAGCGAAACCGCCAACGTCGACAAGCAGATGCGGGCGGCGCTGCAGCAGGCGGCGGTGATCCGCCGATTGAAGGCCCGGGATCACCGGCTGGAGACGCTGCCGGCCGCGCTGCGTGAGGTCGCCGAGCTTCGCCTCACCCATCCGCGTGCCAGCCTCAAAGAGCTGGCCGGCCTCTCGCAGCTGAGTCGCGCCGCGGTCGCCAACCGGCTTCGCCGCCTGGTCGCGCTGCCGAATTGAAATGGTCTAATAGATTCGACTCGCGCTCAGGCGAGTGAGGAGGCGTCTCATGCCGGTGAAGGTTGGCATCAATGGCTTCGGCCGCATCGGCCGCAATGTGTATCGCGCGGCGCATGGCCGGAAAGATCTCGAGATCGTCGCCGTCAACGACATCACCGATCCGCCGACGCTGGCCCACCTGCTGAAATACGACTCGATCCTGGGCAACTTTGAAGGCAATGTTCAGGCCGACGGCGACACGCTCAAAGTGAACGGGAGCCGGGTGCGCGTCTTCGCCGAAAAAGACCCGGGCGCGCTTCCCTGGCGAGACCTGGATGTCGATATCGTGATCGAGTCGACCGGATTGTTCACCGACGCGACCAAGGCCAGGGTGCACCTGGACAAAGGCGGGGCCAAGAAGGTGATCATCTCGGCTCCCGCCAAGAACGAGGACATCACGTTGGTGCTGGGGGTCAACGGTGACCGCTATAACCCGAAGCAGCACCACGTCGTCAGCAACGCGTCCTGCACGACCAACGCCCTGGCGCCGGTGGCCAAGGTCCTGCACGACAGTTTCGGCATCGAGGCGGGGCTGATGACCACAGTGCACTCGTATACCAGCGACCAGCGGCTGCTCGATGCGCCGCACAAGGATTTGCGCCGGGCGCGCGCGGCGACCCTCTCCATGATCCCCACCAGCACCGGCGCGGCGCAGGCGATGGCGCTCGTGATGCCAGAGCTGAAAGGCAAGTTTCACGGCATCTCATTGCGAGTCCCAACCCCCGATGTCTCCTTGGTGGACCTGGCGGTCATGACTCGGGATCCGGTATCGGCCGACACCATCAACGAAGCCCTCCGCGAGGCCGCTGCCAGCGACCTCAAGGGGATACTGTCGGTCACCGAAGAGGAGCTGGTGTCGAGCGACTTCAAGGGCAACCCTTATTCGTCGATCGTCGATGCTCCGCTGACCATGGTGATCGGTGATCGCCACGGCAAGGTCTTCAGCTGGTACGACAACGAGTGGGGGTATTCCTGTCGCGTCGTCGACCTCGCCGTCTTCATGGGCGACCGGCTGAACTGAGCACCAACGCCACGACGAGCGGCGGCCTAGAGAAAGCCACCATCCGAGACGTCGACGTCGCCGGGAAACGGGTTCTGGTCCGGGTCGATTTCAACGTGCCGATCAAGGATGGCCGGATCATCGATGACAGCCGCATCCGCGCGGCGGTGCCCACCATCAAGGACCTCGTCGAACGCAACGCCCGGGTGATCCTGATGACGCATCTCGGCCGTCCGGATGGTGAGGTCGATGAGCGCTTCCGGACGGCGCCACTGGCCGAGCGCCTCAGCGAGCTGATCGGCAGACCGGTCAGGCACCTCGATGATTGCGTCGGCCCGCAGGTCGAGGCCGCCGTTCACGCGATGCGGGACGGCGACATCATCATGCTGGAAAACGTCCGGTTTCATCCCGGCGAGACCAAGAACGACCCTGGCTTCGCCAGGCAGCTGGCGTCGCTCGGCGATCTCTACGTCAATGACGCCTTCGGCACCGCCCATCGGGCTCACGCCTCGACCGCCGGCATCGCGGAGTACCTCCCGGCGGTTGCCGGGCTGTTGATGGAACGGGAGATCCGGACGCTGGGCAAGATCATGTCCGATCCACCGCATCCACTGGTTGCGATCATCGGCGGCTCCAAGATCTCGACCAAGATCGGCGTGCTGCGAAGCCTGCTCCAACGCGTCGATCGGCTCTGCGTTGGCGGCGCCATGGCGTGCACGTTGCTCAGAGCAAAGGGTCTATCGATGGGGCGGTCCCTCGTCGAGGAGGATCAGCTGGAGGTGGCGCGCTCGCTGCTGTCGGCGTCTTCCGGCAGCGGCGGATCGCTCGTTCTGCCGCTCGATGCGGTGGTTGCGGAGGACGCGAGGCCGGGCGTGCCGGTGCAAACCGTCGCGATCGATGCCGTCCCCGCCAATATGAGGGTCCTCGATGTCGGGCCGATGACGGTCGAGCGATTCCTGCAGACCTGTGACGGCGCCGCGGCGGTCGTCTGGAACGGCCCGCTGGGCGTCTACGAGGTGCCCCCATTCGATCGGGGGACCGATAGCCTGGCGCAGGGCCTGGCGGGCAGTGACGCTGAGACCATCATCGGCGGTGGCGACCTGGTGGCGGCGCTCGAGAAGCAGCACCTCGCCGAGCGCATGTCGTTCGTCTCGACCGGCGGCGGGGCCACGCTCGAGTTCCTGGAAGGGAAGACCCTGCCAGGCATCGCGGCGCTGCGCGACAAGACGCATGCCTAGGCCGCTGATCGCCGGCAACTGGAAGATGAACCTGACCGTCCCAGAAGGAATCGATTACGCCCGGCATCTTGGGCGCGAGCTTCATGGGTATGCCGACCGCGTGGATCTGCTCCTCTTGCCGCCGAGCGTGATGCTGTGGCCGATCGCCGACGTGCTGCGCGGATCACCGGTGGCAATAGGGGCGCAGAATGCGGCCTGGGAAGACCAGGGCGCGTTCACGGGCGAGATCTCGCCCAAGATGCTCGCCGGCTGGTGTCCTTATGTGTTGCTCGGGCATTCCGAGCGCCGGCACATCTTCGGAGAGACCGATGAGCAAATCAACCGTAAGATCAAGGCGGCGTTTCGCAATGGCCTCAAGGTCATCCTCGCCGTCGGCGAAACGCTCGAGCAGTACGACAACCGCCGAACCGAGGAAGTCATCACGGCGCAGATGCGAGCGGACCTCGATGGGGTGGAGTTCGCTCGAGATACCGACCAGCTCGACATTGCCTACGAGCCGGTCTGGGCCATCGGAACCGGCCGGGCGGCAACCCCGGAATATGCGGATGACGTCATGGAGCTGATCGGGCAACTGGCCATCCGCCACGTTTCGGGGAGGGGGTCAGACCTGCGCGTGATCTACGGTGGGAGCGTGACATCGGCCAATATCCGGAGCCTGATGGAGAAGCCGGAGATCGATGGCGTGCTCGTGGGAGGCGCTAGCCTCAAGGCGACCGAGTTTACCCAGATCGTTCGCACCAGCGCCGAGGTGGCCCAGTCGCAACAGGTCTAACCGGGCCGGCTCTCGTCCTGGTGATCATCGACGGCTGGGGTTATCGCACGGAGACCGCCGGGAACGCCATCGCCGCCGCCAAGAAGCCGAACTGGGACGCGCTCTGGGCACGCTGGCCGCACACTGTCCTCGCCGCAGCCGGCGAACCGGTGGGCCTTCCGCCAGGCCAGCAGGGCAACTCGGAGGTTGGTCATCTGAACATCGGCGCCGGGCGAATCGTCTATCAGGACCTCACCCGGATCAATCTGGCGATCAAGGATGGCAGCTTCGAAAAGAATCCTGTTCTCACGGCTGCGATGCGCTCGGCGGCCGACGGGCACGCGGTGCACCTCATGGGCCTCGTCTCACCCGGGGGCGTGCACAGCCTCGACGAGCATCTCTACGCACTGCTGCAGATGGCCAAGGGCCTCGGAGTCAAAAACGTCTACATCCATGCCTTTACGGATGGTCGCGACGAGCCGCCAACCAGCGCCGCCGGTTACATCGAGGCGCTGGCCAGGAAGATCGATGAGATTGGCACGGGGCGTATCGCGACCGTCAGCGGGCGGTACTACGCGATGGACCGCGACAAGCGATGGGATCGGACCGAGCGCGCCTACCGCACGGTGGTGGAGGCGTCCGGCCCGACCGCGCCCGACCCGGTGGCGTTGGTCAAGCAGAGCTACGCCGACGGTAAGACGGACGAGTTCATCATCCCGACCCGAATCGTTCCGCCCGGCAGCCAGCCGGTCCCGCCCATCGCCGATGGCGACAGCGTCATCTTTTTCAACTTTCGGCCCGACCGGGCTCGGCAATTGAGCCATGCCCTCGTCGACCAGCATTGGGAGGCATTCGAACGGGCTCGCCGCCCGCGGCTGGCCCATTTCGTCACCTTCACGGAGTACGAAAAAGGGCTGCCGGCCGAGGTCGCGTTTCCGGACGAGCCGCTCAGCGGCGTGCTCGCGCAGGTCGTTTCGGATGCGGGCTGGCCGCAGTTCCACACCGCCGAGACGGAGAAGTACGCCCATGTGACCTACTTCCTCAACGGCGGGCGCGAGGCGCCCTATCCTGGCGAAGACCGCCTGCTCGTCCCTTCGCCCAAGGTGGCGACGTATGACCTTCGGCCCGAGATGAGCGCGCGGGGGGTGACAGACGTGCTGCTCGACCGCCTGCGGGGCCGAACCTATCGCTTCTTTGCCGTCAACTTCGCCAACCCCGACATGGTCGGCCACACCGGGGTCTTCGACGCCACGGTGAAGGCCGTCGAAGTCGTCGACGAGATGCTCGGCCGCATCGCGCCGGCGGTTCTCGAGCAAGGGGGCATGCTGGCCATCACGGCCGACCACGGAAATGCTGAGCTCAAGGTCGATGCGCAGACGGGCAAGCCGCTGACGGCGCACACGACCGCCCCGGTGCCCTTCATCGTCGCCGGCGCCTCGTCGCTCGACGGGTTGCGCGATGGCGGGAAGCTGGGCGACATTGCGCCGACGCTGCTCCCCCTGGTCGGCCTGGGCCGATCGAGGGAAATGGACGGCGACGACCTACGGGCTTGACTCGCTCCAGTCCTGCGCGACGCGGCTGAGAAAGACCCGGGCGAGGGTGGGGTCCTGCACCAGCAGATCGAGCTCGTGGTTACGGGTGAACCCGGATCGGGACCAGTTGCAGCTGCCGAAGAGGACGGTCGAGGCATCGAAGACCCCGACCTTGGCATGCAGCAGCTCGTCGCCTGCCTGCAGGTAGAAGCGGACCTGCGCCGCGGCGGGCTTGAGCAGAGCCATGCTGTCGGCGTTTTGCGGTTGCGTTGGGTCGAGCAAGATTCGCAGCTTTACCCCGCGCTGGGCGGCGGCGACCAGCGCATCGACCACCAGGCGGTCGCTCAATACGTACATCTCAATGTCGATGGAATGGCGGGCGGCGGCGGTGGCGGCGAGGGCAGCCGCGCGAATGCCGTCGCCCGGACGCGTGACGAGCACCTGAACTTGTCGATCGGGCGATGCGTATGGGATGACGGAGCCGACACCGGCAAGCGCGAGGTCCTGCTGAAAGACGCGCTCGAGGTTGTTGACGACCGGGCCGGTGGCGAGGACGTCGAAGTCGTGGTTTTGAATCGAGTGCGTGCCCCAATTGATCCCGCCCACGATCGCCTGGAGTCCGTCGACGATCAGCAGCTTGACGTGGTCGATCGTCAGCCGCTCGATGGGAAACGCCACGACCCGGACTCCACCTTGCTCCAGCTGGGCCCAGATCGGGCGGCTGCTCCGCTCTGATGGATCCTCGATCGCCGTAACCCCGACACCTCGGTCGTGGGCATCGAGCAAGAGCGCCGCCAGGTCGACTCGCTGGAATTCATAGAGCTCGACGTCGATCGAGTGGTGGGCGCCGCGAAGGGCGTCGATGATGGCCGAGAAGGCCGCCGGTCCGGAGGTCAGCGGCAGCAACTGATCGGCGCCGGTAATGATCGGTGCCGGCACCAGCGACGGTTGCCCGATCGGAAGCACCGCCGGGGAGACAGTACGGCCCGGTGCACAGGAGGCAGCAGCCAGCAGCGCCAGGAGGAGGAGGGGCAGCCGGAGGCGTCGGACCGGGCCGTACACGTCAGCAAGGTACTACAAGTCTGTGTATCTGTCAAGACATAGGATAGCCCGACCGACGGCCGGCGAATCGGCGCTATAATTCGACGGCTCTTCTGATATGCGCACCTTTCTCGGCGTTGTTGAACTCGTCCTGGCGCTTCTGGTGATGCTCGGCATCCTCCTGCAGACGCCCAAGGCCAGCGGGCTCGGCGGGACGATCGGCGGCGGTGGAGACTCCGGCGGCGGTTACCGCACCAAACGAGGGCTCGAAAAGAACCTCTTTTATGCCACGATCGGGCTGGTCGTGATCTTCGTGGCGGTCTCGGTCGTCTACATCCGGGTTTGATCCGCCGCGGGCTGCTCGCCGGCATGGCGGGCGTGCTCCTGCTGGTGCTCCTGACCGTCCTCGTGCTGGTGTTTCGGGGCGCCATCCTGGCGCCTGAAGCGCCACGGCCGGGCGGAGCCTACACCGAAGGCGTCGTCGGCCAGCTGGGTTCGCTCAATCCGCTGTATGGCGAGGCCACCGCCGGCAGCAATGACCTCGACGCATTGCTCTTCGAGCCGCTGGTCCGCGTGCTTCCGACCGGCAGCGTCCAGGGACGCCTCGCCTCGCACTGGGACATCAGCCCCGACGGCCGGACCTATTCCTTCACGTTGCGAAGCAACGCCCGCTGGTCCGATGGGGCGCCGGTCAGCGCGGACGACGTCGTCTTCACCGTCCGAACGGTCCAGGATCCACTCTTTCCCGGCGCGCTCCTCAACCAGAGTTGGAAGGACATCGTGGCCACGGCGGTCGACAGCCAGCATGTCCGGTTCGCTCTTCCCGGGCACAATGCCGGCTTCCTGGCAAACCTCGAGCTGCTCTACATCGTGCCCGCTCACCTGCTTGCCGGCAAGTCAATGGCTGAGCTTGCCTCGGCTTCGCCGAACCTGAATCCGGTAGGCACCGGGCCTTACCGGCTGGTATCGCAATCGACCGACAACATTCAGCTGGAGCGCAATCCCTATGCCTGGCGGCGCCCCTGGATCGACACCATCGCGATTCGCAGCTACCCAAACCAGTCGGCCGCGCTCGATGCGCTCGACCGGAGCCAGATCGACAGCCTGGCCAACCTGACGCCGTCGGGCGCCGCTCACGCGGCGGCAAACAAGTCGGTCAGCGTGATGCGGCCTGCAACCTATCAATATGCGGAGCTGGTGCTGAACCTGAAGGCGGACGAGCCGTACTTCCAGGATCTCAAGGTTCGCCAGGCGATCGCCAGGGCGATCGACCGGACCGCGCTCATCCAGGACGTCCTGGGCGGCCAGGCGATTCCCGATGACGGACCGATTCCGCGATCGATCGTCTGGGCCTATGACAGTGCGGCGCAGCAACCGGCGCACGATCTCGCCGCCGCCGGCAAGCTGCTCGATGACGCCGGCTGGCCAATGGTCAACGGCGTCCGGACCAAGGGTGGAACGGCGTTGAGCTTTGGGCTCACCGTCTCGAGCGACGTCCCGCCGTATGAGCGCGTCGCCGCGGCGGTCTCGCAGCAGCTGGCCGAGGTGGGAATCCAGGCCGAGGTCCGCCCCGTGACCACCGCCTCGCTGATCCACGACTCCCTCAATCCGCGAACCTTCGATATGGCGTTGACGGCCTTCGACAACGGGCCCGACCCCGACGTCTACACCTTCTGGCATTCGTCGCAGAACCACGTTGGCGGCTTCAACTTCTCCGGGATGAAGAAGGACGTCTTCATCGACGGCGATCTCGAAGACGGGCGCAGCACGCTCGATCTCACGGCGCGGACCAAAGCCTACGCGACCTTCCAGGAGGACTTCGCGCGCGAGATCCCGGCCGTGTTCCTCTACAGCCCGCGCTACGTGGTGGCCATGAGCCGTCGGATCCATGGGGTGCGGATCGACTCGGCGATCGAGCCGGAGGAGCGCTTTGCCTACGTCAGCGACTGGTACGTCGAGGTCGGCCGATAAGCGCGCACGTGATAAGCGCGCCCCGGCGTGAAGGCGCGCGTGAAAATAAGTCTGGTGCGGCTGAAAGGACTTGAACCTTCAAGGGCTTGCGCCCACTAGGCCCTGAACCTAGCGTGTTTACCAATTTCACCACAGCCGCACGAGCCATAGATTGTATATGCCGCACGCGCTGACCGAGCTCAACCGGGCCGAGCGTGCCGCCTACCGCGGGCGGCTGAGCTCGCCGGTCAAAATCCAGGCCTTTCTCGATGCGATTGCCTACAACACCGAGGCCGACGGGGAGACGTTCCGGTCGCCGCGCCGGGTGATTTCGGATCGAACGGCCAACTGTATCGAGGGCGCCGTGCTCGCCGCGGCGGCGCTGCGGGTCCAGGGTGAGCCGCCGCTGATCATGGACCTGACCGCGGTCCACGACGAGGACCACGTGATCGCCGTCTTCCGGCGGCAGGGCCTGTGGGGCGCGATCGGGACCAGCAAGTTCAGTGGGCTGCGCTACCGCGAGCCGGTCTATCGGACGCTTCGGGAACTGGCGATGTCGTACTTCGAGCACTACTTCAACCTCGCCGGCGAACGGACGCTGCGTGGGCACGGCCGACCGGTGAACCTGGCCCGATTCGACCGCCTCCACTGGATGACGTCCCCGGACGATCTCTGGCCGATCGCCGAGCATCTGGAGAAGATCCCCCACGTGAGCCTCATCCCGCCGGCACTCGGTCGCAGGCTGAGCCCGGTCGACAACGGGCTGAAGGCCGCCGGAAC
>DATASI010000094.1:0-5082 GCA_036269255.1 Candidatus Dormiibacterota bacterium
GCTGGAGCCGACCCGCTGCGCCAGGCGCGACAGCTCCCGGTCGAGCGCGGCGTTCATGGCGTCGAGCCGGTCGGTGCGCGAGGCGAAGGTGCGGCCCTTCGTGATCATTTGATCTCGGTGATCGGGCTGGATTTCAGTGCCGCGATCGTCGGCGCGCCGGCGCAGAACATCGCGACCCGCAGCTGCCAGGCAAAACCATCGAGCAGGCGCCGGACCGGCTCTTCGCCCTCCGAGGCGGCGGCCAGCACGGCGTGGGCAAACCCCGTGAGGCTGGCGCCCAGCGCGATCGCCTTGGCGCCGTCGAGGCCGTGCTTGAGCCCGCCGCTGGCGATCAACGGCAGTGCCGGGGCGGCGCGACGGGCGGCGATCAGGGCCTCCGCGGTCGGGATGCCCCACTCCGAAAAGGCCAGTGCCAGCTCGACTTCCTCGGGCCGCTCGCGGCGAAAGGCCTCGACCCGCGCGAAGCTGGTGCCGCCCAGCCCGGCGACGTCGATGGCGGCGACACCGGCAGCCGCCAGCTGCGCGGCGGCCTGCTCGGAGATGCCGCAGCCGACTTCCTTGACGATCACCGGGACGGGCAGCTCGTGACAGAGCGTCCCGATCTTTTCGATCAGGCCCTTGAAGTTGTGGTCGCCCTCCGGCTGCAGAGCCTCTTGTAATGGATTGAGATGGAGGATCAGGGCGTCGGCGCCGATCATCTCGATCGCCTCCAGGCACTGTTCTTTCCGGAGCCCGTAGTTCAGCTGCACCGCGCCGAGGTTGGCGAAGAGCAGCACGTCAGGCGCAACGCTGCGCACCTGGTAGGTGGCGCGCAAGTCTTTGTGCGTGATGCCGGCCCGCTGGGAGCCGACGCCGAAGGCGATGCCGACCGACTGGGCGACGAGTGCGAGGCGGCGATTGATATCGCCGGCCGCATGGGCGCCGCCGGTCATGCTGGAAATCAAGAAGGGCAGTTTTAGTCCTTTGCCCAGAAACGTCGTCGACATGTCGATCGCATCGAGGTCGAGCTCCGGCAGCGCCTGATGCGTAAACGCGAATCGCTCGAAGCCGGCGCCGCGCGTCGACTGGACTGAGGCCTCCAGCGAGAGCTTCAAATGCTCGAGCTTCCGCTGCGAGATGCGGGATATGGGATGGCCGTTTGCGTCGAGGGCCATCGGGTCTAGCTCGCCGCCGCCTCGGCCTCGGGGGCCGCGGGATGCTCGTCGTGCTCCTCGAGCGCGTTGGGATTCTCGGCCTGTCGCTTGCGCATCATTTGCAAGAAGTAATCGACGATGATCGGGTCGAACTGCGTCCCCTTGCCGGCATCGAGCTGGGCCAGCGCGAACTCGGGGGTGCGGCGCTGGCGGTACGGCCTGGTCGACGTCATCGCGTGATAGGCGTCGCAGACGGAGACGATGCGGGCATGCAGCGGGATGTTCTGGCCGGCGAGCCCATCCGGATAACCGCTGCCGTCGTACCACTCGTGATGGTGCAGGACGACGTTGAGAATCTGCCGGAAGGCCTTGATCGGCTGCAGGATGCGCGCGCCCAGGATCGGGTGCATGCGCATGATGAGCTTTTCGTCTTCATCCAGCTTGCCTTCTTTGAGCAACACCTTGTCGACGACGCCGATCTTGCCCACGTCGTGCAGGATCGCCGCCAGCCGCAGCTGGTTGGTGTGCGCCGGGGAGAGCTGCAGCATGTCGCCCAGGTCTTCGGCGAGCTTGGCGACGGACTGGGAGTGGCCGCTGGTGTAGGGGTCTTTGGCGTCGATCGACGCTGCCAGCGCGTTGAGCGCCTCGAGCGTCGCCTCGCTGTTGGGCGAGAGCATGCCTTCAGCGAGCTCTTCCAGGTGGCTCGAGTTCGCGATCTGGCCGAGGCGTTTCTCGAGCGTCGCGACCATGCCGGGCCCGACCGTGTCGGCGCTCGCCAGCTGGGCGACGACTTCGCTCAGGACAGAGTCCAGGGCGGCCACGCTTTCGAGCTCGCAGGCGCCGCAGATGCAGTTGCGCCCGCGCTTCTTCGCCATGTACATCGCCAGGTCGGCGCGATTGAGTAGCTCATCGCGATTACGGGCATCGACCGGATACGTGGCCCAGCCGACGGAGGCTGTCAGCGGCGCGAAGATGGTCTTCGGGTTGTACATGAAGACCTTGGCGAGCGTGTCGCAGATCTCCTGGGCGCGCATCGGCGCGGTCTGGATGTCGACCCCGGGCAGGATGGCGACGAACTCTTCGCCGCCGTAGCGCGTCACCGTATCTTCGCGGCGCATCGTGGAAGAAATCGTGCGCGCGGCCGCCTTGAGCGCGACGTCACCGGCGGCGTGGCCAAAACTGTCGTTGTAGACCTTGAATCTGTCGAGGTCGATCATCATCACGGTGATCGAGCCGCCGGAATCCTTGGTGCGTTCCAGCTCTTCGTCGAAGCGGGTGTGAAAGTACCGGTGGTTGGGAAGGCCAGTGACCGAGTCCGTGACCGACAGCTTCTGCGCCTGGTCGAGGGCGTGCGCGTTGCGCATCGCGATGCCGGCCCGCTCGGCGTAGGTGACCATGAGTTCTTGTTCGGTCTGGCGCAGCGGCTCGACGCGGCCGTTGAAGCCGACCAGCATGTCGGCGATGGCGCGGGCGCCGTGGAAGACCGGGACGCGAAACCAGAGGCCGTCGGCGAGCGGCTTGTGGTTCTCGGGCAGCAGCACCTTCGGGTCCGTCACCGGGATGACCTGTTCGCTGGTGGCCGGGTTGAGCGCCAGGCGCGCGCCGGTCATGTCGACGCCGGCGTGCTGCGCCTTGAGCTCCGGACTCCAGTCGACGTAGAGCGATGACGCCGGTGGCGCCGACTCGTCCTGGCCGATCAGCGGCGGCATCTGCACCTGCAGCAGAAAGGCATCGGCGCTCAACAGGAGGCGGCCCTTTTCGGCCGTTAACTGGCAGGTCTGCTCGAACTCGAGATCCCGGTTCAGCTCGACCGTGACTTCGCTGAGCGATGCATGGGCGCGCTCGAGCTCCTCCTGGAGCGCCCGTTCGGCGCGGCGGGCGCGGTCGCCGACGAAACCGACAAAGATGCCGGTGATCGCGACGAAGCCGGTGCGCATCGCCAGGTCGGTCAGGTCCCGGAGTTTGAGCGCCGTCCCGTCGACGGCGTTGTTGTAATAGACGACCGCCGTATAGCTCAGCGCGATCGTCAAGACGGCGACGATCGCGGCCAGGCCACCGAAGCGGACCGCCGTCGTCACCGTGACGACGAAATAAGCCAGGAAGAACGGCGAACCGAGGCCACCGGTGACGGCGACGCCACCGGTGACGAGCAGCACGTCGCCGATCGCCGAGATGTAGCCGCTGGTCAGCCAGCCGGGCTTGCGCGGCAGAATGATGACCAGCAACGCCAGGTTGTAGATCGCACCCAGGCCGATCAGGGCGAGCAGGCTGACGAGCGATTGGCGGTTCAGGGTCGACTGCAGAAAGGGCAGGGCGCCGAGCGAAACCAGGATCGCCAGCCAGCGGATCCAGATGATGCGGCGCTCCATCTCCAGCGCCGAGCGCTCGAAGCTGTCGCCCGGTGACGGCGCCCGGGAGGTCAGCTTGAGATTGATGGAGCCGCCCATGGCTGGCTAGCTGGCCCTGGCGAGCCGGTCGGCCCGGCCCTTGCCACGCGGGACTTCGTAGAAGTCGAGCAGGACCTGCGTGCTGTCGATCAGATGGCTCAAAAAGTCCTGCGTGATCCCGGTGCGGCGCTCGCGTGCGATCGCTTTCTTGAGCTGCTCGAATTCGTCTTCCATCAAATGCCGGACGGCGTCGTGCGCCGTCTGGTGCGCCTTGTCGCCCGCCCCGATGATCAGGTCGATCGCGTTGAAGCGTCCCTGGGCCGCCTCGCGCTCGTGGGTGCGCAGATCGTTCGCCAGGCGAACCACCCGAGACGCCTGGCAGATGTGGCCGAAGATGCGATTTTTGAGCTCTTGCGAAACGTCCTGGTAGCTAAAGGCCAGGATCGACACCTGGACGATCGGAAACGAGCTGCTGTACATGCCGTTCGCCACGTAGGCGTCGAGCGTGACCCGTTCCTTGTGCTTGAGCCAGTGGTTCTCCTGGAGCATGGTCCAGATCGACTTCTCCCAGACCAACCGGCGCATGGCGGTCCACTCCTCGGGGACTTCGTCTTCGCGGAATTGTTCTTCGATCTTGCGCGCGACCGTCGCGTGCAGCAGCGGCATCTGGCTCAGGTCCCGGTTATGCCAGAGCAGGAAGGTCTGGCAGACCCGCCGGTAATCGACCAGGTCGAGCTCGGCGTGGTCTTCTTCGAGGTAATCGTCGATATAGACGATGTAGGCCATGGTCCGCGCCAGGGTCAGCGATTGCTCGAAGCTGGCGCTGGGGTGCAGCAGGACGGCGGCCCGGCAGACCTCGCCCAGCATGTCATCGCCGCGGGGGTTGGCGTCGACCAGGTGGCGGACCACCGGACCCTCGTCCGCCTGGCGCAGCAGGATGTCTTTCAGGCGGTTAATGCGACGGTCTAGCATGGCCACTCCTGATCAACTGGATTTGGGCCGAAAGCACGGCGGAGCGGATCACCTGGGCCGGGCCGTAGAGCGTCTTGCCGATCCACATGGGTGTGACGGGCTCGTCCTCGGTTTCATTCAGGTATTGCGCGGCCTTGTGGAGCGGGGCGGCCAGGCGGACCTGCAGCGCCTCGGGCGCCAGCATCAGCGCCTGGACGGCATAGGCCGTCTCTTCCGCCGTTCCCCGGTCGAACCAGCCCCAGGACCCGTCTTCGCGCTGGCTCTTGAGAAACCAGCTGAACGCCGGCTCGCAGACGTCGGGTGCCGACGTGATGAGCGCGAAGACGGCGTGGGCGGTGGCATAGAAGGGGGAACCATGCCACTTGTCGACCCAGTGGTCGCCGTCTACGCGCGCGTCGCGCAGGTACTTGATGACTTTCTGTTGGATCAGATGCTGGCGCGGGAACGGTGGAACCGCCTGGAGGACCTCCAGAACGTGGGCGTTGGCGGTCACCGAGGGGTCGCGCTCCAGCGGGAAGGTAAAGAAGAAGCTCACGCCCTCGAAGGGCCGCAGCGGCCCCGCCGAAATCGGATAACCGTACTTGTGCAGC
>DATASI010000095.1:0-7510 GCA_036269255.1 Candidatus Dormiibacterota bacterium
CTCCGTGAGCTTGCGCTCAGAATCCCGGTTCGCGTCCTGGTCTGGGCCGGCGCCCCGCTTCCCGTGCTCCGCCCATGGCGAGGCGACGTGCGCACCGTTCGTGATCGCCTGGTCGCTGACAGCCGGATCCAGTGCGCGCTCGATGCGCGCGAGCGACCGATGCACTGCCATCACGAAAAAACGATCGTGGTCGACGATCGAGTCGCGTTTGTCGGAGGCATCGACCTGACCAATTTCCAGGGCGATCGCTGGGATCTCGTTCACCATCCGCCGCGATCCGACTCAGGATGGCACGACCTCGCGACCCGCATTGCCGGCCCCGCCGTGCGCGACGTCGCAGACAATTTTCGGATGCGGTGGGCCGCAATTACTGGCGAGCAACTGCCCGAGGCCGAGCCGGAAGCTTCGGCAGGCCCGACCGAGCTGCAGATCGTACGGACCACGCCGGAGAAGATGTACCCGCAGCGGCCCCGCGGCGAGTTCCGGATCCTCGAGTCCTATCTGAATGCGCTTCGATCGGCCACGCGCTTCGTTTATCTCGAAAACCAGTACCTGTGGTCACCCGAGATTCTCGAGGTGCTCCGCGACAAGCTCGCCAATCCGCCCAGTCCCGACTTCCGGTTGCTGCTCCTCTTGCCGGCCAAGCCCACCCAGGGCGGCGACGACACGCGCGGTCAGCTTGGAACCTTGCTCCAGGCGGACGGCGGGAACGGCCGCGTGCTGGCCTGCACCCTCTATGCCATTGGTGGCGATCGCGACGTCCCTGTCTACGTGCACGCCAAAGTCGGCATCGTCGACGATGCCTGGATGACAATCGGCTCGGCAAACCTCAACGAGCACTCCCTGTTTAACGACACCGAGCTCAACGTTGTGATTCGCCAGCCGGAGCTGGTTCGGCAGACGCGCCTTCGGCTCTGGTCGGCGCATCTCGGGCGGTCTGCTGGCGAGCTGGAAGGCAGTCCATCTTCGGTGATCGATTCGTTCTGGAAACCAGTCGCGGCGGAGCAGGCCGACCGCCGCAAACGAGGTCAGCGACTCAGCCACCGGGTCGTCATGCTGCCCGGCGTATCGCGCCGCTCAGGGTTGATGCTGGGGCCGCTCCAGGGACTGGTGGTCGACGCCTAGCGGCTCAGCTCTCCCACTGCGAGACGGCGAGGAAGTACTTGCAGAGGTTGCAGGTCCAGCCGATCAAGGGGTGCACGCCAAGGCGACCGGGCGGGTCCTCGGTGAGGTTCGGCTGGCGAACCTCCCTCCAGTTTGGTTGCCCATTGCAATGCGGGCATCGCACCGGAGGACGGAGCTCTTCCATGCTTGGGTTATGGTAGCGATGAGGTGAGTGCGATGAAAATGCTTGGCTTTCAGATTCCGAATTACACCTTCCCAGGGGTGACAAACGACCGGCTGTTCGAGCACGTCGCGATGCTCGCGACGACCGCGGAAAACGCCGGGTTTGATTCGGTCTTCGTCATGGACCACTTCTACCAATTGCCCAACATCGGCCCGGGCAGTGACCCGATGCTCGAAGGCTATACGGTCCTCGGCGGTTTGGCGGCGCGCACACGAAAGGCGCGGCTTGGAACGCTGGTGACCGGCGTAACCTACCGGAACCCCGCGCTGCTCGCCAAGATCGTGACGACGCTCGACATCGTCTCCGCCGGTCGCGCCATTTGCGGGATCGGCGCCGCCTGGAAGGAGGATGAGCATCTCGCCTACGGCTACGAGTTCCCACCGGTGGGCGAGCGGCTGAGCCGCCTCGAGGAGGCGCTACAGATTATTCGCGGAATGTTCCGCCAGGAGCGCACGAGCTTCGAGGGCCGCTTCTATCACGTCAAGGACGCGATGAATTTCCCGCGGCCGGTCCAGCCGAATGGACCGCCGATCCTGATCGGCGGCGGCGGCGAGCAGCGCACGCTCAAGCTGGTGGCGCAGTACGGCGACATGTGCAACTTCTTTGGCGACGTCGCTACCGTGCGCCACAAGCTCGACGTCTTGGGGCGGCATTGCGAGGCGGTCGGTCGCGATCCCGGGACGATCGTCAAGACCAGGCTTGGCAGCCTGATCATTCGCGAGACCCAACAGGAGGCCGACCGGCTCTTCGAGCAGCTGCTCAACCGTCCAAACGTCAACAAGGATTGGGCCCGCGCCGGTTTCATCGTTGGGAGCCCCGACCGCGTCAGCGAAGAAGCGCAGAAACTGCTTGATGCGGGGCTCGACGGGCTGATCTTCAACATGCCACACCTCGAGGATCCCAGGGCGATCGAGCTGGCGGGACGCACCCTGAGCAAACTGGGTCAGACCGCGGGCGTCCGATAGCGAGCCAAGAAAGCGGCGAGCGGCTCTACTCGATAACCGAAGCCGCCGAGAAGCTCGGCGTGTCGCCGGCGACGATTGCCACCTGGATTCGGATGGGGATCGTCACCGCGAGCCGGCAGGACGAGTTGGGGCGCAACCGCTATACCGAGTCGGACCTCAAGGAAATCGAGCGGCGCTTCCAGGAGCGCCAGGCGCGGAAGCGAAACAAATTCGGCTAACCTCTGCTCTTATGCAAGCACGGCTGGTGACGACGGCTGCCGAGAAGGCCGAAGGCGATGCCCTCATCATTCCCCTCTTTCAGGGCCAGACTGCTGTCCCCAGGGAAGCGCAGGCGCTCGACCGCAAGTTGAAGGGGGCCATCGGGAGGCTCCTCAAGGATGGGGAGTTTCATGGTCGCCTGATGGAGGTCGCCTCCGTGCATAACCTCGAGAACGCGGCCAGTCGCTGGACCGTCCTGGTTGGCCTTGGAACGCGGGAGCAGCTTGACCTGGTGCGGTTCCGAAATGCGCTCCAGACGGCGGCGCGCTCCCTGCGCAAGCGCGGCCATCAACGAATTGCCGTACTCTTGCCTGACGACCTCCCGGTCCGGACCGATCCGGCAATGCTCGCCGCCGCCACGGCGGAAGGCATTGCCCTTGGCAATTTCGAGCTGGGCACACTCAAGACGCGACGCGACGACGCGGTCAGCACGGTCGCGCAGCTGAGCATCATCGGCCTCGACGGGGAAAGGCGGGCGGCCGAGGCGGCAAAGGAAGGCGTCGCGCTCGCCGATGCGACCAACCGGGTTCGCGACTGGGTGAATGCCCCGGCCAATACCTTTACGCCGACCGTGTTCGTGGACAAGGTGAAGGCCGCCGTCAAAGGCGGCGGGCTCGAGCTCGAGGTTCTCGACGTCGAGGACATGAAGAAGCTCAAGATGGGCGCGCTGCTCGCTGTCGCCCGAGGTTCCGACGAGCCGGCGAGGATGATGGTGCTCCGCTACAACAACGGGCGAAAGGGCGGGCCCACCCTGGCGCTGGTTGGCAAGGGCATCACCTTCGACAGCGGCGGGATCTCGATCAAACCGGCCCAGAACATGGAGATGATGAAATCCGACATGGGCGGTGGGGCGGCGGTGGTCGGTGCCATGCTCGCGATCGCCGAGTTGAAGCCCAAGATCAATGTGCTCGCCATCGTGCCGACCACCGAGAACATGCCCTCCGGTCACGCGATCAAGCCAGGCGACGTGGTCACCGGGTCGAGCGGCAAGACGATCGAGATCATCAACACCGATGCCGAAGGCCGGCTCATCCTGTCGGACGGTATCACCTATGCGGTCAATCACGGCGCGACCCATATCGTCGATATCGCCACCTTGACCGGCTCGATCGCGCGCACGCTTGGGCCGGTGGCGATGGGGGCGTTCAGCAATGACCGAGCGCTGATGGACCTGGTTCGCCGCGCTGCCGATCTGGCCGGCGAGCGCATCTGGGAGCTGCCTCTTTTCGCCGATTACGACGGGTTGATGGACAGCCAGGTAGCGGATCTCAAAAATTCGAGTGTCCCCTGGGCCGGCGCGACCACAGCCGCCATCTTCCTTCGCGAGTTCGTCGATGGACGGCCGTGGGTGCACCTGGACATTGCGGGCAGCGCCTGGCAGGATGCCGGCGAGCTCAAGACCATTCCCAAGGGCCCGACCGGCTCGGGTGTGCGCCTGATGGCGCGGTTGGCCGAGCTGCTGGCCGCAAGCTAACCATGGCCGGCATCTCCGAACTCGCCAGCCGCCACGTCGATCGGCTCGCCGCACTTGACCCGGTGATGGCAACTGCGATGGGTGTTCCCGGTCACGATGCGGAGATGACCGACTATTCGCCGGCCGGCCTGGAGGCGCGCCATGCGTTAAACCGCGACACCCTCGGGGCGTTGTCGAGGCTGCAACCCAGCAGTGACGCCGAGCGGCGCGCAGCGGAAGTCATGCGCGAGCGACTCGAGGTGGAGGTCGACCAGCATGACGCTGGCGAGCGACTCCGCGATTTACGGATCTTCGCCAGTCCTTTCAGCGATATTCGCGAGTGCTTCGACCTGATGGCGACCGACTCCGAAGAGGATTGGGAGACGATCGCGGCGAGGATCGAGCGCGTGCCCGAGGCGCTGGAAAGCTTCCAGGCGGCACTCCGCGAGGGCATCGATCGCGGCCTGGTTGCCGCTCGCCGGCAGGCGTTGGCCTGTGTCGAGCAGGGGCTGACCTGGAGCGGTCAGAAAGGCGCACCCTCGTTTTTCCGTACGTTCGTTGCGGACGGCATGGGCCGCTCGAGCGGGCTGCAAGCCCGGCTCGACCGGGCGGCGGCGGCGGCCGACGCTGCCTACGGCGACGCGGCGGCCTTCCTGGGCAAGGAATACGCGCCGAAAGCCGAAGCGAAAGACGCCGTCGGGCGGGAACGGTACGGCGTAGCCGCTCGCCAATTCCTCGGAATGGATCTAGACCTGGACGAAACGTATCAATGGGGTTGGGCGGAGCTTCACCGCATCGAGGATCGGATGAACCAAATCGGCCGCCAGATTCTTCCTGACGGGGCCCTCCCTGCGGTGATTCAGCTGCTCGAAAGCGAGCCGGGGCGATCGCTTGAGGGCGAAGGCCGTCTCCGTCAGTGGCTGCAGGAGCTGATGGACCGCACCATCGCCGAGCTGAATGGCAAGCACTTCGACATCCCCGGGCCTATCAAACGCGTCGAGGCCATGATCGCACCCCCAGGAGGCGCCGCCGCGATGTACTACACCGCTCCCTCGGAGGACTTCAAGCGCCCCGGCCGGACCTGGTACCCGACGATGGGCAAGACGCGGTTCCCCTTGTGGACTGAAGTCTCGACCGCATATCACGAGGGCGTCCCGGGTCACCATTTGCAGCTGGCGCAGTGGGTCTACCTATCAGACACGCTCAACCGTTTTCAGCGGTTGGTGGCCTTCATCCCTGGAAATTCCGAGGGCTGGGCGCTATATGCCGAGCGCCTGATGGGAGAGCTGGGCTATCTCGAAAACCCGGATTACGAGCTGGGCATGCTGGCCGGGCAGGCGATGCGTGCGACTCGCGTTGTCCTCGACATTGGGGCGCACCTGGAGCTGCCGATCCCGAAGAGTGAGCGTTATCATCCCGGCGAGCGCTGGACCCCTGAGTTGATGCTGCCGTTCGCGGTCGAGCACGCCTACCAACCCGAGGATTACATGCGCAGTGAGGTGGACCGCTACCTCGGGTGGCCCGGGCAGGCGATCGCGTACAAGGTGGGCGAGCGGGTCTGGTTGGATCTGCGCGAGCAGGTCAAGGCGGCGCGCGGCGCGGCCTTCGACCTCAAGGCCTTTCACGTCGAGGCGCTGAACCTCGGGCCGATGGGCCTCGCTCAGCTCCGGCGGGAGTTCGCCACCGCGCTAGCGCTTGGCCCAGCCGGGGTCCGGGTAACGGGGGCGCGCGCTGGCGACGCTGGTGGGCCAAACAAGAACCGCCTGGCCTGACTGCACCTGCTCGACGTACACCGGCTTGGCGACGTTGACCCCGCGGCCGTCGAACTTGATGGGGCCAAAGAAGGTCTTGAAGTCGATCACACCCAACGAGTCGCGCACCCACTGCGGCAGGGTGGAATTCGCCTGCTGGATTGCCGTGTCGAGCGTTAGACAGGCTGCCGTGGCCGCCGCCGAATGATCGTCCGGCAGGTGACCGAACTGCGCCTGGTAGGCGAGCGCGTAATGGAAACTGTCCAGGAAGGTGCCGTGTGGGTTCCGTGCCGCCGGCGTCCATTGCGTGGTCCCAAAGCTGAAGTTCGCGCTCTTGTGCAAGCGTGAGACGAAGGCGGTATCGGAAGGCCCATCGGTAAAACCTAAGAGCTTCGGCTGGATATTCATCTGCTGAGCTTGCTGGACGGTGCGGACGCTTTCGGAGGGATGGCCGATTTCGAGTAACAGATCCGGCCCAGGGCCTGCCGCGGCGCCGAGCTGGGCGCCGAGATCGTTGACGCCGGTTGGGTAGCTCACGCCGTAGACGACGTTGAGACCTTTGGCTTGCGCGTAGCCCGAGGTGGCGTAGGCAACCTCCGTCGATAGTGCGTCGCTTGCGAAGAGCAATGAGACCGACTGCGGCCGCGGATTGAGCGTCACCGACATGTCGATCAGGTCCTGCAACTGCCGGCTGTCGGGCGCCAGGACACTGAATAGATAGTGGTAGTTGTTGTTGAAGGTCGCATCCGACGATGCGCCGCTGCTCACCATCGGGACTTGGTGCTGCTCGGCGACCGGAGCGGCGCGGGCCGCGGTCGCGTCGTTCGTGGGACCGAGGAGCAACGTATGGTGCTGGGCGATCAGCTGCTCGGTCATCGACGCCGCAATCGACGGCCGGCTCTGGTCGTCGACCATATCGATATTGATGGGCCGGCCGACACCCTGCACGGGGATGCCGCCATTGGCATTGATCCAGTTCTGGCAGAACAGGTAGCCCTCTTTGGCCATCTGCCCACCGCTCGCCCCGCTGCCGGTGAGGGAAACAACGGCGCCGACGTTGATCGGGTCGCCTAAGGGATGGCTTGCTGTCTGGGCGGGCGCGCAGGCGGCCAGGATTGCACTCAGGGTGATAAGCCCCGGCAAGAGCAGCCGAGAACGACGCACGGTGCGTGATTATGAGGTTGGGCGGCCGAAGGTGTTCGGGTCGGCACTTCCCTTTTTGCTGATAGCACGGCAAGCAAGCTGCGGCGGTGAAGGTGGCCGGTAGACTATCCGATTGGCCTGCGGGGCGAGTTAGCCAAGTGGTAAGGCAGAGGTCTGCAAAACCTCCATCAGCGGTTCGAGTCCGCTACTCGCCTCCAATTTTCGAATACGATTTGGCTTCGGCTGCGATCCTCTCGGGCACTTTGACGGCAGTGCTGACGGCAGCGTCGATGAACTCTGGCGAGCTTCCCTGAACCTGGCTGCACGCATTAGGCCACCCGGATTCGCTGAGATGGTTCCGCTTCTGCGAAAATGGCCGCGCCATGGCCACGTATCGTGAACCGCCTCCTCGTTCTATCCTCGAAGCGGCATACCAGGGTCTGCCGGAAGGCGATCCGACCCTCCCGATGAGCGTGGCGATCCGAACGATCCGCGACGCCATCTACGACCTCCGCACGGGGCATGACCCGGTGCAGCGACTTGGCTCCAACGAAATGGACATCAGGCGGCAGCTGCTGGCAAGGCACCAGGG
>DATASI010000096.1:0-14552 GCA_036269255.1 Candidatus Dormiibacterota bacterium
GCTGTTCGGGCCACTCGTGCGCGACGTGAACTGCGCCTTCAAGCTGATCCGTCGGGACCTGGTCCATCGGATGGCACTGCGCTCGGACGGTGCCCTGATCAACACCGAGCTCCTGGTCCTGGCCCGGCAGATCCAGGCTCGTATCGTCGAGGTCCCGGTCCATCACTTCCCGAGGACGGCCGGGACCCCAACCGGTGCGAACCCACGCGTCGTCCTGCGCGCCTTTCGGGAGCTGTTCGCCTTCAGGGCTGAGCTGGGCAAGGTGGAGAAAGCCGCATGACGCCCGAGATCTCGATTGTGATCCCCGCCTACAACGAGGCCCGGCGCCTGCCCTCGACGCTCGACCAGCTCGAGCGGTTCATCAACGGCAACAGCCTTCCGGCGGAGGTGATCGTCGTTGACGACGGCAGCACCGACGCCACGGCCGACGTGGTTCGCCAACACGCGGCTCGCTGGCCCCAGCTGCGCTTGCTGGGAGGCGTCCATGGCGGGAAGGGAGCGGCGGTGCAACAGGGGATGGCGGCGGCCCGCGGCCGCTATCGCATCTTCAGCGATGCGGATCTGAGCGTGCCGATCGACGACCTGGAGAAGCTGCTGAAGCCGCTGCGCGTGGGCGCCGGGGTGGCGATCGCGTCGCGCGCCCTGCGCGATTCACGGGTCGAGGTGCATCAACCGTGGTACCGCGAAACGATGGGGAAGATCTTCAACAAACTCGTCCGCATCTTCGTACTGGGTGGCGTCAAGGACACGCAGTGCGGCTTCAAGGCGTTCACCGCCGAGGTGGCGGACCGCGTCTTTCCGCAGCTCCAGACCCGAGGTTTCGGCTTCGATGTCGAGGTCCTTTACCGCGCGCAGCACGCCGGCTACCGCATCGTGGAAGTTCCCACTCGCTGGATCAACTCGCCGCAGAGCCGGGTCCATCCGGTCCGCCACTCGCTGGCGATGTTCCTCGAGCTCCTCGCGATTCCCGGTCGCGTTCGCAAGCATCCCTCGCCAGCGGCCAAGCCGGACGAGCGGCGCGCCTCCGCCTGACTACCTATTAATAGGATGCGCCCCCCGGGGCCACCCGGTAGATCGTGACCGTGGCGTCCCGGAAAACCGGTTGCAGGTAGGCCTCCGATCGCGGATCAAAGCCGGTTCTTGCCTCATCCGCGCCCCAATAGAGAAGCGTGATGCCGTTGCTGACCAGGAAGCCTCGCAGCACCCCTGAGGGGACCCCTGGCCGGAGCACCTGCTGCACGTTCGAGATCTTCTGGAAGTAGTCCAGGGTCTCGCTGTAGTGGCCGACATAGACGGAGACGCCTGACCAGGCCGGCAGCAGCTGGCCGGCCGCCGGGGATGAGAGCGCCCGGTCGGTTGCCTGGTGGTTGGTTGAGAGCCACTGCATCGCCTGCCAGGCATCGTTGCTGACGTACGCCTCCGAGAAGGCGCCGGCGGCAAAGCGCAGCGCGATCGCGAGCACGATCAGCGAGGAGAAGCAGCAGGCGGCCAGCAGGGCCGCCCGCGTCCGACGGGCCCACCTCGGCGCAAGCCGGCGGGTCAGGTGGCGGAGTCCGACGGCCGCCAGGATCCCGATGGGGACGTAAACCGCGTCGAGCAGGCGTCGCTGGATATTGGCGACATTGGGCAGGTAGAGGAGGAGGGTGACCAGCGGCGGCCAGACCATCATCAGCGCCAGCTTGCGGTTGCGGCGGCGCCAGGCGAGCGCGATGCCGGCGATGGCGAGCACGAGCGGGAGGCCGAGACTCAGGGCGAGGCTCGCCGGAGCCGGCGCCTGGTGCCGCCATTGACTCGCCCACCTGGCGATCACCGGATCCCGATAGAGGATCCAGGCGTTATACGCCAGCAGCGGCAGGCTGGCCGCGAACGGAATCGTCTGTGCCGCGATCGCGGTCCAGCGCGGCCGATCGCCCCAGACAAGCAGCGTCACCTGATAGCCAAGCCAGATGACGCCGAGCACCGGGATCATCTGCGGATGGATGGCGGTCAGCGCCAGCAAGGCTGCCGAGGTCACCAGGATGGGACGCGGCGCCGGCCGCCTGGCGATCGCCAGCAGGCCGTCCAGCGCCACGACGATGAGCGCGGTGGCCCAGGCAAAGTGGGGGATCGCGAGGATCGAGTACCAGCCGGACAGTTCGGGGAGGTGGAGGTCGAGCGCGTCGAGGCGGCTCCCGAACAGCGACGGGTTTCCGGCGACCTGGGCCAGTACGCCGGCGCCCGAGGCGAGGATCACCAGCATCACCGCCAGGCGGCGCAGACTGGGCTCGAGCAGCCGGCGGCAGAGGCGGTCGGTCGCGAGCACCAGCGCCACAGCGCCGGAAAGGCGCGCCAGGTGGTAGGTGGCGATCAAGGGCAGGTGGAGTAACGCGGCCAGATGCCCGAAGAGCAGGTAGAAGCCGAAGAGAAAAACCCCCCCGTGCGGCTCGCTGGTGTAGGGGTCGGTCCAAAGCCAGGCACCCTCGGCGCCCTGGCGCATCTTCGCCAGGTAGGTCGCCGCGTCGTCGGCGATGAAGAAGAACCCGGTGAAGTGGTGACCGGGCGGCATCCAGACGTACGCCAGGAGATAGGGCAGGAGCGAGAGCAGGCCAATGACGGTCGCGAAGGCCAAGGCGAACGCCGGCCACTGCCGCTGCCTCCCGATCGGCTCGATCGCCGGCGGTGTCAGCGGGAGCGCAGCAGCCATGGTGCGAGCAGGAACAGCAGGAGGGTGCAACCGAACAGCGCGTTGGCGGTCAACAGCACGATGGGATCGCCGGTTTGGGCTGCCTTGAACCCCGGCTGATCGAAGCCGGGCCCGGCGGGCAGGCGGGCGATGACACTGAAGCCGGCCAGCAAGGCCGCGAGGGCGAGGGTTCGCGGGAGCGGCCAGTCCAAGCTAGCGACGGCCACCAGGGCCAGCCAGATGGCAGGCAGCACGATCACCAGGTGATGCGGCCAGGTGACCGACGAGAGCAGGGGCAGCAGCGGCAGGAAGGCGAACGCCCGCGGGGCCGCGTCCTGGTGCCGCGTGCGCCAGAACCACAGTCCGCCAAGGAGCAGCGCCGCGATCGCCGGCAGAAGAACCGTCACGGGCAGGACAACCCAGGGGTTGGTATACGGGTTCGCCGTCGTCAGCCGTCCAAGCACACCGAACAACGACTGGTTGGCGTACACAGCCGTCCCTCGAGCGAGCGCGGGGGCCACCTGGGTGAAAAAGACCCAGCTGTCCCGCCAGCGGGCGACCGCGCCCAGTCCCGTGATGGCGACGAAGCCAGCGACCATCCAGGCCGCCTCGCGGAAGCGGCGCTCGACGAGGAGCCAGACGATCAGGATGGCAGGCGTCAGCTTGAGGCCGGCGGCAAGCCCGAGCGCGACCGCGGCTCGTGGTGTTGCCGACAGGACCCCGACCATGCCGGCGGTGACCAGCACCAGGACGATCAGGTTGGCCTGACCCTGGACGGCGTCGACCCAGAGCGGATAGAAGGTTGCGGTCGCCGCCAGCAGCGCCGCAGTGGCCCAGGCGGTGGGGTGGAATCGGCGAATAAATAGGAGGAGGGAGACCGCCAGCGAAGCCTGGCTCAGCAGCACCCACAGTGTGGTGGCCAATGCCGCCGGCAGGAGCGAGAGCGGCGCCATCAGGACGGCAAAGATCGGCGGATAGATGTAGGCGGGCCGCAGCGTCGGGTCGGGAAAGGGATGGTGGAGAAAGGTGGTGTAGAGGGAGCGGCCGCTCAGCAGGTCGTGGCCCGCCGTGAGGTAGGCGGTAAAGTCCTGGTGGCGCAGTCCCGCCTGGGCGAGGACCAGGGCGTAGATCACCAGGCTTGCCCCGACGACCGCTCCCTGGGCGATGAAGGCCGGGCGAATCCGGGGGAGCGCCGGCGCCGGGCTGACCCGTGCGGCGGAGGGGCGCGTCGTCACTGCCCAGCTATAACGGCCGGGAGAAGGGGTTCCTCACACTCGTCGTTACACCGTCGTCATGGCTGGCGCACCGCCGGCGGGTGGGCTGACGAGGTTGCCAAGCCGAGTTGCCACCCGGCTCACGACCCGCGGCCGCTACGGGACCTGGCTGGCCGCTTGATGGCGCTGCCCCGTCCTCGCATCGACGATGCTCGCCCTCCGGCGGCTGGCAGGCGGATGGAGGGCCGCTGGCGCTGGCCGGCGATCGCCGCGGTGATGCTGATGCTGCTGACGGTGCCACCGATTGCGATCGCGGCGGTGCGTACGCCGCCGCTGGCCGTCTTTTCGGGCTATGTCGTCGTCGCGCGGGACGCGTACGTCTACCAGGCGCTCTGGCGGCAGGGCTGGCATGGTGCCTGGCTGTTTCACTCGCCCTACAGCGCCGAATGGCTGCCTGGCATCCTGCTCTATCCCTGGTATCTCTGGCCGGCGCACATCCTCGGCTGGATTCCGGGCCCCTGGCTTTATCACGTCGAGCGATTGGCCGCCGCTGCCGCACTGCTGACAGCGCTCTGGCTGCTGACCGCCGAACTGTTCCGCCCACGGTTGATCCGCCGCTGGGCGATGGTGCTCTGCAGCCTGGGCGGGGGCATTGGTGTCCTCCTGCCACAGCTGACGCTCGGGCCGCTCGTCTTCCGCGCCAGCGAGATGCAGTCGCCCGGCTCGAGCGTGGCCGACCTGGTGGCGATGGCGCCCCACCTGCCCTGGGCGATGGCGCTGATGTGCTGGGCGTTCGTCGTCGGCCTACGGCTACGACGGCGGCTCCTGTTCAGCGAGCTGATCAGTGGCTGGCTGGCGGTGATCGGGCTGCAGCTGGTCTATCCGCAGCTCGCGCTGCTCGCCGTCGGCGTGCTCGGCGGTTGGGCCCTGATCAACTCAGAGCGCCGCGCCCTGCGCTACGCAGCCGCGAGTGGCGCGCTGCAGCTGCCCTACCTGGGGTACCTGTGGTGGACCTGGCGAATCACCCCGGACACTTTCTCGGTAGTTCGCACCTCGCTCGACGTTGGCGATCCCGTCGGTTTTCTCGTGCTCTCGCACCTGGGTGCCAGCGCCCTGATCGTGGTCGCCCTGTGGCGCCGCCGGCTGCGCGGCGACCTGCTCTTGCCGGCGCTGTGGATCGCCGGCATGACGCTCTTCATGTTCGCTCCCGGACTCAGTCGCACGCTCGGGCGAAGCTTCATGGCCAGCTCGATCCCGTTCGGTCTCTGCGCCACGCCGGGACTGTTGAGCCTGTTGCGGGGGATCCGGGCGATGCCCTGGCGGCGACGGGTGGCGGCGTTTGCCCTGGGCGTCTCCAGTCTCTACGGGGTCTTCAGCCTGGCTCAGCCGTACTGGATTGGCGCGTTGCGGCTCGACAGCCGGGCCGAATATGAGAGCCGGGCGGAAGCCCTCATCTTGCAGCGGCTCCAGCCGTTGGTCTCTGCGCGAGACGTGGTCCTCACCACCTACCTGGACGGCATCTTCGTGCCGGCGCAAACGGACGCCCGCGCCTTTGCCGGTCATCCGGAGATGACGATCGACGCGGCGCGTAAGGCCGCGGAGGCGAACGCCTTCTTCAGCAGCTGGACCGAAGCACAGCGCATCACCTTCCTGCGCGCCAACCACATCGATTACGTCCTCGCCCCTGACGCGGCGGCATCCGCGCGGCTGCAGGCTGACCCGTCATTGCGCCGGGTCGATCAGACGGCCGGCCTGGCGCTCTTCATGGTGAGGCCGTGAGCCGACGCGCCGACCGGCTGCTGCTGGCGCTCGTGATTGCGCTCGCCGCCGCGGGCGTCGTCGCCGTCGCCTCGCAGTCGCGCTCTGCCAGGCTGGCGGCCGACTTCACGGTCGACTACAGTGCCGGCGTCCTTCTCAGAGAGGGGAGGCTGGCTGCGCCCTACCAACAAGCAGAGCTCGCCCGAACGATCCGTGCCGTTGCACCGGACAGCGGCATCGACCAGCGTCTGCCCTACAACCTGCCGCTGGCCGCCGCGCTGCCCTATGCGGCCCTGTCGCTGCTGCCGCTGGAGGCGGCCTTCCGTCTGTTCCAGGCGATCAGCCTTGGACTGGTGATGGCGGTCGTCTTGCTGCTGCAGTCGGCCGCTTCGCTGGGCCGCCGAGCGCCCCTCTTCGCTGCCCTCGGCACGCTCGCGGCGGTGCCGGTCTGGGCGACCCTGACCGAAGGCCAGCCGACCGCGTTCGTGCTGACCGGCGCCGGGCTGGTGGTAGTTTGCCTGCGCTTTCGTCTTATCGGGCTCGCTGCCCTCGGCGGTGGCCTGTTGGCGGTGAAGCCACAGTACCTGCCCGCCTACCTGGCGATCCTCCTGGCGGCTCGTGAGTGGCGGTTGCTGCTGGCGGCGTTAGTTGGCGGAACGCTCATGCTGTTGAGCCCGCTGGCAGGCGGGCCCGGTGCCCTGCTGGCCATGCTGCACAATGCGCTGCTCGTCAATGAGCTGGTCAGCCTCCACATCAACGAGTCGTGGGTCGGCCTACTCGCGGTGGCGCTCCCCACGGGCGTGGCGACCACCGCCGCGGTGCTGCTCGATGGGACGGCGCTGCTCGCGCTGGCCTGGGTCGGCTGGCGGCGCCCGTCGAACCTCATCGCCTACGCCGCGATTGCCGGGGTGCTGGCGGTGATCGCCTCGCCCCACGCGTTGCCGCACGACCTCATCCTGCTCGCCGTTCCCAGCTGGTTGACCGTTCGGCTGCAGCGCGATGGGCAGCTGCCCGATCTGCTTCGGGTTTGGGTCCTGGTGGACCTGGCGCTGATCGTCGACCTCCATGGCGTGCCGGTGCCGCTCGCACCGATCGCGCTCACGCTGCTGCTCGGCTACATCGCCTTAAGGCTTCACCGGACGAATGACATCCAGGCGATGGCCGCTTGAGCGCCGTCCTCGATCGCCGGATGCTGGCGCTCGCGCTCGCGGTTGCCCTGGGGGCGGTCATCCTCGTGGTGGGGCAGTCGCGTGCCTCGCGGCTGTCGGCGGATTTCACCATCGACTACAGCGCCGGCCTGCTGCTTCGCCAGGGCCGGTTCGACGCCGTATACGACCAGCGGCAGCTGGCGGAGACGATGCAGCAGGTGGCGCCCGGGGCGATCGACCTGCGGCTGCCCTTCAATAAACCGCTTGCCGCTGCGCTGCCCGGCGCCGTCTTGAGCCTGTTGCCGCTGGAGGCGGCATTTCGCGTGTGGCAGGCGATCTCGGCAGCGCTTTTACTGCTGACGCTCCTGCTGTTACAGCGCCTTGCCCCCCTCGGCCGTGGTGGGCTGACCCTTGGCATCGTCGGCTTGCTCGCGGCGCTTCCCACCGCCGACACTTTCGATGAGGGGCAGATCACGCCCCTGCTGGCGCTCGGCGCGGCCCTGATGGTCGCCTCGCTACCGTCGAAGCGTTTCCTTCCGGCGCTCGCCGCCGGGGCGCTGCTCGCGGTGAAGCCGCAGTACCTGCCCGCCTATCTGGCCATCTGCCTTGCCGCACGTGCCTGGCGGCCACTGCTGGCCGCGATGGCTGGCGCGAGCGTCGTATTGCTCAGTCCGCTAGCGGGTGGCTGGGCCAACCTGGCGGCGATGGCGCACCAGGCGGCGACGCATGTGGGGGACGTTCGCTTCGAGGAGGCCTGGATTGGCGACATCGGCCCGCTCTTGCCGGTTGCCTGGCTAGGCCTCGGCGCGGTCGCCATCTTCCTTCTCGGCCACACCCTGACCGGCTGGCTCGCCTGGCGTCGTCCGCAGAACCTGCTGGCGTTTGCCGTGGTCGCCGGCGTCATCGGCGTGCTCGCTTCGCCGCACGCGCTGCCGCACGATCTGCTGATCCTCACCGTCCCCGCCTGGCTGTCGATTAGGCTGCATCGGGACGGCGTGTTGCCGAATCCCACGCCGGCGCTAATCGCGGTTGACCTTGCCCTGGTCGTCGACCTGTTGCACCGGGGGATGCCCGTCGCTCCGGCCGTGATGACCGTCGCGCTGGTCTGGATGGCGTGGCAGTTCAGGCGGCGAGCCGCGTCGCCGGCGCGCCCGTCGCCGGTTGTCCGGGCCGCCTGACGGCGTCCGCGAGCGCTCGCTCACGCCGGAGCATCTGCAGCAGCAGCCCCCAGAGCAAGACCATCCCGGCGAGCTTGACCGAGGTGCCGGCGAGCACGAGCGCGGCCTGCGCCGCGCCATGGACCTGCAGGTCGAGGGGCAGGGGAAAGGCACGCCGGTCGAGCCAGCACATCGCGTACGCAGCCAGCAGCAGCCAGCCGTAGTGCGCGCCCGGCCGCCGAACACTGATCCAGGCGAGCGCGGTTGCCAGCGGCAGGAGCAGGGTGACCAGGTGGTGCTGCCAGGTCACGCTGCTCGAGATCAACAGGGCGCAGACGAGCGCGGCGACCGCGAGTCGAAGCGTCCAGGATGAATCGCCGCCGCGGGCAGCCCAGATGGTGACGCCGATGACGACCACGGCCGCGAGCGCGATCAGGGCCTTCGCGACGGTGGGCGTCGCGGCCCCAACGAGGCCGGGGTCGAACTGCACGATCCGGCTGACCAGCCCGTCGATCGAGCCGTTGTCCCAGTTGGCAGTGCCCAGTCCGATGCGTGGCAGCACTACGGTGAAGAATTGCCAGCTGTCGGGCGCCAGCAGCAGCGTCACGGCGGTGACCGAGACCAGCGCGATGCCGCCGGCGATCGCCATTCGCCAGCGACCCAATCGCGCCAGCAGCGGCAGCAGAAAGATCGGGCTCACCTTCAAGGAGGCCGCGAGCGCGATCAGCAGGCCGCCGACGCCGTCGCGCCGGCGAATCGCCGCCCAGAGCGACGCGGTCAGCAGCAGCAGCCAGACGGTCGCCACCTGCTGGAATTTGAAGTTGAGATAGACCGGCATGAAGGCGAAGGCGGCCAGCAGAAACAGCCGACGGCCGGCGCGGCTCAGCTCCGGATTGATGCGAAGCAGCAGCCAGAGCGCAGCCAGGAACGCGACCTGCACGACCAGCAGCCAGACACGCGCAGCCGCCAGCAGGCCCAGCACGGTCAACGGGGCGAGCGCCTCGGCGAAAAAGGGTGGGTAGATATAGGCCACCACCCAGGCCTCAGTGCCCCAGCCACGCTTGAACTCGGCGTAGACGTCGGTGCCGTGCGCCGCGGCTTGCGCGCCGGCAAAGTAATTGACGAAGTCGAAGCGTAGGCTTGACGGCGTCAAGGTCAGCCACTGCGTGGTGGACCACGTGAGGTAATAGGCGCCGACGACCAGCAGCAGCAGCAGCAGCACGCGCTCCTGGAATCGCGGCTCGTAGAGCCGGCGAACACCGAACCAGTGCCTCATCGCGTGAGCCAGTCGGGAGCCGCGCTGCTCACCCCAGCGCACGGGCGGCGTAGGCCCGGTTTTCCGGGGTGTCGCGCATCATGATGGTCGCTTTGTCAAAGGTCTTGAGCTCGAACCATCCGGGATGTCCGGTTGTACTCCGCAGCTGACGGAGCTCGGTGATGATCGGGTCATCCGAATGAAAGATGACCCAGTTGATCTGATACCGGTCGAGCAGCTGCGCCTGATCCGAGCCGAGCGACTGCAAATGCGAGTAATCCTTGAGCAGTTGGTCGCCGTCGAGCGCGGCATCGCCGAAGATGAACACCGGCTGCGCGCGCGTTGACCGGCTGTCCAGGCGGTAGATCAGATAGCCGCCCCAGCCGTACACATTCAGCATGTGACCGGGCGCAGGATGTTGCGCCAAGAAGTCCGCGGCCTTGACGGGAAAGTCGCGAGCGATCAGTTTGCCATCGACCCGCTGTAGCAAGCTCGGAGCGCTGGCAAGCAGCACGATCAGGGCCAGAACCAGCAGGATCCCGCTGTTGAGCGCGAAAGTCACGCCACTGGTTTTCGGCAGGCGAAACGGCCAGCGCAGCTGCAGGCGCTCAGCGGCTTGCTGAGCGTAATCCGCGAGCGCGGGGACGCCGACCAGCATGAAGAACGAGAGGTTCCGCACCGAGTGCAGGGCAAGGCCGAGGCCGAGCAACAGCAGCAGGAACTGCCGGGGCTCGATGCGCCGCGCCAGTGCCAGGCTGCCGAGGATGAGGAAGATCATTGCCTCGAAGGCCCAGATCTGCGACATCTGGAAGTTGGGCGAGAACCATTCGACGATCAGCTTTTGCTGCTCGGCGCTCCCCCCGGTCTGGAAGGGATAGAGGTAGATGTCCCATCCGTTCGGATTGATGATCGCGACGCCAACCGAGGCCAGCAGCACCAGCGCCATGGTGCGCAGGCGCGGCAGCGGCATGGCGCCGGTCCGATGACTCAGGTAGCGCAGGCCTTCCACCGCGAGCGCGATGCCGACGATCGCATAGGCGATGACGAAGCCTGCGTGGAGGTTGACCCAGACCAGCATTACCAGCGGCAGGGCGTAGAGTGCCCGGCTGCGGCCCTCGCAGTAACGCTTCACCCATAAATAGGTGAGCGCGCTGAGGGCGAACGTTTCCATCTGGATTCGCGGTCCCCAGATCGGGTTGGCGGCGGCCACCCCGAGGGCCAGCACCAGCCCGCGGATGACGAACCCTACCCGGCGGTCGATCGAAAGGTAGACGAACAGAAATCCGGCGGCGGTGACCCCGCCGAGCGCGAGACTGACCAGTGGCAGCCGACCGGCCGCATAGAGCAGCGCAATCACGACCTCGCTGAGCCACTCATGGGTGATCCACCGGTGGCCCAGGACGGTGAAGGTGAAAAGATCCTGGTGGGGAATCGCCTGGTGGCTGAGCATCCAATTGCCGGTCGTCAGGTGCCACCAGAAGTCCGGATCGGTCACAGGCTGGATGGCCGCAATCAGCATCGTCGTGAAGATCGCGATCAGGAAAAGGCGGGGAAGGTCGAGCCAGCGGGACGCTCGGTGGAAGATCGAGCGATTGGTCCCTGGCTCAGTCGGAAACGGAGTGGCGGGGCGGGCCAGGCTTGCCAATTTACAGGATGAAAGGAATGAGCCGCTTGGTCCGGCGAGCGTAGGCGGCATAGCTTGAATAGGCAGCAGAGAGCACGCCCTCTTCGTAGTAGGTGCGTAGCAGTTGGGCGGCGACAAAGATCCCAAAGAAGACGGCGTGAAAGCTCAGGAGGGTGGGGAGGACCATGCCGAATCCGGCGGTAATTTCGCCGAGATAAACCGGGTGGCGGACGATCGCGTAGGGGCCGCTGGTCACGAGTCCGCGCGCCTCCGGCACGATGCTGAAGCGATTGCGCAGGTAGCTCAGCGAGTAGAGCGCCCAGAGCATGCCGATGGCGAGCAGCGTATCGCTGCCGGCCAGGACACGCACGTCGGTGCTCCGCGAATTGGCGGGAACAAGAAAGAGCGCGTAGAGCACGAAGCTGCCCACCATCGCGGCCGCAACCGCCACCGGGTTGTGGTTCCAGCGCGCAGCCTTGGTGCGCAGTGCGTAAATGACGAGGAGGAACGTAAAGAAGGCGACCGTCAGCACGCGGTTGATGAGATACATCGATTGGGCGCGGTCGAGGGAGCCCGAAAACGCACTGAGCAGGCCGGCATAGGCTAGCTGTGCCTGAATGGCCACCAGAAGCCCGAATACGAGAAGGGGAAGCGCCCGCCCCAGGTAGAAATATGCCCGGTCGCTCATCCGCTATGGAAGTTCAGCGTGAATTCGAGGATTTTCCTGCTATCATGGGGCCGCCAAACGGGCGGAATTGCCGCTTCCGTAGTCCTATATGAGTGCGATTCAGGCCACGGATGAGATCTTCGATCCATTCGTGTTGATTCACCAGTCGGTCACCGCCCGCCTGCAGACGGTCGAGGCGGAGCTCGAAACGGCGGAAGCCAAGTCGCGTGATCTGGAGGCGACGCTCGACCAGGCTCGAGAGCAGGCGGAGGAGAGCCGGGTGGTGGAGAAGCACCTGCTCAACAACCTCAAGCAGTTCTCCCCGGCCGAAGTCCAGGAAACCTTCGCCAATATCCGGGACAAACAGCTGGGCGTGGAGCGGGTGCAGCTCGAGTACGAGGCGCTCGCGAGCCGGCGGGCCGAACTCAAGGACCAGGGCCAGTTCCTGCGCTCCGCCGGCCAGATCCTCGCCGATCTGCAGCGCATGTATGGCGAGAACGGCGGGCGGCCGACGGCGGCCGAAGGCGACAAGCAATTTCGCGACGCCTCGCGGCAGGTCTTTCAGATCATCGAAGAGGAGCGCATGCGGATTGCGCGTGACATGCACGACGGCCCGGCCCAGTCAATGGCGAACCTCGTCTTGCAGGCCGAGATCCTGGAGCGGCTGCTCGACCGCAACCCCAAGCAGCTGGTCACCGAGCTGGCCGAGTTCAAGAACAGTGTGCGCAACGCGCTGGAGGAGACGCGCCAGCTGATCTTCGACCTGCGGCCGATGACGCTCGATGACCTGGGCCTGGTGCCAACCCTGCGTAAATTCATCAAGGAATACGGTGACCGCTATGGGCTGGCGACGCGCTTCAATGTGGTGGGCCAGGAGCGCCGCCTGCCCGGTAATACCGAGGGCGTGCTCTTTCGCATTATCCAGGAGGCGCTGACCAACGTCCACAAACATGCCCGGGCGAAGATGGCGGAGGTCACCATCAACTTCCAACCCTCCCGGGTCTCGGTCGTCATCAAGGACGACGGCCAGGGCTTCGATGTCGCCCGGACCGAGGCCAACCTTCATAAGAACAAGAACCTGGGGCTGCTCAGCATGCGCGAGCGGGCGGAACTCGAGAAGGGCAGCCTGGAAATCCGCAGCCAGCCGGGGCGCGGTACCGAAGTTAAGGTCGAGGTCCCCCTCAGCAAGCGGTAGCGCCGGGCTGGCCTCGAGGCGTGGCTGGCGCTTGATCGCTTCGTAACGTCGCCTGTAAGGGCCGAGCTCAGCGTTACCGATTCGTCAAAACTCTTTCGCCATGTCTTCGCGAAAGCTGCGTTGATCTGAAGGCGACCCCATGTGAAACTGGGTTCGTTCGATCTGCTCGTAAAGGAGGTGAATCTAGCATGTTGACCAACCTTTATCTGCGCCTCCGGGAGCTTCTCAATCGTGAGGAAGGCCAGGGTATGGTGGAATACGCCCTCATTCTCGTCTTGATCGCGGTGGTTGTCATCGTAGTCCTGATCGTTCTCGGCAACCAGGTCAAGAACGTGTTCTGCAACATCTCGGGCGGCCTTAGCCAGTAGGTAGCACCCATTTTGGGAGCAATCAAGGAGAGCGGGCATCGGCCCGCTCTCTTGTTTTTGTTGCGGTCGGCGACCGCGTCGGAGCTTGTGACGGCGCGCTCGACTTGTTAGCAAAGAGTGCGCAAGGAAGCGGGGGGATTTCTAGATACACGACCCGAAGGAGCGCTACGCGTCGAGCGATGGCGCCGAAATTCAGGAGGTGAGTCGACTTGGCGACTGAGGTAAAGCCGAGGAGCAACCGCATCCTCTTGATCTTCGGTGTGTTCCTCGCCATCGTGGCGTTCGGCGGTGCCTTGCTTCTCGGTCGAACCGGGAATGGGCAGACATCGATTGGAGGGAGCACGAAAACCGTGGACGTCGTGGTGGCCACCAAGGACATCGCGGCCTCGACCCAGATCACCGCGGACCTGGTGACTATCAGCAAGTTCTCGGAGGATCAGACGCCGCCGTTTGCGTTCCACTCCAAGGACCTGGTTATCGGCAAGTACGCCGCACTGCCGATCCACATGAACTCAGCGATCATCGACTACTTCATCGTGTCTGACGCGGGCAGCGTCCAGCCGGCCAAGCAGGCGTTCCTGCCCATCCCGGCGGGCATGGTGGCGATGCAGATCCCAACTGGTGAGCTGGTCGGCGTAGGCGGTTACATCCAGCCTGACGACCGGATCGACATCCTCGTGACGGCCAGCGTGGGCAGCACCGCGGCGAATTCGAAGCCGGAGACGAAGACCACCTTTACCAACCTGCACGTCATCCGGGTTGGCCCGGCCGGCGGCGCCAACACCCGTGGCATCTCGTCGAGCCTGACCGTGATCGTGACGCTCAAGCAGGCCGAGGACCTCAAGTTCCTGCTCGACAACACCAACTACAAGTTCGTGCTGAAGTCGGTCAAGGACTACGACCAGGTCGACCCCGACACGGCGCCGACCACCGATCAGACCTTTGCCTCGACCTACCACTTCCGCTAACCGAAAGTCAAAAATACGTTGACAGGCTCCCCGCGAAATCGGAAGATTTCGCGGGGTGCTGTCTTTAACGAGATGACCGAATGAGCGAACCAATCAAGGTCCTGATCGTGGACGACATCGCGAGCACCCTGGACAACCTCCAGAAGCTGCTGTCCTTCGAGGCCGACATCCAGGTGGTCGGCACCGCCGTCAACGGTAAGGAGGGCGTCGAGCAGGCCAAGAAGCTGGCGCCTGACATCGTCCTGATGGACGTCAACATGCCGATCATGGACGGCATCCAGGCGACCGAGACGCTCGCCCAGGAGGTGTCCGGGTCGCCGGTCATCATCATGTCGGTCCAGGGCGAACGGGACTACCTGCGGCGGGCCATGCAGTCGGGCGCCCGCGAGTTCCTGATCAAGCCCTTCAGCGGCGACGAGCTGATCGCCAGCATCCGTCGCGTCTACCAGCTGGAGCAGAAGAAGGAGTCCTTCCTCGCCAAGACGACCGGCGCCCCGGCGGCCGCGCCGGGGGCCCCCGCCGAGGTCGAAGCCCCC
>DATASI010000097.1:0-10614 GCA_036269255.1 Candidatus Dormiibacterota bacterium
TGGCCACCGGCCTCGACCGGATTTACCCGCCGGAGCATGTCGAGCTGGCCCGAGCGATTGCCGCCACTGGAGCGCTGATCACCGAGTCGCAGCCAGGCACGTTGCCGCTGCCGGGCTATTTTCCGGTGCGTAACCGGATCATCAGCGGACTCAGCCTGGGCGTGGTCGTGGTCGAGGCGGCGGAACGGAGTGGCGCGCTGATCACTGCCCGCATGGCGCTCGAGCAGGGCCGCGAGGTGTTCTGTGTCCCCGGAAGCATCGACAACCCGGTGGCGGTCGGCTCTCATCGCCTGCTTAAAGACGGCGCCAAACTCGTCGAAACCGTCGAGGATGTGCTGGACGAATTTCCCGATCTCGCGCGCGTACACGCGCATACGCGCGCGCATACGCGTGCGCGCGTGCGCGCGGCTTCGCCACCGCAAGATCCCGAGCTATTTGCCGTTTGGGAATTGCTTGATTGGGTAGAACCGCGCCATCATGATGATCTAGCCGATCTGATGCGGCTGAACATCAAAGAAGTAAATCGACGCTTGACGTTGCTGGAAATGAACGGCTATATAATCGGCGACTCCGCCGGCGTCATCCGGCGGCCCAGAGACTGAACATGGCAAACCCACTGATCATCGTTGAATCGCCAGCGAAGGCGAAGACGCTTGGCCGTTTTCTCGGCGGCAAGTACGAGATTCGCGCCTCCATGGGACACGTGCGCGATCTGCCCAAGAGCACGCTGGGCATCGACGTCGAGCATGCGTTCAAGCCGGAATACGTGACCATTCCCGGAAAAGAGTCGACGATCAAAGACTTGAAAGCGGCCGCCAAAGGCGCCTCCGAGATCTTGCTTGCCTCCGATCCGGATCGCGAAGGTGAAGCCATCGCGTGGCATCTGGCACACGTGCTCCACCTGAAAGATCCCCGCCGGATCGAGCTGCACGAAATCACGCCGTCCGCGGTCGAAAAGGCGCTCGCCGCACTCCGTCCCATGAACCAGGATCTCGTGGACGCGCAGCAAGCACGCCGTGTCATCGATCGCCTGGTCGGCTACAAGCTGAGCCCGCTGTTGTGGAAAAAGATCCGCAAGGGGTTGAGTGCCGGCCGCGTCCAGTCGGTCGCCGTTCGCTTGGTCTGCGAGCGCGAGGAGGAGATCGAGAAGTTCGTGGCGGTCGAGTCATGGACGCTCGACGCCATGCTCAACAAGTTGGATCTCCCGCAGCGCGTCTTCCCGGCCCGCCTGGTGGCCAAGCAAGACGGCGGCGAGAAGCTCGAGCTCAAAGAAGAGCACCAGGTCCAGGAGATCGTCAAGCAGCTCGATGGGGCCAGCTACAGCGTGCTCGGCATCGAGACCAAGGACACGACACGGAATGCCCCGCCGCCCTACAAGACCAGCACGCTTCAGCAGGACGCCTCGTCGCGCTTGCGCCTGAAGCCGAATCGCACCATGAGTCTTGCCCAGCAGCTCTATGAAGGCATCGAGCTCGGCAGTCAGGGACCCGTCGGTCTCATCACCTACATGCGAACCGACTCCTTTCGCATCTCCGATGAAGCCAGCGGCGCGGCGCGGCGATTCATTACCGAGAACTACGGCCCGACCTATGCGCGCCGCGACAAGGTCGAATTCAAGTCCAAGGGTCCCGTGCAGGACGCGCACGAAGCGATCCGACCCACCGAGGTCAGCCGCACCCCGGATTCGGTCCGGCAATATCTCACGCCCGACCAGCTCCGCGTGTATCGGCTGATCTGGCAGCGGTTCACCGCCAGTCAGATGATGCCGGCTCGTTTTGCCCAGACCCGGGTCGACATCGGCGCCGGCGCGTACCTGTTCCGCGCCAACGGCTCCGTGCTCGTCTTCGACGGCTTCTACCGCGTCTGGGAACGCGACGCCGACAACGACGAGGAGAAGGAGCTGCCGATGCTGACGGTCGGCGAGCGGCTGAATTTGCAAGCGCTCAAGCCCGAGCAGCATTTCACCCAACCGCCGCCGCGCTACACGGAAGCGACGCTGATCAAAGCGCTGGAAGAGCTTGGCGTCGGACGTCCGAGCACCTTCGCCCCTACGGTCGAGGTGATCCAGACGCGGCACTATGTCAGGCAGGAGGAGCGCCGCTTGCATCCGACCGAGCTCGGCAAAACGGTCAATGCCTGGTTGATCGAACACTTTTCGGAAATCGTCGATGTGAAGTTCACCGCCAGCATGGAGGAGGAGCTCGACGATGTCGAAGAAGGCCGTCGCAAGTGGGTACCGATCGTGCGGGAGTTCTACAAGCCCTTCGCCAAGACGCTGACGCAGGCGGAGGCGAGCCAGCGCGTCAAAGTCCCGATGCGTGAGACCGGCGAGGACTGTCCCAAGTGCAAGGAGGAGGGCCGCAACGGGCGTCTCGTCTACCGGATGAGCCGGCTGGGGGAGTTCATCGGCTGCTCGCTCTATCCCGAATGCGATTACATCAAAGGCCGGGAAGGCCAGGAAAAGTCGCAACCCGCTGAGCCGACCGGTGAAATGTGCCCCAATTGCGGCAAGCCGCTGGTCACGCGCACCGGCAAGCGCGGGCCGTTCGTCGCCTGCTCGGGTTATCCGAAGTGCCGCTACGTCAAGCGGGAGATCAACCCGGCCGACATCGTTCCCGATCGGGTCTGCCCCACCTGCGGCAAGCAGCTACTCAACCGCAAGGGCCGCTTCGGCAATTTCGTTGGCTGCTCCGGGTATCCCGACTGCCGCTACATCGAAGGTGGCAAGCGCACCATCAAGCCGCCCGAACCGCACGAGCTGCTGATGGACGATCCCTGCCCGCGGTGTGGCAAGCCGCAGGTCCTGCGTCAGGGCCGCTACGGCGAGTTCAAGAGCTGCTCCGATTACCCGGCCTGCAAGCCGGAGCGGGCGGCTCGCACCGGCGCCGGGCGCGGTGGCCGCGCCAAGAAACCGACGGTTCCGGCAGCCTAGTCGCGCGCGCCGGCTCGCGTTTGAATTCGACGCTGACCGGCTATACTTTGGCACGCGCAATTAAGCACGTCTCCTGACGGCGCCGGGTTGCCTCGTCAGAGGTCCGTTCGCCGGATGACGGAGGCGGAAGTAGAAACAGAGGAGGTCCGTTTTCCGCATGCCACTCGTCACGCTCAAGCAATTACTCGAGGCCGGCGTCCATTTCGGCCATCAGACCAGCCGCTGGAATCCCAAGATGAAGCGGTACATCTTCACCGCCCGCAATGGCATCCACATCATCGACCTGCAGCAGACCGTCAAGCTGCTCGACGACGCGTCCACCTGGGTGAAGGACGTCGTGGGCAGCGGCCGCCTGGTGCTCTTCATCGGCACCAAGAAGCAGGCTCAGGAATCGATCGAGTTGGAGGCGCGCCGCTCGGGAATGCCCTACGTCAATCACCGCTGGATGGGCGGGATGCTCACCAACTTCACCGTCATGCGTCGCCAGATCGACCGGCTCAACAGCCTGCGAGCGATCCGCAATAACGGCGGCTTTACCGGGAGCAAGAAGGCGATCACCGAACTGGAAGAGGAGTACCAGCGGCTCGAACGCTTCTTTGGGGGCATGGCCGAGATGAAGCGTCTGCCCGGCGCGGTCTACGTCGTCGATCCGCGCAAGGAGCACATCGCCGTGACCGAAGCCCGCAAGCTGAACATCCCGATCGTGGCCATCACCGACTCGAACTGTGATCCCGATGAGATCGACCACGTCATTCCAGGGAATGACGACGCGATTCGGGCGGTCAAGTTGATCACCTCCAAAATCGCCGATGCCGCGCTGGAGGCGCGCCAGCTCATCAGCCCCGAGGAGTTGGCGGCGGCGCCTGAGGCTCCGACTCCGATGCCCGAGTACGCGTACGAGGGCGAAGAGGAGGAAGAGAACGAGAAGGGCTTTGCGGGGATGCCGACCATTGATGAGGCTGAGTTCTACGAGGACGAGGCCTTGGACGACGAGAAATAGCCATGGCCATTTCAGCGGAACAGGTCAAAGCCCTTCGTGATGCCACCGGGGCCGGCATGATGGACTCCAAGCGCGCGTTGGAAGCCACCAACGGCGACATCGAAAAGGCCAAGGACTGGCTGCGCCAGAAAGGGATGGCCAAGGCCGGCGCTAAGGCGGCTCGAACGGCGAAGGAAGGCATCATCGCCACCTACATCCATCACAACCACCAGCTCGGCGTCATGGTGGAGCTGAACAGTGAGAGCGATTTCGTCGCCCGCAACGATGAGTTCCGCCACCTGGCGCACGAGATCGCCGTCCACATTGCCGCGGCTGAGCCGCGCTACGTGCGCCGCGAGGAGGTCCCAGAGGAAGTCCTCAATCGGGAAAAGGCCATCTTTGAGGCGCAGGCGGCCGACCAGAAGAAGCCGCCGCAGGTGGTGGAGAAGATCGTCCAGGGCAAGCTCAACGACTTCTACAAGCGTGAGGTGCTGATTGACCAGCCGTGGGCCAAGGACGACAAGCGGACCGTGGACCAGGTGCTCAAAGAAGGCATCGCCAAGCTGGGCGAGAACATAACTATTTCGCGGTTCGCTCGTTTCAAGGTCGGAGAAGCCAGCTAGTCAACTGCATGCTGTGATCAAACCGTCGGCGCTGCCGCGCTACAAGCGGGTCCTGCTCAAGCTGGGCGGTGAGGGCCTGGCCGGCAAGGCCGGCTTTGGGATCGATCCCGACATCGTCCACGAGATCGCGGACGACATCGTCCAGGTCAAGAAGGAGTTCGACACCCAGTTTGCCGTGGTCGTCGGCGGCGGCAACATCATCCGCGGCGACGCCGCCAGCAAGCGCGGAATGGATCGGGTCACGGCCGACTACATGGGCATGCTCGGTACCGTGATCAACGCCCTCGCCCTGCAAGATGCGCTGGAGAACATGGGCCAGCCCACCCGGGTGCAGACCGCAATCAGCATGCACCAGATCGCGGAGCCGTACATTCGCCGGCGGGCCGTCCGCCACCTGGAGAAGGGTCGAGTGGTGATCCTTGCGGCCGGCAGCGGCAATCCCTATTTCAGCACCGATACCACCGCGGCCCTGCGAGCGGTCGAGATCGAGGCCGAAGTCGTGCTCAAAGCCACCAAGGTCGACGGCATCTACGATGCCGATCCCAAGACGAACCCCAAGGCCAAGCGGTTCACCCGGCTCGATTACCTCGACCTGATCAACCGCGACCTCCGGGTGATGGATCACACCGCGGTCACGCTCTGTCGCGAAAACAACCTCCCGATCATCGTCTTCGACCTCTCCCAGCAGGGCAGTCTGGAAGGCGTGGTCGAGGGCAAGGCGATTGGGACCATCGTCGGAGGCGCGCCGTGATCGAAGCCAACGTCAAAGACGCGGAAAGCAAGATGAACAAGAGCCTCGACGCCCTGGGCCGCGAGATCTTGACCATCCGAACCGGCCGCGCCAGCCCGGCGCTGGTCGACAAGATCCAGGTGGAGTACTACGGCAATCCGACGCCGCTCAATCAGCTGGCGACGATCACCATCCCGGAAGCACGGATGATCATCATCCAGCCCTGGGATCGCTCGATCATGAGCGCGATCGAAAAGGCGATCCAGAAGTCGGAGTTGGGGTTGAACCCCGGCAACGACGGACAGTTGATCCGCGTACCGATTCCGCCGCTGAATGAGGAGCGCCGGCGCGAGTACGCCCGCCTGGTCAAGCGCTACGCGGAGGACGCGCATGTCGCCATTCGCAATATCCGGCGCGAGCAGATGGACCGGATCAAGGCGCTGGAGAAGGAGAAGAAGATCTCCGCCGACGAGGCCCGCCGCGGCGGGGAGCAGCTGCAGAAGGTCGCCGACCGCTTCATCGGGCTGGTCGACCAGATGGCCGCCCGAAAAGAAGCCGAGATCATGGAGGTCTAAGCGAGCAGCAAGTCCAGGTGAGCCAGTTGCCGCCGCCCCAGCACGTCGCGATCATCATGGATGGCAACAGCCGTTGGGCCCGTGAGCGACTCCTGCCGCGGGTGATGGGGCACAAGGCCGGGATCGAGTCGATCCGCCGAGTGGCCGAAGCCGCCGACCAGCGGGGCGTCCGGGTGCTGACGCTCTACGCCTTCTCGACCGAGAACTGGTCGCGTCCGCGTGATGAGGTCGACGCCCTGATGAGCCTTTTTTCTGACACGATTCGGCGTGAGGTCGATGAGCTCGCTCGCCGGCACATCGAATTACGGTTTTCCGGCCGCATCCACGAACTCTCGACAGCGTTGCAGGACCAGATGCGTCAGGCGAGCGAGCGAACAAGCGTCGGCGCCCGGGCCATCCTCAACATCGCCATCAACTACGGCGGCCGAGTCGAGATCCTCGATGCGGTGCGCGAGCTGGCGCTCGAGGGCGCCGACCTGACCGCCCTGGATGAGGCGACGCTCGCCGCCCATCTCTACACCCGTGGGTTGCCGGACCCCGACCTCGTGGTCCGGACGGCAGGGGAGATGCGGCTGAGCAACTTCCTGCTCTGGCAGGCCGCCTACTCGGAGTTCTACAGCACCCCAACCCTCTGGCCCGACTTTGGCGGCACCGATTTCGACGAGGCGCTGGCCGCCTATCAGCGCCGCGTGCGGCGTTTCGGCTCGCGTCCAGAGGAGGTGTCGAATCGAGGCCGCTGATGCCGAGGGGGGAGCCCTAAGCGCGGCACGCGGCGGCAACATGCCGCAGCGGGTGCTGACGGCCGTCCTGCTGATCGCCGCAGTGCTCGTCGTGCTGCTGGCCGGCTCCTTCTGGATCTATGTCGCGCTGGCGGTGGTGCTTGGAGCCGGGCTCATCGAATACTGGCACCTGACGGGTGCGATGCGCACGCCCGCACCCCTGTGGATCCTTTTTCCGCTCAGCTACGCCTTCCTGCTTCGGGACCACCTGCCGACCCAGCTCAACCTCACGCTGCTGCTGACCGCGGCCACCCTGGTGGGGCTCGGCGCCATGGTCTTCCTGCGCGACTGGCACGCCAGCCTGACGCGCTGGGCGCTGGCCGTCGGCGGCAGTCTCTGGCTGGGCCTGCTGCTCAGCTTCTACGCGTCACTCTATTTCCGGCATCAGCCGGATCCAACCCGAGAGGGCTTCTGGCTGGTGATCGCGGTGTTTGCCACCATCTGGATCGGCGATACCGTGGCGATGCTCACCGGAATGCGATTCGGCCGCCACCGATTCTTCCCACGCATCAGCCCCAAAAAGACGCTCGAGGGCGCGCTTGCCGAATTGGCGGCCAGCACCCTGGTTTTCTCGATTGCCGGCCCCTTCTTGCACATCGGCTTTCCCCACAATGTGCTGCTTGGGTTGATGATCGGCGTTGGTGCCGAGATCGGCGACCTGGTGGAGTCGCAGATCAAACGCACCGCAGGCGTGAAGGACACGAGCCAGGTGGTCCCGGGACACGGTGGCGTCCTGGACCGGATCGATTCCCTGATTCCGATCGGCGCGCTTGTGTACTATTACCTCGCGTTCTTGCACCTGGCGTGAGGCGGCTGGTGCAATGACCCTGAGTCGCCAGACGTTTCAGCACAGGCGGGTGTCCCCCGCGAGCCAGCCAACACCATGAGATCTCAGCGTCCTCCACTCCGTCGCCTGGCTCTGCTCGGTGCCACCGGCTCGATTGGCCGCCAGGTTTGTGACCTGGTCGACCGCTATCCGCAACACTTTGCCCTCCACGCCATCGTCGGAGGCCATCAAGCGGCTGCCCTGGAAACGATGGCGAGGCGGTACCCCAACGCGCACGCGCTCCTGGCACGCAGCGATCGCGACGCCGACGCCGTGGCGCGCCAGGTCAACGAGGTCGTTTGTGATCCCGACGTCGACCTGGTGGTGGTCGCCGTCGCCGGCAGCGCCGCACTGGCGCCCACGCTGGCCGCCCTCGACGCCGGCAAGGACATCGCGCTAGCGACCAAAGAAGTGCTGGTGATGGCCGGCCCGCTAATCCGTGAGCGGATGCGCGCGCATGGCTCCCAGGTGTTTCCCATCGATAGTGAGCACAGTGCCATCTGGCAGTGCCTGTGGGGCGAGAAGCGGGAGGTGGTGCGTCGCCTCATCCTGACCGGCTCGGGCGGTCCCTTCCTGCGACGGCCTCTGGCGTCGCTGGAAGCCGTGACCATCGCCGAGGCCCTGGCGCATCCCCGCTGGAAGATGGGGCCAAAGATCACGGTCGACTCGGCGACGATGATGAACAAGGGCCTGGAAATCATCGAGGCGCATTTCCTCTTCGACATCGCCTATCCGGCCATCGATGTCGTCATTCACCCCGAAAGTGTGGTGCACTCGATGGTCGAGTTCGTCGACGGCAGTGTCAAGGCGCAGCTGGCTCGTCCCGATATGCATTTGCCGATCGCGATCGCGCTTGGTTTTCCAGAGCGAATCGCGGACGTTACCGGCGCCCCGGACCTGACGGCGATCGGCCACCTGACCTTCGAATCGCTCGATCCCGCCCGCTACCCGGCGGTTGGCCTCGCCCGGGCCGCCGCCACCCGCGGTGGAACGGCGCCCGCGGTTCTGAACGCCGCCAACGAAGAGGCGGTCAGCCTCTTCCTCGACGGCCGCTGCCGATTCACCGACCTCGTCGCGCTGGTTGAGCACGCGCTCGACACCGTGCCGGTCTCGGATGAGCTCGATGTCCAGACGCTGCTCGATGCGGATCGCGAGGCCCGCAGTCTGGTGCGCGGCGCCGCGTCCGGTGAGCGGCGGAGCAAGCTGCCGGCATGAGTGGGGTGCTGCTGGTCCCGCTCGTCATCGTCATCTTCAGCCTGCTGGTCATCGTCCACGAATCCGGACACTTTCTCACCGGAAAACTCTTCGGCATCAAGGTCGAGCAGTTCAGCGTCGGTTTCGGCCCGAAGTTGTTCGGCGTTGAGCGGGGAGAGACGTTGTACGCCGTCCGAAGTGTGCCCCTTGGCGGCTTCGTCAAGCTCGCGGGCATGGACGGCAGCATGGATGCCGGACCTCGAAGCTTCAATGCCCATCCGCTCTGGCAGCGGTTCATCGTGATTGTGGCCGGATCCGCCTTCAATCTGATCCTGCCGGTGTTCATCTTCAGCGCCGTGTTCATGACGGTCGGCCTGTCCCAGGTCAAAACCCCGATCGAGGTGGGATCAGTCGACCCCGGAACCCCGGCAGCGGCCGCCGGCATGCGCAGCGGCGACGTGATTCAATCGGTCAACGGCCATCCCATCCGCCAGTTTGTCGACCTGCCCAACACCCTCAACGCATCAAAGGGGACGCCGGTCACCGTGGTGATCGAACGGGATGGGCAAACGCTGCAGTTGGTGATCACGCCGCGGCTCGATTCCTCGACCGGCGGCTACATCCTTGGCTTCCACCCCGCCGCCGTCACGACCAAACCGTCGCCTCCGGAGGCGGCCTGGCTGGGCGTCCGCGAAACCGGCAACGCGATCGTCGGCATCGTCGGCGGCATCTATGAGCTGGCGACCAACAAGAGTCTCGGCGGCCTGCTGGGGCCAAACGGTCTAGAGGGTCCAGTCGGCATCGTCAAGACCACCGCGCGGGCGGCGCAGGCCGGGGTGCTGTCGGTGGTCGGGGTGGTGGCGCTCCTCAGCCTTAGCCTGGGGCTTGCCAACATCCTGCCGTTTCCCGCGCTCGACGGCGGACGAGCGGCCTTTCTGGTAATCGAACTGATTCGGGGCCGGCCGGTGGATCCGGCCCGGGAACAAGTTGTTCATTATGTGGGGCTCGCTCTCTTGTTTGGACTGATCGGACTTGTGACATATAACGATGTGTTGAGATGAGGCCCAGGCGAAAATCGGTCCCGGTTCGAATTGGCGACGTGGTGATCGGCGGCGCCGCCGAGATCGTCGTTCAATCGATGACCAAGGCGGACACCCGGGATGTGCAGGCGACGCTCAATGAGATCGCCCGCCTGAAGGACGCCAACTGTCGCGTAGTGCGCGTGGCGGTTCCCACCCGTGAAGCGGCCCAGGCCATGGTGGAGATCAAGAAGCGCTCGCCCCTGCCGATCATCGCCGACATCCACTACGACGCACCCCTGGCCTTGCTCGCCCTCGAGGCTGGTGTCGATGGCCTGCGGCTCAATCCCGGAAACATCAAAGATCCCGAGAAGGTAAAGGAGATCACCCGGCGGGCAAAGGAACGCGAAGTGCCGATCCGAATCGGCGTCAATGCCGGCTCGCTGCCAGGCCGCCCCAAGGAGGGTGCCGGTGTGCGGCCACCTACCGAGGAAGTTGTCGACGCCATGGTCAAAGCCGCGCTCGGTCACATCGGCATCCTCGAGTCACTCGACTTCAACTTGATCAAGATCTCGATGAAGGCGTCCGACCCACCGACGATGATCGCCGCCAATCGAGCGATCGCCGACAAGATTGCGTATCCTCTGCACCTCGGCGTCACGGAGTCCGGCCCGCCGCGGACCGGTTCGGTCAAGAGCGCCGTCGGCATCGGTGTGCTGCTCGAGGAAGGGATCGGGGACACCATTCGGGTGTCGCTGGCCGGCGACTCTGTCGATGAAGTCGAGGTCGCTTACGGCATCATCAACGCGCTCGCGGAAAAGCAGACCGGGCCCAACCTGATCGCCTGCCCGATGTGCGGTCGCCTCGAGATCGACATGCTTCCGATGGTGGCTGAAGTTGAGAAAGCACTCAAAAAGATCAAGCGACCTATCAACGTCTCCGTGATGGGATGCGTGG
>DATASI010000098.1:0-2050 GCA_036269255.1 Candidatus Dormiibacterota bacterium
CAGGCGACAAGCGCCGTCCTGCTGCGCAGCCTGCTCTTTGTCGCCATCTTCAGCCTGGCCGCGGTCCCGCCCCTCGACCCTGACCTCTGGTGGCACCTGGCCAACGGCCGCCTGATCGTCGCGACCGCGACCATCCCCCACTCCGACGTCTATTCCTTCAGCGCCAGCGGCCAGCCCTGGGTGATGCACGAGTGGCTTGCGGATCTTGCGATGTACGGCGTCTACCACCTCGGCGGACTGCCCCTGCTCGTCGCCATCTTCGCGCTCGTCGTCACGACCGCCGCCGGCTGCCTGTACTGGCTGCTCCGGCGAACCGGGCTGCATCCGACGTTGGCCGCCGTCATGACGCTCGCCGGTGCGCTGGCCGGCTCCACGGCCTGGGGCGCGCGGCCACAGCTCTTGAATACGCTCTTCGCCGGCCTGCTCCTGGTCGGGCTGCACCGGTACCGCGACGGGCGGCTTTCCGCCTGGATGCTGCCCCCGTTCATCTGGCTCTGGGCGAACCTCCATTCCGGCTTTGTGGTGGGCCCGATCATCGCCGGCTTGTTCCTGGCCGGCGAGCTCTTCGACGCCTGGCGTGGCGATCGAGCGGCCATGCCGCGCCAGCGCCTGATTGCCCTCGCCTGGTCACTGGGGTTGACGGTCCCGCTCGCGGCCGTCAATCCCTTCGGTATTCAGGCCTTGCTGTTCGCGGTCGGCACCCTGAGCTCGCCGTTGATCCAGAACAACATCCAGGAGTGGGCGTCTCCCGACTTCCATACCCTTCCGGGGTTGCTCCTCGAGGGCATCGTGCTCCTCAGCCTCGCGGGGCTCGCCACCCGCAAGGTCAAGCTGCGCTCGAGCGAGTGGGTGCTCGCCTTCGCGCTGCTCTACCTGGCCTTCTCCTCGCAGCGCCATGTTGCGCTCTTCGTGCTCGCAGCTGCACCGCTCTATGGGCGCTGTGCCCAGGTCCTGCTGGAGCTGATCAGGGCGCGGCGCGTGCGTCAACCGCGTGTCCGACCCGTAAGCCGGCGCGTAGGCCTGGTCAACCTTGCCATCCTGCTGCTGGTCGGGGGTGGGATGGTCGCCTACCGTGCGCTGCCAAACCTGACACCGGCGGGCGAGGCGACCGCGATCGGGCAGGCGTTGCCGAGCGCGGCAACCGCCGGCTTGCAACACCTCGGCCGGCCCCTGCGGATCTTCAACTACTACGATTTCGGCGGCTACCTGATCTGGACGTTGTACCCGGATGGCGGACGGGTCTTTATCGATGGGAGAGTCGAGGTTTACGGCTCGTCGATCTTCGGTGACTATTTGCGCGTGAGCTACCTGGCGCCCGGCTGGCAGGCGGTGCTGGCCCAGGCCAGGCCGGACGCGATCATCTTGCCAAGCGGCCACCCGCTGGTCGGCCTGCTGCAGGCCGATGGCGGCTGGCATCAATTCAGTCGCGACCGGGTCGCCACCGTCTTCACCCGAGTAGGCTTCGCTCCATGAGCGCGCCGCCCACCGCCGAGATCAGCGCTGTCATGCCGGCCTTCAACGAGGCGGCCAACCTGGAGCGTTCCGTGGGACAGGTCGCCGCTGCCCTCCGGCGTCACGCCCGAGGCTACGAGATCGTCCTCGTCGACGACGGCAGCCAGGACAGCACCGCGAACGTGCTCGAGCGTCTCAAGGCCGCGGTTCCGCAGCTTCGCGTCGTTCGCCATCCGGTGAACCGGGGCTACGGCGCGGCGGTTCGCTCAGGCCTGGACGCCGCGCGGCTCAGCTGGATCTTCGTCATCGATGCCGACAACCAGTTCGACCCGGAGGAGGTCGGGCTGCTCCTGGCGCGCACGGCCGACGCGGATATCGTCGCCGGGTACCGCCTCAAGCGAAGCGACCCGCTGCCCAGGCGGCTCAACGCCTGGGCGTTTTTCACCCTGGTGCGGCTGCTGTTCGGGCCACTCGTGCGCGACGTGAACTGCGCCTTCAAGCTGATCCGTCGGGACCTGGTCCATCGGATGGCACTGCGCTCGGACGGTGCCCTGATCAACACCGAGCTCCTGGTCCTGGCCCGGCAGATCCAGGCTCG
>DATASI010000099.1:0-15007 GCA_036269255.1 Candidatus Dormiibacterota bacterium
TACTGGTCTCGGGAACACCGATCAAGCAAGACTTCGCGCTGAGCGGGTCGACTGCTGCCCAAACCGGCGGTGATCAGTTCGCAACCCAAGCCGTGCATGCGAGCCAGTCGCAGAATCTGCCCGGAACCGCCACCGGACAAAAACAGATCCCTGCCGTGGCGGCGACGGGTTCGGTGACGTTCACCTACAACTGCACCTTCTTTTGCGACAACAAGGCGAAGTCCATTACGTCCGGCACCAGTGTGAGCACGAGCGACGGTAAGCAGTACGTCACCCAAAAATCGATTACGGTCGCCTCCCCCCAGGGCCAGACATCGGTCGGCGTCACGGCGGTACAAGCCGGGCCAAACGGCGACACTGACCCGCACACGATCAAGAACATCAACAACAACCTGGATTTCAACTTGACCGTCGACAACACGACCGCCGTGTCGGGTGGCGCTGATCCCAGAACGGCAACCGTGATCCAGCAATCCGACATCGATAGCGTCAAAGACGCCTATTCCAGGGACGCCATTCCGCAAGTGCAGGACCAGCTCAACAGAAAGGCCCAGGGCAAGAAGCTCGTCGCCGTCGGCCAGGGCGTGCAGGCGACCGTCACGGCAGATAAGAAGGTGGGCGACGAAGTCACCGGCTTCAACGTCACGGTCACCGTCGCCGGCGATGGCGTCGCCTTCGATGAAAAGGCGGTTCAGGGTCTGCTCAAGGCGGCGCTCGAGCGCAAGGTGCCGTCGGGCTCGCAGCTAACCAGTGAGAACACCAAGCTCACCTACGACGTCGCGAGCGCGACCGCGGACGGTCATCTCAGTCTGAACGGTCATGCTTCCGGCTTCTATACGCCGGTCTTCCTGCAGGCCAACATCCGATCACACATCAAGGGCTTGAGCCCAAGCAGCGCGCACGCGTTCCTGCAATCGCTGCCAAACGTAATCGACGCCCGGGTCACGCAGTCACCCTTCGGGTTGCCCTGGCTTCCGCTCTTCACCTCGCGTATCTCCCTCAAGATCCAGGAGGTCGCCAGCCCCTCGAGCTCGTGAGGGTGCTCGCGATCGATCCGGGCACGGTTCGCCTCGGCCTCGCGATCAGTGATCCGTCCGGAACCATCGCTCAGCCGCTCAGTGTGCTGCGGCGCCGATCTGAGGCCGAAGACCTGAACGAGCTGGCGCAACTGGTCAACCAGCACCAGGTCGATGTGATCGTGGTTGGGCTGCCACGAACGATGGACGGCCGTCTCGAGGCTGCGGCAAAAGACGCACAGGAGTTCGGCCGGCGAGTTGGCGAGACCACCGGTCGGCCGGTAGCATACTGGGACGAGCGCCTGACGACGGTCGCCGCCGAGCGTTACCTGATCGAGCAGGGCAAGCGGCGCAAGAGGCGGCGGCAAGAGGTGGACCGCATGGCGGCCACGTTATTGTTGCAGGGGTACCTCGATTACCAGCGCAGGCGGGGGCCAGGAGGCTGAATGCCAGAGATTCCGGATGCCAACGGTGAGATCCAAACTATCGAGCTGGTCAACGAGAAGACCGGCGAAGAGGAAAGCTACGTCGTCCACGATGTGGTCGAGATCGAAGGCGAGACGTATTACGTCTTGCAGGCTGAGGCCGACGAAGAGCAGGTCCTGATCTTGCGCCGCGAGGGGGAATCACTGGTCACGCTCGATGACGAGGAGCACGATCGCGTCGTCGAGCAACTGGAAGCCTTCGAAGAAGAGGACGAGCAGGGTGACGACGGCGGGGCGGAGGGCTAGCTGACTCCAGCACCGCGGATGGCTCACGCGGCACCCCGCAAGCGGAGCCGCGCCCTGGGTTGCGTACAGTGGGCTGCGGTCGTCGTCGTTCTCTTGCCCGCCGCACTCGGGATCCCTGGATTCCTCGCCTACTCCTGGGTCGATCACGAGCTGCATCAGCCGGCCAATGCATCGACCGCCAAGGTCCGTTTCGTCGTACAACCTGGCTCGAGCTTTCACGAGGTTGCCGATACGTTGCACCGCGCCGGGCTGGTTGACAACGTGACGGTTTTCGATCTCTACGCCCGCTACAAGCACCTCGACCGCAACGTGCAGGCGGGCGCCTATGAGCTGAGCCGGAACCTCGACGACGTGCAGATCCTGACCGCGCTGCAAACCGCCATCCCCGAAGAGGTCTACGTCGCGATCCCCGAGGGCTACACCATCAAGAAGACCGCCGCGAAGCTCGACCAGGGCGGGCTGATCAAGGGCAGCGACTACCTCGCCGCCGCCGTCGCCGGCTCCTACAACTACGACTTCCTCAAGGATCTCCCGGCAGGCACCTCGCTGGAGGGCTTTCTCTTTCCTGACACCTATCTCGTTCCGCGCAACGGCACGGCAAAACAGCTGGTCACGCTCCAGCTCGACGCCTTCAACCAGCACTGGAATGCCAGCCGCAAGGCGCTCGCCGCCCAACGGAAGCTGACCCCGCTGCAGGTGGTGACGATCGCCTCGATGATCGAGCGCGAGGCCCGCTTTGACGCCGACCGCCCCCTGGTGGCCAGCGTGATCTATAACCGGCTGCAGGCCGGCTGGCCGCTTCAGATTGATGCCACGGTGCTCTACGCCAAAGGGGTTTGGCAGTCGACGGTCACGACCGACGACCGCAGGATTAACTCGCCCTACAACACCTATTTACATACCGGACTTCCACCTGGACCGATTGCGAACCCTGGCATCAAAGCCATCGATGCCGCACTCCAGCCCGCGCAAACGGGCTACTTCTTCTACCTCTCCGACCCGCAAGGGCATAATCACTACGCCCGGACCAACGACGAGTTCGCACAGCTCCTCAAGCAGTACGGCCTCCAGTAGGGCCGGCGCCTCCGCGACCGGCGGGGGGTCGTTGTCCTTACCCGTTTTAGGTGACGACATGGGGATGGAGCTGGCGGCAGCCCTTTACCAAGCCGCCTTCGAGGCGGGCAGCTCGGACGCCGTTTGCGAGACCTGGAAGCTGGGTGTTGGGGATCTGCCCGGCGCCGTCGAGCGCATGCGGGGGAGCCGGACCATCCTTGGTGCCGCGGTGAGCATGCCGGACACGGTGGCGATCGGACGGCTGCTCGACGGACTGGGACCCGATGCGCAGACGGTCGGCGCGGTCAACACGATCACCCACAAGGCGGGAGCGCTGATCGGTTGGAACACCGACCGCCACGCCTTCAGCCAGGCGCTGGAGGCGGCTGAGTTCTCGCCGAAGAATCGAACCGTCCTCGTGCTTGGCGCGGGCGGGGCTGCCCGGGCCTGCGTCGATGCGCTGCGGAGCAGCGCCTCCAGAATCTGGGTGACCAGCCTCGACCTGGACGAGGCCCGTGCGCTCTGTCACGACCTTCCGGTCGACGCCGGCGGACCAACCCCCCTTGGATCGCTGTCACTGCTCGTCAAGAAGGTCGACCTGATCGTGAATGCGACGCCCGTGGGGAGTGACGGAAAGAGCATCATCTTTCCGCTCGAATGGATTACGCCGTCGCATTTTGTGTTTGACCTCATCTACCAGCCGCCGCTGACTCCGCTGCTGCGAGGGGCCCGCGAACGTGGCGCCCGCGCTGTCAACGGTCTCGGGATGCTGCTCTACCAGGCGCTGGCCGCCTTCGAACTCTGGATTGGAACGCCGGCGCCGGAGGCCGATATGCGCTCAGCTCTCGAACGAGCCGTACTGGACCGGCTCGGCTCGTGAGCCCGCTGCTGCTGGCCGCTGGTTGGGCCCTCGTCGGTGCCGGTATCGGGGTCGGCTTGAACCTGCTGTCACGCTGGTTGGCCCGTATCGAGGAAATCGACTTCCGCCAATCTCGGTCCGAGGCCCTGCTGATGCCGGTGCTGTGCGCCGCGCTGTTCTTTCTCTTCGCCTGGCAGCTGGGCCCACACCGCCTGCTGCTGATCGACTCGGTCTATGCAGCCATCCTGGTGCAGGTCCTGGCCTTCGATCTGAAAACCCGCTACATCCTCGACCTGGTGATGTTCCCCAGCTGGGTCATCGCCCTGGGACTCGCGTTCTTCACTCCCTGGACGCCGATCCTCTCCTGGCCGGGGCCCGACTGGCGGACGGCGGTCCTGGCCGCACTGATCGCCGGTGGCGCCTTCCTGGTGCTCTACTTCGGAGGGCAGCTGATCTTCGGGGCCGAGGCCTTCGGCTTCGGCGACGTCAAGCTCGCCGTTTTCATCGGCATGGCCACCGGCCTGTCAAACCTGCGGATGATCCATGCCATCCTGTATGGCGTGTTCCTGGGCGGGCTGGTCGCGGTCATCCTGCTGGTCACGCGAATCCGCAGCCTCAAGGAGGCCGTTCCCTACGGTCCGTTCCTCGTCATCGGCACCCTGCTCATCCTGCTGACCCAGGCGCCGTGAACGCGCGCGATTTGCTCCCCGGTGAACGGGTGCTGGCGAGCTCGGCCCGCCACTGGATCGTCCTGGTACGGCCGGTCACCCTGGCCGTGCTGGCGATGGCGGTCGCCTTTGCCGTTCTGCTCTTCGTGCAGCTGGCCGGCGAGCTGAAGCTCTTCCTTACCCTGGCCGTGGCGCTCATCGGGCTCGGCCTGATCAACCTTTATTACTGGGGCTGGCGGGCCCACGAGTATGTCCTCACCGACCAGCGGGTGATTCTCAATGAAGGCATCCTTTCCAAGTTCTCGCGGTCGATCGCGATCGACCGGATTCAGGACCTCACCACCTTCCAGGGGCTGTGGGGCCGGGCCTTGCGATTTGGCGATATCGAGCTGGAGTCGGCCGGCCGGGAGAGCGCCGAGGTGCTCAGCACCGTGCCGAACCCCCAGCAGTTGCGCAACGCGATCTTCGCCCAGATGGAAGCCCGCCGCCGCCCGAGCTGATGTGGGGCGGCGACCGACGAAATCCGGATCTCGCGGTAGAATCGCTTGCCGGACATGGTTAACCCCAGTGATTTTCGAAACGGCATGACCATCGAGTGGGAGGGTGGCCTCTGGGTCGTGCTCGAGTTTCAGCAGGGGCAGAACGCCCGGGGCGACACCTTTTTCCGGACCAAGCTGCGCAATGTGAAAAGCGGCGCCATCATCGACCAGAAGTTCCGCGACAAGGACCGCTTTGCCCGGGCGCGGATCGAGAAGGTCCCCATGCAGTACCTTTACAGCGACGGTGACCGTCATTACTTCATGGATATGGAGAGCTACGATCAGCTGCCGCTCAACGACGATCAGCTGGGCGACTCGCTCAAGTATCTGAAGGAGAACGCGGCGCTCCAGGTGCTGATGTATGAAGGCGAGCCACTCGGCGTCGAGCTCCCGACCACCGTGGATCTGAAGGTGACCGACACCGCGCCCGGCTTCCGCGGCGACACCGCGGCCGGCGGCGGCAAGCCGGCCACCGTCGAGACCGGGCTGACACTCAACGTGCCCTTCTTCGTGAACTCCGGAGACGTGATACGGGTGGATACCAGGACGGGCGCCTACGTGGAGCGCGTCTGATGACGGACCGGTCGCTTGGTTCCGTCAAGGTCGCCAACGAGGTGATCGCCCATATCGCCTCGCTCACCGCCTCGCAGGTGCAGGGCATTGTGGGCATGTATCCTGCCCGCTCCCGTGACGGCCATCGGTTGTTGCCCTCGGGCAACTCCTATAAGGGCGTCCGGGTCGAAATGGGAAATGACACCCTCAACGTCGAGCTTTTTGTCATCGTCGACCATTCGGCGCACGTCCCCACCGTCGCGGCCGAAGTCCAGCGGCAGGTCGCGGACGCGATCGACAAGATGCTCGGGCTCGAGGTTCGACAGGTCAACGTTTTTGTCGGCGACGTGAGGTTTCCCGAGGACGCGTAAGCGCTGATGGGACGGCGCCACCTGGCGCGCGAGCTCGCGCTCAAAGTGCTCTTCGAGCTCGAGACGAATGGCGGTGACCTGGAGCGCAGCCTGCAGTACCACGCCGCCGAGGCGCGCGCCGACCAGGAGGTCACCGATTTTGCCCGTACCTTGATTACGGGAGTGCTCGAACACCGTGAGGAGATCGATGCCAAACTTCGCGAGGCGTCCCAGAACTGGGACCTCGAACAGATGGCGAAAGTCGAACGCACGCTGCTGCGTATCGCCACCTTCGAGCTTTGTTATCTCCCAAGCGTTCCGGTCAAGGCGGCGATCAATGAGTCGATCGAGCTGGCCAAGACGTTTGGCGGGCCTGACTCGGGCAAGTTCGTGAATGGGATTTTGGGCCGAATCGCGGCCGACGCCGCCCAGCGGCCGGAGGCCGGGGCGGCAGCCGAGGCCGAGGGCTGACGAATGGACGAAGACGTCGCCACGATGGACTACGAGACCGCGCTGGCGGAGCTCGAGCGGACGGTTCAGCAGCTAGGCCGCGAACAGGAAGACCTGGCCCAATCGGTTCGCGCGTTCGAGCGCGGGCTGGCGCTGGCGCGCCGCTGCACCGATCTGCTCGACCAGGCCGACCAGCGGCTCAAAGCGTTGGCGCCGGCCGAGCGCCCGGTCAGGCCGTGACACTGCTCCAGAATCCGTACTTCGTGGTCCCGCTGATCGCCTGGGCGATCGCGCAGACCAGTAAGGTCATCGTCGACTCGGTGCTGCTGCATCGAATCAGCGTCCGGCGGCTGGCCACCGCCGGCGGCATGCCGAGCTCGCACAGCGCCTTGGTCGTCTCCCTGACCACGGTCATCGGACGGCTGCAGGGCGTCCAGTCGCCGCTCTTTGCGCTGGCGCTGATCTTCAGCACCGTCGTCATGTACGACGCGACCGGTGTCCGCCGGGCGGCAGGCCAGCAAGCGATGATCCTGAACAGCCTGCTCGACGATGTCTTCATCGCCCATCGGGGCATCCACCAGGAGCGGCTGCGCGAGCTGCTCGGCCACACGCCGATCGAGGTGATCGCGGGCGCGGCGCTCGGGATCGTCATCGGGCTCGGCCTCTGGAGATGATCGTGGCTGCGCGCCGGCGGCTCGACCAGCTGCTGGTCGACCGCGAGCTGGTCCGCTCGCGCGAGCGGGCACAGGCGCTGGTCCGCGCCGGACTGGTTCGGGTCGCGGGCGAGGTGGCCCGTAGCGTCGACCAGCTGATCGACGCCGACCAAGCGGTCGAGGTTGCTGCCGGCAATGAGTTCGTCAGCAGGGGAGGGGAGAAGCTCAGTGCCGCGCTGGACGCCTTTGGCATCAGCGTCAGCGGTCGACGCACGCTCGATGTCGGAGCGTCGACGGGGGGCTTCACCGATGTCCTGCTGCGGCGCGGCGCTGCGCGTGTGATTGCCGTCGACGTCGGCTACGGCCAGCTGGCCTGGTCCCTGCGACAGGATCCGCGTGTCAGCGTGCTGGAGCGCGTCAACATCCGCCATCTGGAGCGGCTCCCGGAGCCGGCCGACTTTGGCGTCATCGACGTCTCGTTCATTTCGCTCCGCTCGGTCCTGCCGCGCGTGCGGCAACTGCTGAGCCCGCCAGGCGAGGTGGTCGCCCTGGTCAAACCGCAGTTCGAAGTCGGCAAAGGCGCCGTCGGGAAAGGGGGCGTCGTGCGCGACCCGGTCCAGCATGAGCGAGTCCTTTCCGAGCTGACGGCTTTCGCCATCGATGCCGGCTACGAGGTCATGGGCCAGGTCCCGTCACCATTGCTCGGAGCCAAGGGAAACCGCGAGTTTTTCCTGTACCTGAGGCCACGTGGCTGAGGCCGCGAAGAGCAACGCGTCCGGGGTCAAGGGGCGGGTCGGCATCGTCTGCCACCCCCGGATCAACCTGGGAGGGCCGCCGATCGCCGACGCGGTCCGCTTGCTGGAGGCTGCCGGCTACCGCGTCTGGACCTACTGTGCCAGCAGCGAGGAGCGGCCCGGCGCGCTGACCGAAGACCTGGACGGCACGCGTCTGATCGTGAGCTTCGGTGGGGATGGCACCATGCTGTGGACCGCCCAGCAGGCGGCGCCGGCGGGCGTGCCGATCCTCGGTGTGAATGCCGGGCGGCTCGGTTTTCTGACGCAGGTCCAGCTTGGCGACGAGGCAGCGGCGCTGCGCCGGTGGATCGATGGCCAGTTCACCGTGCAGCGCCGCACGCTGCTCGAGGTTCGCGCCGGCGATCGCGTCTTTCACGCGCTCAACGACGCGATGGTCGATAAGGGTACGGAAATCAACTTCATCCGCATCGAAGTCTCAGTCGACGACCTGAGCGTGGGCAAGTTCGACGCCGATGGCGCGATCGTTTCGACGCCGACCGGGTCGACCGCGTACGCGCTCTCGCTTGGAGGCCCGATTGTTCACCCTGAGGTTGAGGCGCTCATCTTCATGCCGCTCAACCCCCACAGCCTGTTCAATCGCCCGGTGGTTCTGCCGGAGCGCGTGAAGGTCACGATTCGCATCCCGAGTGCCGCCAGTGTGCTGATCTGCGATGGGCAGATGAGCCTTCCGCTTGCGGCCGGGGCGACGGTGCAGATCGCGGCCGGTCCGAAGGTTCAGCTGGTCCAGTTCGATGGCGGCCGGAACTTCTTCGACCTGCTTCGTCAGAAATTGCGCTGGGGACTGCCGCTGATCGACGGGGATGGGACATGACAGGCGCGCTCCATCGCGCCGGGCAGTTCTGGCGGCATGCCTCGGCCACCGTGCGGCCGGATGAGCGCGAAACCGCGCAGCGGCTCCTCGGGCCGGTGCTGGCCCCGATCTTTTTCGAGCTTCCGGTCAACGACCAGCGCCACGGCCTCGACGTGCTTCGCACCGTCCGTCAGCTGGACAACGAACCCAGCCTGGTGTTGCAGCAGGCGGCGCTGCTTCATGATGCCGGCAAAGGCAGCGCGCGGTTTTCGGTGATCGAACGCAGCCTGACCGTCTTCCTGCAGGCGGTCGCGCCGCGGTTGCTCGGGACGCTGCTGCGCCGGCGACCAGCCTTCGCCCGGCGGCTGCGGATCTACCAGGACCACGCGCGGATCGGCGCTGACCGGCTGACCGCGCTCGGTGCCACCGAGCTTGCCGCGATCATCGCCGAACACCATGTTGAGCAGCCAGCGCTGGAGACGACGAGGCAGTTGCAGCAGGCGGACCGGAGAAATTGAACATGGATCCAACCGAATCCCCGCGTCCCGAGGCTGCGACGGTCGAGGCGGAGCGGGACCCGATCTACCTGGTCAGGTCTCCGGCGTTCGATGGGCCGATCGAGCTCCTGCTGAGCCTGGCGCAACGGTCGGAGGTCGACCTGAAGGCAATTCCGCTCGCCAGCCTGACCGATGACTACCTGCGGGCGATCGAGGAAAATCGTCCGCCGATCGATCGGCTGGCCGCGTTTCTCGTGATCGGCGCCCGGCTGGTGCAGCTCAAGGCCGCGGCCCTGATGCCGGTGGCGGCGGAGTCGGAACAGGAGGATCTGCAGGCCTGGGAAGACGCGATCAAGGGACGGCTCGAGGAGTACAAGCGGTTCAAAGAGCTCGCGGAGTCGTTGATGCGCCGCCATGCCAGCGGACGCTTCACCTTTGCAGGCCTGCTCGAACCCGAAGTCATTCCGCAGGCGCGGGTCCAGGTCAGCCTCGACGCGCTGGCGGCGGCGTTCCAGCAGGTGCTCGATCGCCTGCCACCCGCCGACCAGGTCAGCATCGAGTTCGAGCAGGTCTCGCTGGCCGACAAGCTCGAGGAACTCCGGCGCATGCTGATGCCACAGCGCGAGCTGAACTTCAGCGCCATTTTTCGTCATGCCCGCACGCGGCTCGAGGCGGTCGTCACGTTCCTCGCGCTGCTGGAGCTGATTAGAATCGGTGAAGCCCGCGTTGCCCAGGCTTCGGCCTTTGGAGAAATCATGGTCCATGGTGAGGAAAGGAAGCAATCGGATTGAGCTCGATCACGGATAGCGCCACCGAGGTGCGTGACACAACCGGCCTGGCGGCCGCACTGGAGGCCGTCTTGTTCACCTTGAATCGCCCGGTGACGTTGCTCGAGCTGCAAGATATCCTCGAGTCGCCGCTGCCGGATGTCGAAGCGGCAGCGGCCTCGCTCAGCGAGGCGCTCAACGGCCGAGGCCTCTTCCTGCAGCGGCATCAAGACCAGCTGCAGCTGGTCACCCAGCCGGGACAGGCGGACGTCGTGCGCCGCGTGCTGCGACCGGAATATCCATCGCGGCTCTCACCCGCCGCCTACGAAACACTGGCCATCATCGCCTACCGTCAACCGCTGACCCGAGCTCGGATCGAAGAGATTCGCGGCGTGAACTGCGAAGCCGTGCTCGAAAGCCTCGAAGAGAAGGGCCTGATCGAAGAAACGGGCCGAATGGATGCGCCGGGGACGCCGCGCCTGTTCGGCACGACGATCAAGTTTCTCCAGATCCTGGGGCTGCGCAGCCTCGACGAGCTTCCGCCCCTGCCACCATCCGCCTCAACCACTACCTAGCACAGGCGGGCGTCACGGCCCGCCGCAAGGCGGATCGGTTGATCGAGTCTGGTGCCGTCACGGTCAATGGAGGCCCCGCCGTTCCCGGTCAGCAGGTCACGCCGGAGGTCGATCGCGTCGCGGTCGATGGCCGGCTGGTCAAGCCGCCCGCCACCCGCACCTACGTGATGCTGAATAAGCCGGTCGGCGTCCTCACCAGCGTCGGCGATCCGAGAGGCCGTCCGACGGTCACCGACCGGTTGACCGATGATCGGCGGCTCTTTCCGGTGGGCCGGCTCGACCTCGACAGTCGCGGCCTGGTACTGCTGACCGATGATGGCGAGCTGGCGATGCGATTGATGCATCCGCGCTTCCAGGTCGAAAAGGAGTATCACGTCGTGATCGCCGGCCGCCCTGACCCTTCGGCGCTGGAACGGTTGCGGCGCGGCATGGTCATCGGCGCAGAGCCCTTTCAACCGATTCGCGTCCGGATTCTCGCCGCCACGGCCGGCACCACGCGTGTCGCCATGGTCCTGCGCGAAGGCCGCAAGCGGGAAGTCCGCAGGCTCTGGCGCGCCCTCGGCCATCGCGTTGTCGACCTGCAACGAGTCAGGATCGATGGAATCAGGCTGGGAACGCTGGCCGAGGGCCGAAGTCGACCCCTGACCGCGGCCGAGATTACGCGCTTGAAAACCGCGGTATCCTGAGCCGCGAAGAGGATGGTGATTGCCATCGACGGCCCAGCCGGATCGGGAAAGACGACGATCGGTCGAATCCTCGCCGAGGAATTGGGTTTCGCGGTGGTCGATACCGGGCTGTTCTATCGCGCGGTCACCGTCGAGGCGCGTCGTCGCGGGATCGCGCCGACGGACGTGAGCGCGCTGACACGAATGCTCGGCGGACTTTCGATCATCGTTGAAACGTCGCCCAGTCTGGAGAGCGAGCGGCCCCTGCTTTCGGTTGACGCTCGGGACATCACGCGAGAGGCCTTTGCACCGGCGATCGCCACGGACCTCGCGCAGATCTCGCAACTTCCGGAGATTCGCCGGCTGCTGCTCGAGCCGCAGCGCCAGGCGGCGAAGGGCGACGCTGTCGTGCTGGGCCGAGACATCGGCACCGTGGTGTTCCCCGATGCCGACGTCAAGTTCTTCTTCACGGCACCGGCCGCCGAGCGGCTGGCGCGGCGCCGTCGCGAGCTCGATCGGGTGCGCGGCAGTGCGACGCCGGACGCGCTTTTGCAGCAAGAAATCGAGGGCCGTGACCGGGCCGACGAGCAGCGAGAAATCGCCCCGTTACGGCCGGCGAGCGATGCTATAATCGTCGCGACAGAGGGCAAGTCGGTTCACCAGGTCTTCGATGAGGTGATGGCCCGGCTCCCGAAGCACTGATCGCTTTGAGCTATCCTTTCCTCACGCGTCTTGCACGGCTCCTAACCGTTGTGCTTCTCGGTTCCCGCTTCCAGCTCCAGGGCCGTGACAATGTCCCAACCTCGGGTCCCTTGCTGGTCGTCTCCAATCACGTCGGCGCGGTCGATCCGGCCCTGATCGGGGGGTGGACGCCGCGTCCTGTGTGGTTTATGGCCAAGGCCGAGCTGTTCCAGGGTGCGTTTGCCTGGCTGATGCGGGCCTATCACGCCTTTCCCGTGGTTCGGCATTCACCCGATCGGGCTGCCCTGCGGCGCGCCTTCGATCTGCTCAAGCAGGGGTCGGCGGTCGTGCTCTTTCCCGAAGGACACCGTTCTGAGACCGCCCGCCTGCTGCGGGCGGAACCGGGTGCTGGGTTCATCGCCCGCCGCTCCAACGCGCCGCTGCTCCCGATCGCGATTACCGGGACGCAGCACGTGCTGGAACGCCGCCAGCTGATTTCGCGGCGCGCGCAGGTGGCGATGCGGTTCGGGAAGCCGTTTGAATTGCCCGAGCGTAACCAGGACGGCAGCCCCATGGATCATCAGCAGAGCGCCGATTACCTGATGACCAAGATCGCCCAGCTTTTGCCGTTTGAAAATCAGGGCGCCTACGCCAACCCATCGATGTCCGGGAGCGCTCACGCATGAAGAAAATCTACGTGCTCGATACCAACGTCCTACTCCACGATCCCAACGCGATCTTCTCCTTCGAGGACAACCAGATCGTGATCCCGCTGGCCGTGATCGAAGAAGTCGACGGCCAGAAACGGCGCCAGGACGAGGTTGGGCGCCACGCCCGGCTGGTCGCCCACTACCTGGATGAGCTGCGTGCTCAGGGCAAGCTCTCCGAAGGCGTTGGTCTTCGCTCGGGCGGCAGCCTCACGGTTCAGCTCAAGCGCGAGGAATCGAAACTGCTGCCGATTGACCTCGATCCGCGCAAGGCCGACAACCAGGTGATCGCGCTCACCTTGCAGCTGAAATCGGAGAGCAACGGGACGCCGGTCATCCTGGTGAGCAAAGACATCAACGTGCGGGTCAAAGCCGACGCCCTCAATCTGCAGGCCCAGGACTACGAGACCGACAAGATGGTCCTCAAGGAGAGCGATCTCTACGACGGCATGACGACGCTGACCGTGGGGCCCGAAGACATCGAGGCCTTCAACAAGAGCAACGTCTATCAGCCGTCGAACGGCCGGCTCTACTTCAACCAGTTTGTCCATTTCAAATCGCAGAACGGCACCAAGTCCAGCGCGCTCGGCCGTTATGATGCCGCGACCGGGCAGGTGGTGGCGCTCGCCCCGATCAAGAAAGAGATCTGGGGCATCCAGCCGAAGAACCTCGGCCAGCGCTTCGCCTTCGACGTCTTGCTCGACGACCGGGTGCCACTGGTCACCTTGACCGGACAGGCTGGTACCGGCAAGACCTTGCTGGCCCTGGCGGCCGGCCTGAGCAAGGTGCTGGACACGCACCGTTACCGTCGCTTGCTCGTCACGAGGCCCGTGATCCCGATGGGGAAGGACGTCGGGTATCTGCCGGGGGACAAGGATGAGAAGCTGCGCCCCTGGATGCAGCCGATTTACGACAACCTCGAATACCTGATGGGCTGTATCTACAAGGAGCAGATGGCCGCCGACATGATCCGCCACATTCAGGACAAGGGGATCTTCGAGGCGGAGGCGCTCACCTACATTCGGGGCCGGAGCATCCCGCAGCAATTCATCATCGTCGACGAGGCGCAGAACCTGACGCCGCACGAGGTCAAGACGATCGTGTCGAGAGCGGGGGAGGGGACCAAGATCGTGTTGACCGGTGACCCCAATCAGATCGACCATCCCTATCTCGACTTCCGCAGCAATGGCCTCTGTTACGCCATCGAGAAGTTCAAGAACAATCCGCTGGCCGGTCACGTCACGCTGACCAAGGGACAGCGATCCGAACTGGCGGAGCTCGCCGCAAAGCTGCTCTAGCATTTAGTTCGTGGACCGCACGTTCGTCGCTCTCGATCTGGAGACGACGGGACTATCGCCGCGTCTCGATCGCATGATCGAGGTGGGCGCCGTGCGGTTCCGAGGCGATCGGGTCCTGGCGAATTTTCAATCACTGGTCCGACCAGAGGTGCCGATCCCGCGAGCGGTGCAGGAGCTGACCGGCATCCGCGATGCCGATGTCGCCCAGGCGCCCGGTCCCGAAAAGGTCTTGCGCCAGCTGATCGACTTCGTCGGCGACAGCGCGGTGGTCGCCCACAGTGGCAACTTCGACCTCTCCTTTCTGGCGGAGGGAGAGACGGAGTCCCGTTATCAGCTGTTCGACACGCTGGATCTGGCGCGCATCATGCTGCCGACCGCGCCGAGCCACAGCCTGCCGCATCTTTCGCGGCAGCTGCAGCTGGCGCACGCGCATCCGCACCGGGCGCTCTCCGACGCCGATGCCGCCCGCCAGCTGTTCCTCCACCTGCGCGAGTACGCGCGCGGGTTTCCGGTCGAGCTGTTGGAGCAGATGCTCGAGGTCGCACGTGAGTGGCCCCATCCCCTGCGGCATTTCCTCGAGGACGTCCGGGCCGCCGGGGCGAGTGGCAGCCCGAGCCTGACGCCGGCGGGCGCCGCGCCCGCCGAGTCGGTCCGCGACGGCGCACCGTCGACCGATCCGCGCGCGATCCAGGCGCTACTTGGCCCGGAGGGGCCGATGGCCGCGCAGCTCGGCGATTACGAGCTGCGCGAGTCGCAGCTGCAGATGACGCTCGCCATCGCGCAGCTCTACCACCGCGGCGGACGGCTGCTGGTCGAGGCCGGTCCGGGGACGGGGAAGTCGCTGGCTTATCTGGTACCGGCCCTGCATCACGCCGCCGCCAGCGGAGAGCGCGTGGTGGTGGCGACCAACACGATTACGTTGCAGGAGCAGCTGTACTGGAAAGACATCCCCTTCATTCGCAGCTGGCTGCCCTTTGATTTCAAAGCGTCGCTGCTGAAGGGGCGCGCCAATTACCTGAGCCTGCGCCGCTGGAATCGCTATCTCAACACGCCAAGCCGTCGGGCGGACGGCAGCTGGTTTGACGACGAGGTCAAGTTCAAATTGCGGCTGCTGGTCTGGCTGGCCCAGACGCGGCTTGGTGATCGGTCAGAAATCAAGCTGAACGGCCTGGACGAGCTGTTCTGGCTGCGTGCCGCCTCGACGCCCGACGACTGCCTGGCCGGACATTGCGAGAACTTCAAAACACAGCGCTGTTTCTACTGGAACAGCCGGCGTGCCGCGCAGGATGCCAACCTGATCGTGACGAACCACGCGTTGCTGCTCGCCGACGCCCTGGCGGG
>DATASI010000100.1:0-9665 GCA_036269255.1 Candidatus Dormiibacterota bacterium
GGAAGCTCATCGGGCCAGGCTGATGGCGTTCGAGGCCCTCACCCCGGGCGACGACCGCGCCCGACCGGTCCCGAACCATTACCTGGAGCTTCTCCGGTGCGGCATGCACCAGCAGCCGCTCGCCGGCGTGGCGTGCATTCACGCGAGCCCGCGCGAAGGAAAGGCCGGTTGCCGCGGGGCCGGGGTACCAGAGATCCCAGGTCTCCAGCGCATCAAGCACGGCGTTGATTCTGCCCCAAACGCAATGACACCCGGGAAATGTTCCCGGGCGTCACTGCAGGAGGCGAGGCGTTCGAGGTTAAGAAGACCGGCTAGGCGCGGACCTGCTTGATGAGGCGGTCCTGCGCCTCGAAGATGATGTCCTGGATGTCGAGCGCGCTGGGGCCGGACTGGTCCATGCGGTAGGCGAGCTGGCCGTCGACCGCCTCGACGATCTGCCGCAGCCGGGCCTGCATTTCAAGCGGGACTTCCATGACGTCGCTTTCGAGCAGGCGCTCCACCTGTTCCAAGGCCTGGTAGAGCGAGTAGCGGAGGGTCCGCCGCGCCGATTCCTCGCGGCGCAGCTGATTGAACCATTGATCCTGCTGGTTGATCATCCGGAGCGTGTTCCTGAGCATGGTCTCCCCCTGGCTCAACAAGTCGAGCGCCGGCACTTGTCGTGCCGTCCGGCGTCTGCCGCCGCCGGTATTCCCCTTTGTTCGAGCGCGTGCCTTGGTCCGCTACCTCCCCCTAAATATGGGGCCCGGTTAACAATGCCAATACCAGATATAGCTTTCGGCGCAGTGTAGCGCCTGTCTGTCAGCGTGTCAAGGCCACAGGACCAGGAACCCTTACCTATCGGATCGCCGTCCTCTCCCCGCGGCGTCTGCTCGGAAGCAGGGCATGAGGATACGACCGGTCCTACACATCGTCCAGACGGAACATTTGTTGCCTATCGTTTTGCACAGCGAGCTAACAGGGCGTGGATAACTCCTGTGGAAAATTCGTGACTTATCGCTCCGATCGCTCCCCATATTTCTGCAATGTCGATTCCAGGCAGGCCTGCAGGTCGATGCCGAGGTCGTTTGCGAGCACGATGACGATGAAGAACACGTCACCGAGCTCATCAATAATGGAGCCGCCCTCGTCCTTGGCTCCGCGCGGCTTGTCGCCGTAACGAAAGTTCAGCTCGCGGCCAAGCTCCCCAACCTCCTCGGCGAGGCGCGCGTACTGCGAGAGTGGCGACCAGTACCGCCCGCGCCGGCGAATCCAGTCATCGATAAACCGCTGGATGGCCGGAAGGTCGGTTGGCAGCGGTGCCTCGGGCACGGTCAGAGGGTGGGCAGGCGCTGGTGCAGGGTCAGCGCGTCGTAAAAGAGATCACCGACTTCGAGCAGGCGATCGCCCAGGGTTTTGATTGTCCATTTGTCCGGGCGCAGGCGCGGATCCTCGAGTTCCTTCCAGGTGATTGGGGTTGAGACCGGGCCGTGGATGGCCGGTCGAGCCGAGTAGGGTCCCGCCAGCGTCTTGTTGATCACGTTTTGCGTGTAGTCGATGCGGATCTTCCCGGTCCGGCGCTTGACTTCCCAGATTTCCGTCACCTTGTCGGGCATCAGCTCTGCGATCATGCGGGCAAGCTTTTCCTGGAATGCCCGGCTTTCGTCGTAGGTATAGCGCCGCTCGATCGGGACATAGATGTGGAGGCCGCTCTGGCCGGTCGTCTTCAGCAGCGCCTTCAGCTTGAGATGGTCGAGCGCCGTTTTCATCACCCGTGCCACGGCGACCACGTCGTTGAAGGTCGCCCCTTCAGCCGGGTCGAGATCGACGACCGACCAATCCGGGTACTCGGGCTTGTCGACCCGCGAGTACCAGGGGTGCATGTCGATCACCGCGTGATTGGCGAGCCAGGCGAGGGTTGCGACCTCTTCGACGAGGATCCAGTCCTTGACGTTCTTGCGGTCCTGGAACCGAAAGGTCGGGATCCACTCGGGGGCATAGGCCGGCTTGTCTTTCACCCAGTAGCTCTTGCCCTGGATCCCATCCGGGTGCGGGTTCATCGATAAGGGGCGCTGGCGGTAGTACGGGATCATCACCGGTGCAACCTGGACGTAGTACCGGATCAAATCTCGCTTCGTGTACTTGTCTTCGGGGAAGAGCACCTTGTCCAGGTTCGTCAGGTGGACCGTCCGGCCGCCGATGTCCCAATTGCCCTCTTTCGAAAGGGCGTCGAGCGCGGCAAGCTCATCGGCGGTTGCTCCTCGGATACCGGTGCCTAACTGTTTGGTTATTTTTGCCGCGGCGCGGCTGAGCGGGGTATCGGGGATCTGGGAAGCCGCGGGGTCGGCCCGCCTGGCGCGGACCGCGACCGTCCGGGAGGCGACCCTGGCTCTTTTCGTTCCGGGCTTCGCCGTGCCGGGCTTCGCCGTGCCGGACTTCGCCGTGCCGGACTTCGCCGCGGTGGCTTTTTCCGCCTGGGCGGCTTCGCGATCGGCGTCATGCACCTGCTCGCGCTGCACCGAAGCGGGATCGACGTCCTCCCGTAGCCCCATGAAGACCGGCTGTCGCATCACGCCATCCCGCGTCCATTCGGAGAACTTGACCTGGGCGACCAGGTCCGGTTTGACCCAGGTGGGCTTTTCGTTGGTCTTGGGAGGCGGCGGAACGAAGGGCGAACTCTTGACGATCAGGGGTTGCATACGCTGGCCAAGGGCGCTCAAGGTCTTGTCATCGAAGCCGCCGCCGGTATGGCCCGTGTAGACGAGCCGGCCCTTGTCGTCGTGCACTCCGACCAGGATTGCGCCGAAGTGCTTGCGGCTGTTACGCGGCGCCGTGAAGCCGCCGATCACGACCTCTTGCTGCTGAATCGCCTTGATCTTCAGCCACGCGCTGCTGCGCACACCCGGCTGGTAAGGGCTGTCGCGCAGCTTGGCGACGATGCCTTCCAGCTGCTTTTCCTTGGCGGCCCTGAAAAACGCGTTGCCCTGGCCGATGACGTGATCGGAGTATCGGATGAGGTCGGAATCGCGAAGAATGTCGCGGAGGAGGCGTTTGCGGTCCTCGAGCGGCACCTTGAAGAGGCGCTGGCCTTCGTAGTAGACGATGTCGAAGACGACGTAATGAATCGGGTGGGACTCGGTCCCACGGTTCTGCCAGAGCTGAAAGGATGGCCGTCCCTGCTCGTCCAGGACCACGATCTCGCCATCGAGCACGGCCTGCTTTGCGTTGACGAACCGGGTTACGGCCTTCAGCTGCGGATACTCGGCATCGACCTTTCGGCCGCGGCGCGTTTGCAAGCTCACCTCGTCGCCGTCGATGAAGGTGATCAATCGGATGCCATCCCACTTGACCTCGAAGAGCCAGCGATCGTTGTCGAATGGCGCGTCACCGAGCTGCGCCTTCATCGGGTCGAGCGTCTTGGGCATCGGTCCTTTCTCGGCGTTGGCCAGGTTGATCAGGCCGCCCGCCCCTTCGTCGCGCCGGCTCGACCAGACCGCGTCCTTGCCCTGCTCGATCTCTTCCTTGGTCCGCCCGGTCTTGACCGACGTGTCGAATTTTTCGATGTCGAAGTTCGGGTCGGCGCACTCGTCCTTCTTCTTGATCAGCAGCCAGTCCTTCTCCGACCGGGTGCGAACCAGGGCGTAGCGGCCGCAGAGGCGTACGCCGTTCAGCCGGAACTTGACCTCACCGCGCCGCAGCGACTCCGTCGGCGTCGACTCCTCCAGCTCGAACGTGCCCCAGTCCCAGACCATGACGGTCCCGCCGCCGTACTCGCCCTTGGGGATGGTGCCCTCGAAGTCGTAATAGCTGACCGGGTGGTCTTCGACGTGGGCCGCCAGGCGTCGTTCGGCAGGATTGAGCGTCGGCCCCTTGGGAATCGCCCAGCTGACCAGCACACCCTCCATCTCGAGCCGGAAGTCGTAGTGGAGGCGCGTCGCCCAGTGCTTCTGGACGACGAAGCGATTTCCGCGGCTCGGATCGGGCGCCCCTTTCGGCTCGGGCGTCTTGCTGAAATCGCGCTTTCGCTGATACTCGGCGAGCGAGCGCGGCATCGAATCCAGTTTGCCAGAATGTCTCGATGGCCTCGGGGACACGGCAGGGGATGCTCCAGCTCGACCGCACCATCGAGGAGCGGCTGGTGCAGAACCGCCGCGACCTCCACGCCAATCCCGAGCTGTCGGGCAAGGAAATCGAGACCGCGCATTACCTGGCGGAGCGGCTGGATGCGCTTGGGGTCGATGAGCTGCGCACTGATGTTGGCGGAACCGGGGTGGTTGCCGACATCAAGGGAAGCCGCCCGGGGCGTACGGTCCTGCTTCGCGCCGACATGGATGCCCTGCCGATCCAGGAAATCGGCGACCTTCCCTTCAAGTCGACGCGTCTCGGCGTGATGCACGCCTGTGGCCACGATGTCCACATGACGATTGCGCTGAACCTGGCGGAAGCCTTCGCCCGAAATCGCGATGCGTTCTCGGGCAGGGTCCGGTTTGTCTTCCAGCCCGCCGAGGAGCGCGGCTGCGGCGCCAAGCCGATGATCGACGCCGGCATTCTCGAGGGCGTCGACCGGGTAATCGGCCTGCATGTCTGGTCCGAGCTTCCGACCGGCCACGTTTCGGTTCGGCCCGATGTGGTGATGGCGAGTGCCGACATGTTCACGCTGACGATCACCGGCAAGGCGGGCCACGGAGCGCAACCGGACCGCACCATCGATGCGGTGATGATCGCCGCCCAGGTGGTGACGGCGATGCAAACGCTGATCAGCCGAGAGACCTCGCCGCGCGACAGTGCCGTCATCACGATCGGCAGCCTGCATGCCGGCACGGCCTCCAACATCGTCGCCGGTGAGGCGGTGCTGGAGGGGACGCTCCGGACCTTCGACAAGCAGCTGCGCGACCGGCTGCTGCGACGAATCGCTGAGCTCGCTGACGGCGTCTGTCGCGCGATGCGTGCTGGCTGCGCGTTCAGGCTCGATTCCGAGACGCCCCCGGTGGTCAACGATCCGGCCGTGGCGGAGCTGGTGGCAGGGGAAGCCCGCAAGCTGCTCGGCGGGGATGCGGTGGTGCCGTTCTCGCCCTTGATGGTCGGCGAAGACTTCGCCTATTTTCTGGAGTCGCGGCCGGGCTGCTTCTTCCTGCTCGGTGGGGCGCCGGAGGGAGAGCCGGCCGTCCACCACACGCCAGGCTTTCGAATCGACGAAGGCTGCCTTGCGATTGGTTACCGGGTCATGGGCGCCGCTATCCTGGCGCTCCTGGCATAACCCGCTTTGCTAGGAGCGGTGATCGCTGCGTGGCACGACGACATGCGGGCGGCGCAGGCTCGGCCGGACGGTGAAGCCGATCAGCACCAGGCTGACCAGCAGGCCAAGCAGCATGGTCAGCCAGTTGAGCGGGAATCCAGCGACGGCCGCCAGGAGTCCGAGGGAGGAGGCGAGCAAGCAGAGCATGCCCAGCATGCGGATGGTCCGGTAGAGGCTGCTGCGGATGGGAAGATGGATTCGTGCTTTGAACCCCGCCAGGTTGCGCGGCAGGTCGAGGTCAGGCGACGACGTTTCGGCGAGGTGTCCGGCCAACTCCGCCTCGTATAACGAACCCCCGGCGCCCACTCCGTCACGCGCCCGTTACAGTCGGCCGCCTAACGGGTCACACCTATAATTTTCGAGCGATGTCCACCGCGCTCCGCGATCCGCGCACGGTTGAGCAGGCGATGTCATCCCAGTTCGCGTTTTGTTTTCCCAACACCAGCCTCGCCCAGGCGGCTCGGATGATGGCCCAGAACCGCGTTTACGAGCTGCCGGTGATCGTGGACCAGCGCAGCCTGGGCTATGTTTCGTACCTCGACATCCTGCAGCGCTATGTCCGCGGCCAGATCGACGGCCGGGCGGCCGACCTGGTCCGTACGCCGCTGCCCGAAGTGCGTCCCGACCTGCGGCTGACGGAAGCCGTCCGCGTACTCGAGAACAGCGGACGGCAACTGGTCCTGGTGACGACCCCGGCCGGCATGCCGATCGGGGCGCTCACCGCTCGCGATGCCACCCGGGCTTTCGCGCCCGCCGCCTGATGCCTGCCCTCAGCAAGGTCGTCCAGCCGCTCGCGGGAACCTGTCCGGCCGACCTGCCGGCACGCGAGGCGTTACAGCGGCTGACCGCCTCGGGTGGTGATGGCTTGCTGGTCGAGAAAAACGGTTCCGTTGTCGGTCTCTTCGGTCATCGAGAGGCGCTGGCCGCCCTCGGAGACGGCGCCCTGCCGGTCGAGCGCTACATGCGCCGGCCGTTGCCGGGTCGCAACGTCGCCGATTCGCTCGAGTCCGGCGCCGACATCATGTATCGCGAGGACACGCCGGTGGTCCTCATCACCGAGGACGAGGGCCCCCTCTTCAGGAAGAGCTCAAAAACGATCGGCATCGTCAGCGCTCTCGAAGTGCTCGCCGAAATCGGCAAGACGACCACCGATACGGCCTCGAACAAGGTCTTTACGGGCCGCCGCGACCTGGGGCTCAATGTGCCGGTCTCGCCCTGCCAGCGCGCCTGCCCGATTCACCAGGACATCGCGACCTACGTCGATTACGTGTCGCAGGGGCGCTACCTCGATTCCTGGCTCGTGATCCACGAAACCAATCCCTTCCCCTCGATGCTGGGCCGGCTCTGCAACCATCCCTGTGAAACCGACTGCAAGCGGGGCTGGGTTCAGGGGCCGGAGAACGCGGTCTCGATCAAGTCACTGAAGCGCTTCGCCACCGACTATGCCTGGGCGCGCCGGGTGAAGATTGACTGGCAGCGCGCCCCGGAGAACGGCAAGCGGGTGGCGATCGTGGGCTCGGGACCGGCCGGCATGACGGCGGCGCAGGATCTGCGCCTGATGGGCTACGGCGTCGACCTCTACGAGCGCGAGGCCAAGCTGGGCGGCCTGCTGTCGGCGAGCATCCCCCATTTCCGGTTCGATATCGAGCAGCTCGAGTGGGAGATCCAGATGATCCTCGACATGGGCGTCAATGTCTTCCTCAACAAGCACGTGGGGAAGGACCTCAAGCTCGAGCAGCTGCTCACCGACTACGACGCGGTCTTTCTCTCGGTAGGGATGATGACCGGCCGCATCCTGCCGGTTCCCGGCTCCGATTTGCCCGAGGTCATCTCCGCGATGGAGTTCCTCCGGGTTCGGTCCTACGACATCGTCCCGGACAACTTCCCGCGCGGCGGCGACGTCGTCGTCATCGGTGGCGGCGCGGTCGCGACGGATGCGGCACAGACCTCGATCAAGACGGGCGCGCGCAAAGTGTGGATGGTATCGATCGAGCCGGCCGACCGGCTGCCGGCCTTCGGCAACGAGCTGGTCGAGGCGCGGGAGATCGGCCTGACGCTGCACACCGGCGTGATCGTCAATGCGATCAAGGCCGATGCCAGCGGTCATGTCAGCGGCGTCGAGTTCATCCGCGTCGATGAGAGCAAGCTCGAGTTCGACCCCGAGAGCGGCAAGCTGCTGATCAACACGGTCCAGAAGCTGGCTGGCAGCGAGCATGTCATTCCCTGCCGCTACGCGATCTTCGCCTCCGGCCAGATCATGGACTTCGCCCAGGACCAGGGCGTACCGCTGACGCCCCGCAAGCTGATGGAAGCCGACACCGGCGGCCATACCAAACTCGAGAAGCTGTTTGCCGGGGGCGACTGCGTCGAGGGACCGTCCTTCATCGTCAACGCGATCGCCTGGGGTCACCGCACCGCGCGCTCCATCAACGAGTTTCTCGGGGCGTCGGTCCCGCGCGATGCCAAACCGATTACCGTCATCGAGACGACGGACGACCACCGTGAGGCCGACTACTACAACCGTGAGGAGCCGCCGATCCTGCCGGCGGCGAAGCGGATGGACATGACGCCGGTGGAGCTTCCCTGGAATGACGAGCAGGCGATCACCGCGGCACTGCGCTGCTTCCAGTGCGACACCGTGCACCACGTCGACGAGTCCACCTGCATCCTCTGCGGCGCCTGCGACGACGTCTGTCCGGAGAAGGCGCTCGATGTCGTCGTCTACGGCGAGAACCGCGACACCTCGAGCGGTGGCTTCGTCGAGATCTGCAATACCGTGCTTGGTGAAGAGTTCGGTGGCAAGGCGGGCAAGATCCTGGTCAACTATGACCGCTGTACCAACTGCCGGATCTGCGAGGACCACTGCCCCGTGAACTGCATCACCTTCCAGCGGGTCCGGTTCCGCGATGATGCGATGCAGATGATCCCGCTGATGCCGGTGCCCTCGCGCCAGCCCGCCAGGGAAGCGGTCTGACGTGGCGCGGGCAACCATCGACGAGCGCCTCGGCACCCTGACAGCCGCGCCGGTCGAGCGGCGCCTGCCGCCGGTGTGGCGGCTGATCCCGCTTGCGTTTTACCTGCTCGCCTTTGCGCTGGTCCGCGGCGACCTTGCCGGTTTGCCCGGGTCGGTCGGAAATCTCTCGCTGCACCTCTATTTCGCCGCGATGGCCTGCTACGTCGGCGGCATGTTCGCCTACTTCGCTTACTTCGCCTACCGCAATGAGGCGATGCGCTGGCTCGGCATCGCGATCATCGTGCCGGGGGCGGTCTTGCATCTGAGCGCGATCGTCTCGCGTGGTTTTGCCGACGGGCACTACCCGCTCGCCAATATGTACGAGTACAGCAGCATGCTGGCGCTGGTCGCGGTCACGGTCTTTCTGCTGATGACGGTCCGCTGGCCGGTGGCCTCACTGGGTGGCGGCGTGGCGCTCTTCGTCGTGGTCGCCCTGATGGGCATCGGCTACGGCCTCTATCAATCGCCCGAGCCACTCGTGCCCGCGCTGCAGAGCTACTGGCTGAAGATCCACGTGACCAGCATGATGGCGTCCTCGGGCATCCTGGTCTCGAGCTTCGTCTTCGCCGCGCTGTACCTGATCAAGGACCGCAGCGGCAGTGTGAGGTCATGGCTCAACGGCAGCGCGATGGCGGCGCGGCTGCCGAGCCTGGAAACGCTCGATCGGCTAACCTTCCGCGCCATCCTGCTCGGGTTCCCGATCTGGACCTTCGGCACGATGGCGGGTGCGATCTGGGGTGAGCACGCCTGGGGCCGCTGGTGGGGATGGGACCCGAAAGAAACCTGGGCGGCGATTACCTGGATCATCTACGCGATCTACCTGCACGCACACACGCTGCGGGCCTGGCGCGGCCGGCGCACGGCCTTGATCGCGACGCTGGGATTCGTCTCGATCATGGTGACGCTCTACGCCGTCAATCTCTGGATTGTCGGCCTGCACTCCTACGCACGCGGCGCCGGATAGCCCGCCCGGCGGTCGACCACGCTCGCTTCGTTCGCGCCTTTGAGTCGCTAAGAGCAGATTTCCCTAACCTCGAAATGTGGCTGGTTTCGGAACCGGCCGACGTGGATCTAATACTGGACATCCCCAGGCAGCCAGGTCTCCTGTTCCATGTGAACCTGAATCTTCAGGGTGATGAGCTGCATCTGGGGGCAGGTGAGTCGTTCCACGTCGAGTGGTTTCCCTGCACCGATGCGGATATTGAGGCTCGTTTCTTCGAATCGGTGCGAGGGATACTTTCCGGCCACTACCGGATCGCCGAGTACCGTCGGCGCGGCGAAACCGTTCGGGCGGTGCTCGAGCGTCCGACCGAGCATGGGTGGAAGAAATGTGGTCGGTGGATGAACCTCATCGGAATCTTGCCAACGTGGGGAGCGAAG
>DATASI010000101.1:0-2762 GCA_036269255.1 Candidatus Dormiibacterota bacterium
CCCCCGGTTCCATCTGCACTTCACCCCCACAAGTTCGTCGTGGCTAAATATGGTGGAACGCTGGTTCAGAGAAATCACCACCCGCCGCATCCGCCGGGCCAGCTTCTCCAGCGTGGCGGACCTCGTCGACGCCATCAACGACTACATCGCCCACCACAACGAGAATCCCCGACCTTTCATCTGGACCAAGACAGCCGGCCAAATCATCGCCAAGGTACGACGAGGCCGCATCGCTCTCGCCGCCCAACAAGCGCGCGCCATTTAAAAGTCACCGCACTAGATGAGGGTCTCGCTGCTTCCTTCGGCGCCAGGTTCCTCGAAGCCCGAAATCGGCGTTCGCAATCCGCGGTGGTCCACGTCGCGTTTGGGGAGCGAACGACCTCGTAGTCTCGGCGACGGATTCCGCGCCCACAAGACCGGGATGGACCTGGACAACCACGTCTTTGAGCAGGTCCAGCGGGAGCGCTCCGGCGTAGTGGGCTTGGAGGCTGGCGCGGCGCTGGTCTTGGATACGGTCACGCTCGACGGTGAGCTGGTGGCGCTCGGTCTCGCTGGAGGCATGGAGCGCGGCGAACTCCTCGTCCAACATCCCCAGCATCGCCTGGCGTATATCCGGGGGTATCTGGATCGTCTTGTAGTGGTCGGCGACAAGCTGCTCCACCGATGCTGCCGTTCGGCGAGCACAGGCCGCCGCCAGCGACGAGACCAGCCGGCGGCATGGACCGGAGCAGCAGATCGACTCGGGCCGCGACCTCAGCCGGTAACAGTCTCGGCGCCGCCGCGTGCTCCGGCTTGACCTGTATCTGGGTACAGGGTTCATCCTTCGTTGCGATGAAGATTGTTATGACGGTTCCACAGCAGGACACGCTCGAAGCGACCCTGGCCGGGTTCGAGCAAGGAGAGGGCCTAGGCGTTCATAGCCTCTGGTTCTCGCAGCTGGTCGGCGGGTTTGATGCCCTGATGGTACTGGCGTTGGCGGCGGGCCGCACCGAGACGGCACGACTGGGGACGGCGGTGGTCCCAACGTTCCCCTCGCATCCGTTGATGACGGCCCGTGCCGTCCAGACCGCTGCGGCGGCTGCACCAGGCCGGATCGTGCTCCGGGCATCGGACCTGGGTCGAGCACGAATACGGGCAGAGGTTCGATCGGGCGGTCGCTCTTGAGCAAGCTGGCATCCCAGCCGCGATCGTCGGTAGCCCTGGAAAGTTCCTGAAACACAATGGAGCCATGAGCATGCAGCACAAACAGCCAGAGAAAGGCCGGTTCTTGCGATCGGGCGAAGTCGCCAGCGCCTCCGGGGTCAACTTCCAAACGCTGCGCTACTACGAACGGCGCGGGCTGCTGGCAACCCCCCAGCGCAACGGCTCAGGACACCGCCTCTACCCGCCGCACACCGTCACGCTGCTGCGCATGATTAAGAGTGCCCAACGTCTCGGTCTCAGCCTGGACGAAATTGCAAGCGTCATCGCCAGCGACGACGCCGCAGCCAGCATCGCGGCACTTGCCAAGCGAAGGGTGGTCGAGATCGACGCGCAAATCGTAGAACTCAGAGCAACCCGCGATGTACTCGCAAGCTACATCGACTAGCCCGGACACCCCAGTCCAGCTCGCCGCGTGGCGTCGTCCGAGGTCATGTCGTCACCGCCGTCAGGGTGCTGCGCGATCGGATGGCGGAGCCGTGGACGCTCGACGCGCTGGCTGACGAGGTTCATTTGTCGCGGTCCCAGCTCGTTAGGGCGTTTGACGCGACCGTCGAAAGAGCCCGATGGCGTATCTACATCAGATGCGGGTCAAGCGGATGGCCCGGCTGTTGGTATCCACAGACCTGTCGGTTGGCGAAGCTGCCCGCTCGGTCGGGTGGCGAAACCAGTTTCACGCCAGCCAATGTTTCCATGCCCACTATGGCGTTTCACCCACCGAATACCGTCGTCGGCAGACATCATCGTCGCTTGACCAGTAGGGGGCAGTCGCCACAAACCTCGATGATCAGACGGTGGCCGCCCCGTTTCCAGCACCGACACGCCCAAGATCACGCTTTACGGCTGAAGTACCAGGAGGACACATGCGACGAGGCGAGGTCTGGTGGGTGGAGTTCGGTGAGCGACGGCCTGTCGTGCTGCTGTCGGGAGAAGATCCATCCGGGTTCCGGGCGATGCAGGTTGTTGCCCCGGCGGACACCGACGTCTCCGGCTGGGGAATCGAGGTGGCAGTCGGCGTCCAGGAAGGACTTCCCTTTGACGGCGTGCTGCGGTTCGCGTTCCCGCACCCGGGTTTTACCCCGTGTACCTGGCTGACAACCTTGAACCGGGAAGACCTAACCGAGCGGGCAGGCGCGGTGTCTGCCGCGAAGCTCAGCGAGATCGACGACGCCCTGCGCGCCAGCGAGCAAACGGCGCAGTGGACCCCGGCCGCGGTGGCCAGGTTCTGCGAGATCAAGGACTCCCTCCGCCGACGGACTCAGGCAGGTCGAGAAGGAGCGGACGCGCACACCAGCAAAGGTCGATCTCGTCCGGACGACTGACGGTCTGTGGCCGCTCAGCAACAAGATGTCGGCGTCCCCGCTGTCGCGGTCAGCGGGAACAAGGTATAGAGCACCAGAGCTGCCTCGCGCTGCCACCGCAGCATGCGGGCGTCAATGTCGACGATGAGCCACCAGCTCGCGGCGTCGCGGGGGTTGCCGCAGACCGCCCCCGGATTGGCCATGCAGGCGTCGGTCCCGAGCCAGTCGTAAGACTCGCCCGGGACGGGGCGCACCGCGCGC
>DATASI010000102.1:0-1867 GCA_036269255.1 Candidatus Dormiibacterota bacterium
TCCGCAAATCTCCATGGACCTGCCGGTCTTCAACCACAATCAGGGTAATGTCGCGATCGAGACGGCGACGCGGCAGCAGCTTCACGACGAATACGCCGCCCGGCTCATCGCTGCGGCTGGACAGGTCCGCGCCATGATGGCCGAAATCGATCTGCTGTCGCATCAGCTTGAAGGCGTGCGCCGCGACCTCGCGGGCCCTCTGCGAGTTGCCTCACAGGCCGAAGCCGCGTTCAAGGCGGGCAACCTCGATGAGCGCAGCTACGTCGATCTGGTGGCCGCTCGCCTCACCAAAGAGCAGGAACTCGTGACGATCGAGCAGTCTTTGCTGGACCAGCAGGTGGTGGTCGTCACCCTGATCGGCGCCGGTATGCCCGAAATCGCGATGCCAGCAAAGGAAATCGGATCTTGATCCGCCCCCGGCCGGTCCTTGGCCTGATCGCCAGCCTGCTCGCGTCATCCGCCTTTGCCGAGGATCCGGCGAGCGTGGCGGTGCAGACCGTAGCGCCGCGCGCAGGGGTCGTACCCGATCTGGTGACCGCCTATGGCTCCGCAGCCCCGGCGCTCGACGGCGGCATGACGCTCAGCATTCAGCAGGAAGGGCGCGTGCTGGCCATCGCCGTCACGCCGGGCGAGACGGTTCATGCCGGACAGCGGCTGCTCGACTTTGGCGCCTCCGCTGCGGCGATCGCCAGCTACCAGCAAGCTGTGAGCGCCTTGAGCGCGGCTCGGCAGCAACGCAGTCACACCATCCAACTTCTGGGGCAGCAACTGGCGACGCGGGATCAGCTGGCCCAGGCCGACAAAACTGCAATCGACGCTCAGGCGACGCTTGATGCCCTTCAGCGAGCCGGCGCCGATCGGCGGTCGCAGACGCTGACGGCGCCATTCGACGGGATCATAGCGACTATTCCGGTCGCGCAGGGCGACCGCCTCCAGCTTGGCGCGCCCCTGATGACGATCACGCGGCTGGACGGCCTGGTGGTCACCGTCGGCATCGAGCCTAGTGCGCGTGCCGCCGTGCATCCCGGTGAAGCAGCCCACCTGGAACCGCTGGCCGGGGGCGCGGCGCTTGACGGACAGATCCTGCGGGTCGACGGCACGCTCAACCCGAGGACGCGCCTCGTCGACGCCGATGTCTCGGTGCCGGCCGGCTCGGTGATCTCCGGCGCCGCCTTCCGCGCCGACATCAAAGTGGGCGAACTCAGGGGCTGGATCGTGCCGCACGACGCGGTGCAGAGCGATGCCAGCGGAACCTATTTGTTCCAGGTCTCCGGCTCTGCGGCATTGCGTGTGAACGTCAAGGTTGCTGGTTTGGCTGGAGCCGACGATGTGCTCCAGGGCGAGTTGGACCCAAAGCGCCCGATCGTCGTGGAGGGGAATTACCAGCTCTCTGACAAGGCCCCGGTTCGGATGAGCGACGCTTCCCCGCCATCCACGACTCAGGTGAACGCAAGGCCCACCACTCAATCAAGCACAGGCACCACCAGCTCCGCACAGGCCGCATCCACGCGCGAAGCTCGATGACATTCGCCGCGTTCATCGAGCGGCATTCCCGCTCGATCATTCTTGTGGGAATCGCGATGGCGATCGCCGGCATGGTCTCGGCGATTTCTCTCCCGGTCGGATTGTTCCCGCAGGTGGCGTTCCCCCGCGTCGTCGTCGATCTGGATGCCGGCAGCCGCCCGGCGGACCAGACCGCCCTGCTGGTCACTCGTCCGGTCGAGGAAGCCATCCGCACCGTGCCCGGCGTGCTGGATGTCCGGTCCACCAGTTCGCGCGGCGCGGCGCAGATCTCGGTGGATTTCGGCTGGTGCCGCGACATGGTCGGCAGCACGCTGCTGATCGATGCGGCGATCTCGCAGATCCT
>DATASI010000103.1:0-3202 GCA_036269255.1 Candidatus Dormiibacterota bacterium
TGTTTCATTGTGGTCCCGCACGGGACAAGCCAGGTCAACGCCGGCGAGCCGGTCACGATCATTCCCCTCGCGCCGATCAGCTAGCCCCGCGCTACTATCCTTTTGCGAGGGGAGAAGCGGTGGCAAAGCTCGATCCCGACAACATCCGGAACATCACCCTGCTCGGCCATAGCCACGACGGCAAGACGAGCCTGGCTGAAGCCATGCTCTACGCCGGCGGCACCGTTGACCGCCTGGGCAAGCCCGATGCGGGAAACACGACCTTTGACTACGAGCCCGAAGAGACCAAGCGCAAGATCTCGATCGGCACCGCGATCGCCCATCTGACCTGGCGCGAGCACAAGATCAATGTCCTCGACACGCCCGGATTTCAGGATTTTGTCGGTGAGGTATTCGGCGCGTTGCGCGCCGCCGAAGGTGCCCTGCTGGTGGTCAGCGCCACCAGCGGCGTGGTGGTCGGCACCGAGCTTGCCTGGGAACAGGTCCGCTCGCGCAACCTGCCCACCATGATCGTGGTCAACAAGATGGACAAGGAGAATGCCGACTTCTGGAAATCGGTTGACAGCCTCAAGGAGTTTTCGCCGCGGCCGGTCGCCATCCAGGCGCCCATCGGGCACGAGGCCGATTTCCGCGGCGTCGTCGACCTGGTAACGCGCAAGGCCTACGAGTTCGACGAGCACGGCAAGCCCAAAGAAGTGCCGATTCCTTCCGAGATGGCGGCGGAGGTCGAGTCGCGCCGCTCGCCGGTGGTCGAGGCCGCGGCGGAAACGGACGACACCCTGCTCGAGAAGTACCTGGAAACCAGCGAGCTCAGCGATGCCGAGGTGACGACGGCGCTGGCGAAGGGTGTCGCGGAGGGCAGCATCGTTCCCGTCCTCTGCACCGCCGCCACGAAGGCGATTGGCGCCGGTAGCCTGCTCGATGAGGTGGTCCGGCTGCTGCCATCTCCCCGACAAGCACCGGCGATCGAGGCGGTCGATCCGCGCAGCGAACACAAGAATCAACTCACCGCCGATCCCAACGGCCCGCTGGCGGCAATCATCTTCAAGACCACCGCGGATCCGTTTGTCGGCAGGATCAGCTACGTCAAAGTCTGTTCCGGGACGCTCACAGCGGGCACCCCGCTGGTCAACGCGAGCAAAGATCAACCCGAACGCCCGGGGGCCATCGGCTATCCAAAGGGGAAGACGCTCGAGCCGGCCACCGAAGTGGTCGCCGGCGACATCGCCGGCGTCAGCAAGCTCCAGTTCTCGAGCACCGGAGAGACGCTGGCCAGCCGAGATCATGCATTCAGAATTCCGGCGATCGAGTATCCGACCCAGACCTTCAGCGCGGCGGTCAGCGCCAAGAACAAGGCCGATGAGGAGAAGGTCAATGCGGCGCTGGTCAAGTTGGTCGATGAGGACCCGACGCTGACCCTGACGCATGAGCCGATCACCAAGGAGTCCGTGCTCCAGGGGATGGGCGACGTCCACCTCGACGTGGTGCTGGAAAAGATGAAGCGAAAGTACGGCGTCGAAGGCGCGACCTCGGTGCCCCGGGTGCCGTACCAGGAGACGATCGCCAGCAGCGCCAGGGCGGAGAAGAAGTACAAGAAACAGTCGGGCGGCGCCGGGCTCTACGGCCACTGCGTGATCGAGATCGCGCCGGTCCCGCGTGGCACCGGCTTCGTCTGGGAAGACAAGATCTTTGGCGGCTCCATCCCTCAGAACTTCCGGCCCTCCGTGGAGAAGGGAGTCCGCGAAACCATGGAGCAGGGCGTGCTGACCGGCAACCCGCTCGTCGACATCAAGGTCAGCTTGCTCGACGGATCGACCCATGCGGTGGACGGGAAAGACATCGCCTTCAAACTGGCCGGGGCGATGGCGATGCGGCAGGCCGTGATGGACGCTCGGCCGGTGCTGCTCGAGCCGATCATGGACGTCGAGGTCCTGGTTCCCGACCGCAACATGGGCGACGTGATCAGCGACCTCAACGGGAAGCGCGGAAAGATCGCCGGCATGGAGCCATCCGGCGATCACCTCGAGAAGGTCAGGGCGCAGGTGCCGCTCTCCTCCATGTATCGATTTCCGATCGACCTGCGCTCGATCACGCAGGGCCGCGGTCGCTACACGATGCGGTTCTCGCACTACGAGGAAGTCCCCGCGCACGCCGCGCAAGGGCTGATCGCCGCCTACCAGAAGGCCAAGGGCGGAGAAGAAGAGGAGTAGCCGGCTAGACGCGCCGGCTGGGGAGCTCCCAGATCGGGATGCCGGCCCAGGCCAGACCCAGCAGCGTCTTGGCGTCTTCCAGCTCTCCCGTGGAGCGCAGCACCTGCAGGTCATGAATGTCGAAGGCATTGACCTTGAACGACTCATCCAGCTCGGCGTGGGCCTCCGTCGCGGATAGCGCCTCGGCCAGGAAGAAGGTCATGCGCTCGCTGCTGTAGCCAGGCACCAAATACGCACTGCCCAGGGTCGTCCATTGCTCCGCCTTCAGACCGGCTTCTTCACCCAGCTCCCGGCGCGCCGCGTCGGGCGCCGATTCTCCCGGCTTGTCGAGCGTGCCGGCGGGAATCTCCCACAATTCTTTCCCGGTGACATAACGGAACTGGCGGACGAGGACGACCCGCCCATCCGCCTGCCGCGGGATGATCGCGATCGAGCCAGGATGGCGCACGATTTCACGGGTCGTGATGTGGCCGTTGGACATACGCACCTGGTCGCGGAAGACCTGGAAGAGTTTCCCGGCGTAAACCTGCTCGCTGGCAACCCGTTCCTCCATCTCCGGACTATGATGACGCGTTAGATCATGATCGAGCGCACCGTGCTGGAGATCGCCCAGCACCGCTTTTGGGCCTGGCAACGAAAAACCGCGCGCACCCCGCAGAACCAGCTGCGCGAAACGGACCGGCTGCTGGATGCGGTTGAGGAGTGTCGGTTGCGCGACATCAAGTTGATCCCGACCCACATCTGGCGGCGCATCGTTCAGCTGCTCGCGCAGCTCGAGGGCGGCTACACCGAAAGGCTGGGGATCGATCGATCGGTCGACCGGACGGCCGACCTCCTCTTCGAGGCTCAGGAAGCCTTGATGCTGGCCGCGCGCGATCGGCGCCGCGGCCGGGGCGCGAACATCGTCCCCCTTTTCCGCCGCTCCTAAGACCGCCGTCTCTTAAAGCACTATCGGGATCCGCCCCTGCTGGTATTTCCCTCCCCCGTTCACG
>DATASI010000104.1:0-3377 GCA_036269255.1 Candidatus Dormiibacterota bacterium
TCGACGACGGCTGGATCGACATCTGCGTCTACCGGCCACGGTCCGCCGGCGACCGCCTTGGTGTTCTCTGGAGCCTCGTCCGGCAGCGTCCCGACGGCCAGCGCATCATGCAGCGCAAGGCCCGCTCGGTCGAGATCAAGGCGCCCGACGTCCAGTGGCATGAGGTCGACGGTGAGGTCTATCGAGGCAACGTCTTGCGGGCCGAGATCATCCCCGGCGGCGTCCGCGTGGTGGCATGACTACGGTCAACGCCCGCTTCCCCTGGGTGCTCTTTCTTCCGCTGGCCAGCATCACCGAGATCGGCGGGATCGTGTTGCTGCTGACCGGGCGTGGAATCGGCTGGGCGGCGATCGCGGCGCCACTGGTCGGCTTTCTCGCGATGCGCGGTCCGGTCCGCCCGCGCTTTGAATTCAGCGATGACGGCGTGATCTTCCGTCGCTCCGGCAAGAGCCCGCTGCTCCCCTGGGACGAGATCGACGATGTTGCCCTGGTGAAGGCCAGCGGGCGGACCGTGCTCGCCTACCGGCTGAAGCCGGGCGTCACCGTGATGAAGCGCCATCCAGGCGCCGGCTTTCTGCGGGCAAAGGGCCTCGACTTCGACGGTGGCTACTTCGTCGACCAGATGACCGCGCCGCCCGAAGAAATTCTGCGGGTCTTCAAGCAGCGCATCGGCCGTCCCTGAGCGCGTCGCCAGGCTGTGGTCAGGCCGCCTGGCCGCCGCGCTCGAGGCGCAAGGCGGTTCGTACCGAGCGTGCCGGAACCGGGGAAGCCATCGGCGCGAGCTTCGTCAAACTGAAGATCATCTCGGAGCCGCCGACATAATCCACGCTCTCGACGGCAAAGCCCTTGCCCTGAAGGTAGGTCGAGAGATTCTGGCGACTGTAGTGGGTGATGTGCTGGTCGGCGTAGCCGCCGGGCGAAACGCGCCCGTAGATCCACTCGAGCAGCCGCCATTGCCAGCGGTCGTAATCCGGCGTTCCCAGGATCAGTTTGCCACCGACTTTGAGGACACGGCACAGCTCGTCGAAGGGTCGCTCTTCGGCAGCGATGTGCTCGACGACCTCCGAGCAGATGACGGCGTCGAAGCTGTCATTGGCAAACGGCAACTCGAAGATCGAGCCATGCACCAGGGAATTGCCATATCGGCGCGCGTAGCGAAGCTTGTGCAGCTCGATGTCGAGACCGACGACGGCAGGATTGGAGGCCAGAATGCGGCTCGATCCGCAGCCGACATCGAGGACCCGGCCGCCGCCGCCGGCCAGCCGGGTGATGAGCCGATGGCGCCGGCGCTGCCAGTAGCGCTGGAGAGGAATGACGCTGTCAAAGGCGCGCGCGTCGTAATCAGCGGAGGCGATCGAATTTCGTAGCCGCCACATCGCCAGAAAGGTCCGTAGATAAGAGCGAGCGAAGCGGACGAGGCGTGCGTGGCTTCGGCCGGCGACGCGCGCCTTGTAGCGGAAAGGTACTTCGACCACCTGGAATCCGGCGGCCAGGGCGCTGATCAGAATCTCTTCGAGCACGTCGAAGTCGGTCGCGCTCAGGGTCAGCTCGGCGAGCGCCGCGCGCCGGTAGAGCCGGAATCCACTGGACAGATCGCGGATCGGCAGGGATAGCCCGCGCCGGAAGACGGTGTTCAGCACCCGGCTGAGCAGCGACCGCCAGGCGGGCATCTCGGCGGCGCCGCCAGGTACGTAGCGGGAGGCGATGACCACTTCGGCCTGCTGGCGAGCCATCCAGAGGTCCTTCAAGAAGGAGGGATCGTGCGAGCCGTCCGCGTCCTGGGTGATGATGAACTCGCCGCGCGCCTGCTCAAAACCCGCTCGGTAAGCGCCGCCAAACCCGGGGATCCGCTGCGACACCAGCCGCGCACCGGCGGCGCGGGCCACCTCACGGGTGCCGTCGGTCGAGCCGCCGTCGACCACGATCACTTCGTGACTGACGCCGAGCTCGGTAAGGGTCTGTTCCACGATCGGCAGGACCTGCTGCAGGCTGGCTGCTTCGTTCAACGCCGGGATGACCACGGTCAGCGCACAACCGGGCAACGGCGCGGGGCCCCCGGCGGCGATGATGAAGGACGGGATGCCGTCGATGACTCGGTACTCGACCCGGCAGCTCCCGCAGCGGAGCTCGCCCGAGGCTTCGGCCTGCAACGGCCCGTGGCATTTTGGGCAAACGAGCCCCTTGAGACCATCCATGGGCTACCGGTTGAACGCAGGCGGCGAGGGGAGCTTGCTTTCCCATGGCTGAGGCCGGCCTACCGCGGATCCTGGCCATCGACGTCGGGACGGGCACCCAGGACATCCTGCTTTTCGAGGCCGGAACCGTGATTGAGAACGCCACCCAGCTGGTGATGCCGTCGCCGACGGCGCTGCTTGCCGAGCGGATCAAGCAGGCAACGGCCGACCGGGTCGACCTGCTGCTCACCGGGGTGACGATGGGAGGCGGGCCCGATCACTGGGCGGTCGAGGCGCATTTGCGCGCGGGGCTGCGCGTGTATGCGACACCGGACGCGGCACGGACCTTCGACGATGACCTGGCGCGGGTCGAGGCGATGGGGGTGCGGATTGTCGACGGTGAGCGTGGCCTGGACGGGGCTCGCCGGATGGCGATGCGAGATTTCTACTGGCCTGAGCTGATGCAAGCGCTGGGCGCGTTCGGGGTCAGGACGGCCTTCGACGCGGTTGCGGTCGCGGTCTTCGATCACGGGGCGGCCCCGCCGGGCGTCAGTGACCGCCGGTTCCGCTTCGATTACCTCCGCGAACAGGTCGAGCGCGGAACCGGGCTGGAGGGCTTTGGTTTTCTGGCCACCGAGATTCCCGAGCGGATGACTCGGATGCTGGCCGTCGCCAGCACGTGGACCGGTTCGGCCCCCATGTTTTTGATGGACACCGGGCCGGCAGCGATCCTCGGTGCGCTCGACGACCTGGCGCTCGCGGGCGCCGCCTCTGCGGTGGTCGCGAACCTGGGAAATTTTCATACCATTGCCGCCGTGCTCGAGGGGCGCCGAATCACCGGCCTGTTCGAGCACCACACCGGCGAGCTGTCTCGCGAAAAGCTGGAGGCCTACCTCGGTCGGCTCCGGGATGGCACGCTCAGCAATCAGGAGGTCTTCGACGATATGGGCCACGGTGCCCTCACGCTCGGGTCTCCCGCGCTCCCGGCGGAGGGGCTTGGCGTGAGCGGGCCACGTCGTGGCCTGCTATACGGCTCGCGCTTGCATCCGCATTTTGCCGTTCCACATGGCGACATGATGCTGGCCGGCTGCTTCGGCTTGTTGCGGGCGATCGCGATGCGCCTGCCAGAGCTGGCGCCGGCGATCGATAAACAATTGGGTCCCCTCCCGGGCCCTTCTCGAGATTCGAAGGAAGGGACATCCC
>DATASI010000105.1:0-9875 GCA_036269255.1 Candidatus Dormiibacterota bacterium
CGGGAGCCAAAATATCTACACGGTGGCCGGCACTGGGGCCCTTGGCTTCAGCGGCGAAGGCGGACCGGCGACGCAAGCGGGGTTGTATTTCCCCTATGGCGTCAGTGTGGATAGCGCGACGCCGCCGAACCTCTTCATCACCGACAGCTTCGATCACCGCATCCGGCGCGTCGACGCGGTGAGCCCGCTGGATCCCAAAAGCGGCAAGCCGTTGAACGCGGCGGCCAAGAACACCATTGAGACCATCGCGGGCACGGGGGCCGAAGGCTTCGCCGATGTGGCCGCCGCGCCTCCAGCGAGCTCATCGGCAGCGTCGGCGCAATTCGACCGGCCCTGGAGTGTCGCACTCAACCAGGGCAGTCTGGTCGTGGCGGACTTCCTGAACCACCGCTTGCGTCAGGTTGACCTGGGCGGAGGCACCGTGACCACGATCGCGGGCACGGGAAGCGCCGGCCTCGACAATGTCGCTCAGGCCCCGCTACCCCCGGCTGGACCCGCGCCCGACAGCGGACCCTCGCTCGGCGGCGAGTTGAATGGCCCGCGCGGCGTCAGCATGCTGGGAGACTCCGGAGCCATGCTGCTGGCGGACAGCTTCAACAACCGGATCCGCTGGTTTGGCTTGACGCAGGCGGGCATTCAGCGCACCCAGGTCAACTTCGACCCGACGAATCTCTCCGGGACCAGCCAGCCGCAGAGCGTCACCGTGACCAGCACCGGGAGCGGCCTGCTCGTGATGGGCAAGGTCGATCTCGGGGCCGACGCGAACAACTTCTTCCTCGACCCAGCGAAAAATACCTGTGCGCAGGCGCGCCTCGAGCCGGGCGGTGCCTGCTTCTTCCAGGTTCAGTTCCAGCCGCGCTCACCCGGTGATCACACCGGCAGCGTCGTGATTCCGAACGACGCGATCGGTGGGGCACAGAAGGTCGTCCTCAGCGGACAAGCGACCGCCGCCCTGGTCACGCTGAGCCCGCCCGCGGTCGCGATCTACCAGCCGATCACCGGCGTGGCGCCCACGCCGGCGACCATCACGCTCACCAACAACGGCAACGGGCCCTTGAACATCGTCTCGATCGGCCTGCAGCAGGGAACGAATTTCGGACAGAGCAACAACTGTCCGAGCGTCATGCTCGCGCACGCCACGTGTCAGATCACGATCACGATGGGTCAGATCGACCCCAGCGACATGGCGGCGAAGACCGATACCCTGGTGGTCCGCGACGACGCGGCCGGCAACCCCGTGACCACGCAGCTGGTGCCGGTCACCGGCACGCTCGCTCAGCCGGCGGCCACCTTCAAACAGCAGGCGCTGACGTTCGCCGACAACATCGGAACCAGCAGCACGGCTGAAGGCTTCGTCCTCGTCAACAGCGGCCAGGTGCCGTTGCATCTCAGCGGCATTCATGAGGACGGCGATTTCTCTCAGACCAACAACTGCCCGACGGCCCTGGCGCCGGGCGCGAGCTGCACCATCAATGTGACCTTTGTGCCCAGCACGCTCGGGGAGCGCGACGGCTACATCGTCGTCGCCGACGATTCGCTCGACAGTCCACACCGGATCCCGGTCACGGGCATGGCCACGATTCCATCGGCACAACTCGGACCCGGCCGGCTGAGCTTCAGCGCGAACGTCGGCGCCGCCACGGCAGCCCAAATGATTGCTCTGACGAACCATGGCGATGGACCGCTGACGATTGCAGGCATCAACGCAACCGGCGACTTCCGGGCGCAGCCGCATTGCCCGCCGACCCTCCTTCCGGGCATCACCTGCACGATCGGCGTGACCTTCAATCCGACGGCGGCGGGCGCCCGTCACGGCAGCCTGCTGGTGAGTGACGACAGCAGTGCGCTGGCGGGCTCGCAACAAAGCATTCAATTGGATGGTGTCGGCTTCCAGCCGATTGCCAGCCTCAGCGCGGCGTCGCTCTCGCCGGCGTCCAACCTGGGCGGGTCGGTGCCGGAGGCCGTCAATGTGACCAACACGGGAAATGGCGTGCTGACCATTCGGGCGATTGGGATCAGCGGCAGCGCCGGCGGCGACTACGCGCAGTCGAGCAACTGCATTCGTGCGATCCAGCCCGGCGCCTCCTGCGCGATCAACCTCAGCTTTACGCCGCACGGCTTCGGGGCGCGGAGCGCCACGCTCACGCTCTATGACGATGGGCTCGGTGGCACGCAGTCCGTCGGTCTGCATGGCCTGGGGACCGCGCCGAGGGCATTGCTGAGCGGCAGCTACCTCAACTTCGGTGGTGCCGCCATCGGCACTGCCAGCGCACCGCAATCGATCGTGCTCTTCAACGCCGGCAACGGACCGCTGTCAATCAGCGGCATCGACCTGACTGGCGCCGACTACAGCATGGCGACCGGCTGCGGCGCAACGTTGGGCGCGGGGGCGAGCTGCCGGATTACGGTGACCTTCCAACCGCAAGGGTCCGGCCCACGTTCGGGCGCGGTCAACGTCGTCGATGCGAACGGCACGCAGCGCTTCACCCTCAGCGGCGTCGGGATCTGACTCGCTCGCTCTGACGCTGCCCCCGCGAGCCGACCTTTAGACTCAAGTCAAGGCGGCTTAGAGCCAAGATAGGAGTTGTGATGGCCAAGAATCCTCTTTTTGAACTGTATGAAGCGGGCACCAGCGTCTGGCTGGATTACATCCGGCGCGACCTCATGACATCCGGCAAGCTGAGGCGAATGATCGACGAGGACGCCGTGGTCGGCATGACGTCGAACCCGACGATTTTCGAGAAGGCCATCGGCGGCAGCGGCCTTTACGACGAAACGATTCGCAAGCACGCGGAGAACGGCAAATCGGACGAAGAGATCATGCTCGGCCTGATCGTGGAGGACATCCAGCTGGCGGCTGACGTGCTCAAGCCGGTCTACGAGCAGACAAAGCAGCAGGACGGCTATGTGAGCATCGAGGTCCTTCCCCGCCTGGCCTATGACACGCAAGGCACGATCGACATGGCTCATGATCTCAACGACCGTGTGGGGCGGCCCAACATCTTCGTCAAGATCCCGGCCACCAAAGAGGGCTTACCGGCGATCGAGCAATGCATCGCCGACGGTATCAACATCAACATCACGCTGATGTTCTCGGTGCCGCTCTACGAAGAGGTGGCGCGGGCCTACATTCGGGGACTGCAGCGTCGCCTCAAGGAGGGACAGCCACTGGACATCGCCTCGGTGGCCAGCTTCTTTGTCAGTCGCGTGGATACGGCGGTTGACAAACTGCTCGAGCAGAAAATCGCGACCAGCCACGATCCAGCGGAGAAGCAACGCCTGCAGGCAATGCTGGGCAAGGCAGCGATCGCGAACGCCAAACTGGCGTACAAGGCATTTCAACGGATCTTCAACGAGCCGGAATTCGCCGAGCTCCGCGCCCATGCTGCCCGTGTGCAGCGCTGCTTGTGGGCGAGTACCAGTACGAAGAACCCCAACTACAACGACGTAATGTATGTCGAGGAATTGATCGGCCGCGAGACCGTCAACACCATGCCGGAGCAAACGCTGCTCGCCTTCAAGGAGCACGGCGAGGTCCGTCCTAACAGCATCCTGGAAAACGTCGCCGGCGCCGAAAAGCTGATGCGGGATCTGGCCGCCATCGGTATCGACATCGAGAAAGTCACCTACGATTTGCAGGTCGACGGGGTGAAGTTGTTCGCAGATTCGGTCGACAACCTCTTGAAGGAGATCGCGCAAAAGAAGCAGAAGCTGGCGCAAGGCGCGGCGTGAACGACGCCGAGCTCGGCCCGCTGGCGCGGCCGGTCGAACAACGTCTCGAGCAGTTGGAACGGGACCAGGTGGTGCGCCGCCTCGAGGGGGGAGACGCGTCGCTGTGGAAGTCGGATCCCGCGGTCCAGAAGGAGATCCGCGAGCGGCTTGGCTGGCTCGGCGTCGCCGATCGCATGAAAGGCCGAATTGCCGACCTGCAGGGCCTGGCCCGTGAGCTCTATCAGGATGGCTTTCGCGAGGCCGTCGTCCTCGGCATGGGCGGCAGCAGCCTGGCTCCCGAAGTCTTTGCCCAGAGCTTCGCGGCCCCGGCCGGCGCACTGACCGTGCATGTCATGGACACGACGGACCCTGCGGCGATTGCCGCGCTGGAGCAGGCGATCGACCTCAAGAAGACGGTCTTTATCGTCGCCTCGAAGTCAGGGACGACGCTGGAGACCCTGTCGCACTACCACTATTTCTGGGAGCGGACCGGCGGCCAGTCCCGGCAGTTCATCGCGATCACGGATCCGGGCACGTCATTGGCAGCGGACGCCGATCAGCGGGGATTTCGACGGACGTTCCTCAACCCGGCCGACATCGGCGGCCGGTATTCCGCCCTGTCCTACTTCGGCCTGGTGCCGGCGGCCCTTGGTGGCGTCGACCTCAGCGGCTTGCTCGACCGCGCGCAGTCGATGGTGCAGGCGTGTTCGCCCTCGGTGCCGGTCGCGGAAAACCCCGGCGCCTGGCTGGGGGCGGTATTCGCGGAGTCAGCAAAGGCCGGCCGCGACAAGATCACGATCGTTGCACCGGATCCGATCAAGACCTTCGGGACCTGGGCCGAGCAGCTGATCGCCGAGAGCACAGGCAAGGAAGGGAAAGGCCTGGTGCCGGTCGCGCTGGAGGAGCTTGGCGAGCCGCAGGTCTACGGCAATGACCGGCTCTTCGTCGAACTCTCATTGGCCCACGCGCCGGCCTTCCCCCAGAGGGGGAGGGAGAAGATCGAGCGTCTGGCCAAGGCGGGCCATCCGGTGGTCACCCTCGAGATGAGCGATCCACTCGCGCTGGGTGCCGAGTTCTTCCGCTGGGAGTTCGCGATCGCCGTCGCCGGCAGCATTCTCGGCATCAACGTCTTCGACCAGCCGAATGTCCAGGAGGCGAAGGATCTGACCGCCAGGGTCCTGAAGGAGTCGAACCCGCCGACCGTTGGCGACGGGATTCGCTGGGCCGGCCAGAACGGCGCAACCTTAGAGGCTGCGATAGGAACCCTCCTGAAGCAGATCAAGGCTGGTGATTACTTCGCCATCCTGGCCTACATCGCACCGGACGAGGAGCACGACAGCGCCCTCAACGCCATCCGGCTCGCGGTCCGCGACAAGTACCGCGTCGCCACGACGGTCGGCTATGGCCCTCGCTACCTGCATTCGACCGGCCAGCTGCACAAGGGTGGTCCCAACACCGGCGTCTTCATCGAAATCGTCGGTGACGATGTCAACGACATCAAGATCCCCGGGCAGCCGTTCTCCTTCGGCGTCCTCAAGCAGGCGCAAGCGCTCGGCGATTTCCAGGCGCTGCGCAACCATGGGCGCCGCGTCCTCCGGGTCCAGCTGCGCGACGTCGCCCAGGGGCTGGTCAAGATCGGACAGGCGGTTGGTGCCACGGTCGAGGTGGCCTGAGTGCAGCTCGCGATGATCGGGCTCGGCCGCATGGGGGCTGGGATGACGGAGCGGTTGTTGCAGGGTGGGCACGACGTCGTGGTCTTCGACCGGTACGCGAGCAAGGCGGTCGAGGCGGTGGCCAAGGCCGGCGCGAGTCCGAGCTCCAGCCTGCAAGATCTCGGGCAGAAATTGAAGCCGCCCCGGGTCATCTGGTTGATGATTCCCGCCGGGCCGCCGATCGACGAGACGATCCAGAGTCTCGAGGGCAGCCTGTCACCGGGCGACGTCATCATCGATGGCGGCAATTCCAACTACCGGGATTCGATTCGTCGGTCGGAGATGCTGCACTCGCAGCAGATCGAGTTTCTCGACGCGGGTGTGAGTGGCGGCGTCTGGGGGCTGAAAGAAGGCTTCTGCCTCATGGTCGGCGGGAAAGAAGCGATCTTCAAGCAGGTCGAGCCGATCTTCAAGACGCTCGCGCCGCCCGGCGGCTACGCCTATGTCGGTCCGTCGGGGGCCGGGCATTACTCGAAGATGGTGCATAACGGGATCGAGTACTCGATGATGCAGGGGTACGCCGAGGGCTTCGAGATCCTGCAGGCGTCGCCCTTCAACTTCGACCTGCACCAACTGGCGGCGCTGTGGAATCACGGGAGCGTCGTTCGCTCATGGTTGCTCGAGCTCGCCGAGTCGGCCCTCGAGAACGATCCCGGCCTCGAGCACATTCGCGGCTATGTCGAGGACACGGGGGAGGGACGCTGGACGCTCGAGGAAGCGATCGAGCATGCGGTGCCCGCCCCGGCCCTAGCGATGAGCCTGTTCATGCGCTTTCGCTCCCGGCAGGAGGACTCGTTCGCGGCCAAGGTGCTGGCCGCCCTCCGCAACGAGTTCGGCGGTCACGCCGTGAAAACGGAGTAGCCATGGCCCAGGCGACGCTCGAGCGCAATGTGCTTCGCGATGGGCTGATCCTTCCGCGAACGCCCGACCCGGCGGTGATGGTCATTTTCGGCGCCTCCGGCGACCTCACCCACAAGAAATTGATGCCGGCGCTCTACAACCTGACACTCAACCGCTATCTGCCAAGCGGCTTCAGCGTCATTGGCATCGCTCGCACACCCTGGTCCGACCAGGAATTCCGAAACGAGATGGAAGAGGCCGTCAAGAAGAACTCGCGAACGCAGCCGGTCGATCACTCGGTCTGGCACGCGTTTTCCCAGGGTCTCTCGTACATTCCGATGGCCTTCGATGACAGCGCGGGATACCAGCGGCTGGCGAAAGCGCTGGAGCAAATCGATGAAGAACGCGGTACCAACGGCAACCGGCTCTTCTACTTCGCGACCTTGCCGGCGTTTTTCCCGGTGATCATCGAGCAGTTGAAGGCGTCCGGCCTGGCCCGCCAGGAGGGCGGCTGGAAACGCGTGGTGGTGGAGAAGCCCTTCGGCCATGACCTGGCGAGCGCAAAGGAACTGAACCAGGTCATCCACACCGTTTTCAGCGAGTCGCAGATCTTCCGCATCGACCACTACCTGGGCAAGGAGACCGTCCAGAACGTGATGGTCTTCCGCTTCGCCAACGGCATCTTCGAGCCGATCTGGAATCGGCGCTACGTCGATCACGTCCAGATCACCGTGGCGGAGGATATCGGTATCGAGAAGCGGGGGAAGTATTACGAGAGCGCTGGGGCGCTGCGCGACATCTTCCAGAACCACCTGCTGCAGCTGCTCAGCATCGCGGCCATGGAGGCGCCGCCCAACTTCGACGCCGACACCGTCCGCGACGAGAAGGTGAAGGTGCTCAAGGCGATCCATCCCATTGACGTCGCCAACGATGTCGTTCGCGGGCAGTACGGTCCCGGCTGGGTCGCCGGGCAGCAAGTGGTGGGCTATAGCCAGGAGGCCGACGTGGCGCCGAACTCGACCACGGAGACCTACGTTGCCGTGCGCCTGATGATCGACAACTGGCGCTGGGCCGACACCCCGTTCTACCTTCGCACCGGGAAACGCCTGCCCAGCCGCGCATCGGAAATTGCGATTCAGTTCAAGAACGCGCCGCACCTGCCCTTTGCCAAGACGGCGGTGCAGGGACTGGCGCCGAACGTGCTGGTGATGCGGATCCAGCCGCACGAAGGCGCATCGCTCAAGATCGCCGCCAAGATCCCGGGGCCGGTGATGCGAATCCGGACCGTCAACATGGACTTCTTCTACGGCTCGTCGTTCCTGGTCGAATCGCCGGATGCCTACGAGCGGTTGGTCCTGGACTGCCTGCTGGGCGACGCCACGCTCTTTGCGCGCGTCGACGAAGTGGAGCGGGCCTGGGCGTTGTCGGACCATATCGCGAGCGAATGGGCGAAACAGCCGCCGCCCGACTTCCCGAATTACGCGGCAGGCACCTGGGGACCCGAAGCGGCAGATGCCTTGCTCGAACGCGAAGGGCGTCGATGGAGGCGGCCGTGAACGATCACCACGACATCAGCACCGCGGTCACCGTCGACGTCAACCAGATCAAGGAGGAGCTGGAGCGCGTTCGCTGGGGCCTGCACGACGATCAGTATTCCGAAGCAGCGGAACATGCGGCCGCCGAGGCGCGTGCCAGTGTCCTCAACATGATCACGGTGGTCAGCGACGAATCGCAGCTGGCTCGAATCAAGAAAGTGCTCGACGGCCTTTCGATCACGCATCCCTCTCGGACGCTCATCCTGCTGGCGCAGGAGCATCGCTCGGGAGAAAAGCTCGAGGCCGAGGTTTCGGCCGAGACCCGCAGCGACAGCGGCCACCGGGTCTCGACCGAGCAGGTCATCCTGCACGCGCACGGTGAGGTAGCCAAGCACCTGTCCAGCGTCGTCACCCCGCTGCTGATCTCCGAGCTGCCGGTGATGCTGTGGTGGCCTGGGCTGCCGAACTTCGAGAGCCAGCTGTTCGGCGAGCTCTGCGCGTTGTGCGACCGGCTGGTGGTCGATACGGACGATGGCTTCGAGCGCAGGCATCTGCGGCTTCTCCTCGACTGCGCCCACAGCGGCGCGAGCCAGACGTCGATCAGCGACTTCAACTGGGCGCGGCTGGTTCCCTGGCGCCACCTGACGGCACAGTTCTTCGATATGCCCGACATGCTGTCTCGGCTGGGCGAGATCCAGGGCGCCGTGATTGCGTACGGGGCGGAACGGCCGATTGCCCAGGCCTTGCTCCTTGCCGGCTGGCTGAAGAGCCGCATGGGTACAGTCGGAGTCGAGGTACCGGTGGAGTTCGTGGAGGACGATTCCCACGACCATCGCGTCGCCCGTTTCGATCTCTACACCGGCACCGGTCCGGATAAAGCCCGCTTCACGGTACGGCGCATCCCCGGAGGCAGGCTGGCGGCTGAAATTCGCATCGGGGAACACGACGCCGGATCCCGAACGGTCGGTGTCCCCGCCCGAACCTATGAGGACCTGCTGGCGATTCAGCTGACCCTGCCGGCGCACGATGTGCTCTTCGAAGAAGCCCTCGCCGCCGCCATGGAATGAGCCCGAAAGGGCACTTGGTCGAGATCAGCCCGATCGTCGTCGACAGCCCGCAGGAGCTTGCCGAACGGGCCGCAGCCTGGACGGCCGACCGGATTCAGACGGCGGTCGCCGCCCGCGGAGCCTGCTATCTGGCGCTCGCCGGTGGGGAAACCCCGCGAGGTTGCTACCAGCGGCTGGCCAATCCTCCCTACAAAGACGGCCTGCCCTGGGCCAAGCTCTTCGTCTACTGGTCGGACGAGCGCCAGGTACCGCTCGACGATCCGGCCAGCAACTACTTCATGGCCCGGAGCGCTCTCCTGGACCGCGTACCAATTCCGCCGAACCAGGTCTTTCCGCTGGTCGGCGATCCGATGCCGGCGCTGGCCCGGGTTCCCACGGACGCCCACGGCATGCCTCGCTTCGACATCATTCATCTGGGGATGGGGGAGGACGGGCACACCGCCTCGCTCTTTCCCGGCCACCCGGCGCTGAAATACCAGACCCCAGTGGTTGCCGTCTTGAACGCGCCGAAGCCGCCTCCCGAGCGGCTGACCCTGTCCCTGCCGGCGCTGAACGCCGCGCGCGCCGTGCTTTTCATGGTCTCGGGCAGCGGCAAACGGGAGGCGCTGGCCCGCGTCTTGCGGCGCGATCCAGCCTTGCCGGCGAGCCTGGTCCAACCGTCGGACGGGGAACTGGCGTTCATCGTCGATAAAGCCGCCTTCGCGGGCTAAAGTCCCCAACCCTGCCCTCCCCTGAAGCGGGGGGACGGAATTCCCGTGCGGTGTGGGTAGTGCGGCGCTATCAAGAAACTTGTTTCTTGACATGCCCAACTCTCCGTGACATCTTAGTAACGCAGCGACTAATTAACTCAACGTCAAGGTAGGCAAAGAAGCAATGTCGATCGCGGGGGCGTACCGGTTGGCCGCCAGGCGTGGCCGCCGGGTCGAGCGACGGGGCCGCCGGCGGGTAGCTCGGGATACCGCCATCTGGATGGCCGGAATTGCCGGCTGGTGCGTGCTCTTCGTCGCGCT
>DATASI010000106.1:0-4395 GCA_036269255.1 Candidatus Dormiibacterota bacterium
CGATGCAGGTGAAACGCCGCCTGATCGGCGATCCTTTCACGCGGAGTGACGAACCCGGCACGATTGCGCTGAGAGTTCTCGACGAGGTCGGCCAGAGAGCCGGCGGGTAGAATCGGCCAATCTGAAGGTGCTCAGCAGCGATCCAGCGCCCTTCTCGACCGCGGCGACGGAAGCGCTGCACTCGGTCCTCGCCGCCGCCGGCGAGCCGGCCTACCGCGCCGACCAGGCGAGAACTTGGTTCTGGCGGCACCTGGCGCCGTCCTTTAGCGACATGCGAACGCTGCCGGCGAGCGCCCGGGGCGCCCTGCAACAGGCCTTTGTGCTGAGCTCGGTCAGGCCGCACCTTCGCCGATCGGCGGATGACGGTCAGACGGTCAAGTATCTGTTCAAGCTGACCGACAACCGGACGATCGAGACGGTGGTGATGCATTACCCCGCAAGCGCGAGCTCCCGGGGACGCACCACGATCTGCGTCAGCTCACAGGTTGGTTGCCCGATCGGCTGCAGCTTTTGCGCCACCGGGAAGTCGGGATTCGATCGCAACCTCAACCAGGCCGAGATCGTCGACCAGTTTCTCGCGGCCAGCCGTGACCTTGCCCAGCAGCAGCGATCGCTCACCAATGTCGTCTTCATGGGGATGGGCGAACCCATGAACAACTACGGCGCGGTGGTGGGCGCCATCCGCCGCTGGGCCGATCCAGGCACGCTGAACTTCAGCCCGCGACGGGTGACGGTGTCCACCATCGGGCTCGTCCCCTTTATCGAGCGCTTGGGCGCCGAAGGCCTGCCGGTCAACCTGGCGATCTCGTTGCACGCGCCCGACGATGAGCTACGCAGCAGTCTGATCCCGGTCAACCGGAAGTACCCGATCGCCGCCGTCATCGCGGCGGCGCGAGCCTACGCGGAGCGCACGGGGCGCCGCACCAGTTATGAGTACGTCCTACTCGAGGGCGTGAATGACAGCCCCGAGCAGGCGCGCCGGCTCGCGATCCTTGTCAGGCATCGGCTCAGCCACGTCAACCTGATCCCGATGAACCGGATCGAGGGAAGCCCGCTGTCGCCACCATCGAAGCAGCGAGCGCAGGCCTTTCAGGCGGTGCTGCAGGAGGCCGGCATCTCAACCACGATTCGGGCGACCCGTGGCCTCGATATCGATGCGGCCTGCGGCCAGCTGCGGGCGCGCCAGCTGCAGCCGTCGCGATCGGCAGGCTGATGGCAGCTCGGCTTCGGGCGGTCTTCTTCGATGCCGGGAACACGCTGGTCGTCGAGGAGCCGGGCAAGCACCTATGGGAGATGGAGATCCAGCCGATCGAGGGCGCGGTCCAGACCCTGGCGGCGCTCAAGCCGCGTTTTCGCATCGGGGTGATCTCCAACACGGTGGGCTCCGGCGATCTCGAGGTTGCCCAGGTGCTCGAGCAGGCGGGGGTCGCCGGTTTCATCGATGCGCTCGTCACCTCCCGCGATTTCGGACGAGCGAAGCCCGATCCGGCGATCTACCTCGAAGCTGCCCGCCGGCTGGGCGTGCCGCTCGAGCTCAGTTGCATGGTCGGAGACCGGCTCGATACGGACATCGCCGGCGCGATCAATGCCGGCATCGCCAGCGTCTGGCTGCGCCACCCCGGCGCCGTCGAAATCGACGGGATCACCCCCTCGCACGTCATCACCCGTCTCGCCGACTTGCCCCCCTGGCTCCAAGCTGCCTAGACTCGAGTTGGGACCATGAAGCGGCTGATCGCCGTCCTTTGCGCCGTCGCCTCGCTGGCTGCCTGCGGCGGAGCCGGGCAGAATGCGCAAACGCCCGAACAGGTTGTGAGCGGCGCCAGCCAGAAGATGGGCCAGCTGAAGTCGGCGAAATTCGACATGACGACGAGCATCCTCGAGCAGTTTCCACCGGCGTTTACCCAAAGCCTCGGACCGCAAGGGGCGGCGCTTTCCAATCTGACCATCGATCTCAGCGGCAGCGGCAAAGCAAAGTTTCCCGATCAGGCGGCGATGTCGATGCAGGTCAAGACCGGTTCGGTCACGGTCTCGACCGACATGGTGTTTGCGGCCGGCAAGATCTACCTGAAGGACCCGCAATCCGGCGCCTACAGCGAGGTATCGGCGGCCAACCAGCTGTTGCAGTTCAGCAACCAGACCGATCCCCTGTCGGGCGCGGCGGTGCTGAAGACGGCGCAGTCGGTCAAAGACCTGGGCGACACGACCCTCAGCGGCGTGGCCGTGCATCACTATCAGATCACGCCCGACAAGAACAAGATCGCCGACCAGGCATCGACTCAGCAGGCGCGTGACCTGATGCGATCGATGCTGCAGAACGGCAGCGTCAGGCTCGAGGCCTGGATCGGCAAGGACGACCAGCTGCTGCACCGGCTCAAGGACGACACCGACGCGACCATCGACCTCAACCAGGTGATGCAGGCGTCCGGGCAGCAACTGCCCGCCGGCATGACGCTGCCCGCCGGGGCGACGGTCCATGCGGTCGTCAACGCCACCATCAACTACCACGACTTCAATAGCGCCGTCACGGTCAGCGTTCCGCCCGTAGCCAGCTCGTAACACCATCGTTGTCCACGGCAGGAAGGGGCTTGCGAGTGCGCCGATATACTCAGGAAGCCCCGTGAAACGCCTTTTCGCGAGCCTGTTGATGGTTGCCGCGCTGGCGGCCTGCGGGTCACCGCTGGCGAAAGCCGAGACTCCACAGCAAGCGCTCTCCGCGGCGGCGCAGCGGTCCAGCCAGCTCAAAACCGCGAAGTTCGACATCCAGGGGACCGTGACCATGACGCTGCCTGCGGCGATGACGCAGGGCCTGGCCGGAGCCGGCGGCGCGGTGACGGCAACCCTCAGTGGCACCGGCCAAGCGCAGTTCCCCGATCGCTACCAGCTCACAGCCAACCTCAAGATGTCCAGCTTTTCGGTAGCCACCGAGGTCATCGTGGCGGCCGGCAAGGCGTACGTCAAAAACCCGCTCACCGGGAAGTGGCAGGTCTCGACGGCGTCTGCCAGCATCACCGATCAGCTCGTTCAGGCGGATCCGCTCTCGTACAGCCAGTACCTCAAGAACGCGAAGTCGATCAAGGATCTCGGCGATACGAGCCTCAACGGAACCGCGGTCCATCACTACCAGCTGACGCCCGATAAGGCCAAGCTGCTGACCAGCCTCAACAGCGCATCGGCGCCGAACCCGCAGGCGCTGGCGGCGATCAAACAGGTCCTCAACAGCGGCACCCTCACGGTCGACGTCTGGTTTGGGAAGGACGATCACCTGGTGCGCCGGGTCTCGACCAACGCCGACTACAGCATCGATCTCAACCAGTTGATGGGCTCGCTTGGTTCACTTGGCTCCGCGTCGGGCAGCCAGCTTCCGGCTGGATCGATGATGCACGCGACGGCCAGCGTCACCGCCAACTACCACGACTTCGATTCGTCGGTCACGATCAGCATCCCGACTGTCGGCTAGTGCTGATCGCGCCCTCGCTCCTTTCGGCCGACTTCAGCCGGCTGGGCGAAGAGGTCGCCGCCCTGGAGCTCGCCGGCGCCGACTGGGTGCACTTCGACGTCATGGACGGGCATTTCGTCCCGCCGATCACCATCGGCGCCCGAACCGTCGAGCACTGTCGCCGCTACGCCAAGCTTCCCTTCGATGTCCACCTGATGATCGAAAATCCGGAGCGCTACATCGAGGCCTTTCGTGACGCCGGTGCCAACACGCTCTCGGTCCACGTCGAGGCAACCCGGCACATCCACCGGGTCCTGGACAGCATCCGAGCCGCCGGCCTCAAGCCGGGAGTCTGCCTGAACCCAGGGAGCCCGCTCGCGCTGCTCGAGCCGGTCATGAAGGAGGCAGACCTGCTGGTCATGATGTCGGTCAATCCCGGCTGGGGAGGCCAGCACTTCATCGAGGCCAGCCTGGCTCGGATCCAGGCAGCCCGGGCGATGCGCGACCGGCTCAATCCCAAGCTCGAGATCGAGGTCGATGGGGGCGTCACGGCGCAGACCGGACGCGCGGCGCGCGAGGCGGGGGCGACCGTGCTGGTCGCGGGCAACTTCGTCTACACCCATCCGCGCGGCAAGCACGCGGCCATCGCCGAGCTTCGCTGAACGCCGCTCGCGCGTCGGGATCCGGCTCGCAGGACCGGTGACGGAATTCTGCCGTCCCCAAGTTACACCGCTGTGACGGTGGCGGCCTTGCGGACTCTTCGGATCAGCCGATTCCGGCTGCCCGGGGATCTGCGCCTCGGACATGTCGCGCTTACCCTCGTCATCAGCCTGCTGGCCCTCGTCGTCTGTCTGCACGTCCCGCCGTTCATGGCGCCCGGCGCCGACCTGAGTGACAGCAGCCAGCGCGACTACGCGCGCAACATCTGGCAGGAAACGCAGACCAGCCTGGCCCTGGTC
>DATASI010000107.1:0-27800 GCA_036269255.1 Candidatus Dormiibacterota bacterium
CGCACCAGCGCCGCCGCTCCGTTGGGTGGGATCTGGGCGTCCACCAGGATGGCGAGCGGTTGCAGATGCCCCGCCTTCTCGAGCGCTCGCGGGCCGTTCTCGACGTAGACGACTTCGTAGCCGGCGCGCTTGAGAAAGGGCTCGATCCGCTGGCGCGAGGCCTGGTCGTTGTCCGCAACCAGGATGTCCGGCGGCCGGCGCTCGGCATCGACGATGGTCAGTGGTTCGGCGCTGGCCGGCCGGCTGCCGGTCAGAGCGTGCACCGCCTGCCCGAGCTTGACGGCACTGTCGTGGACGTACTTGAGGTATTCCCGGCGCTCCTCCACGCTGAGCGGGTTGCCGCGCTCATCGAGCAGCACGCTGGAGAACCCGATCAGGGCGTTGAGCCGTGAGTTGATGTTGTGGGCCGCCTCGCCAGGCACGACCGACGTGGGAGAGCTGAGGACGACCGGCGCGGGGGCCGGGCGCCGGGCGCGCTCCTCGGCCGCCTGCAATGCCTTGCGCACCTCGTCCATCTCCTCGTTCTGGGCGGCGATCTCGGCGGCCAGCGCCTGACGGCGCGTGGCCCAGTCGGCCGCCAGCTTGCCGGACTGGGCGACCATCTCGGCGTGCTGGGCCTGAAGAGACTGGTAGTCGCTGCGCTCGTTCGCCAGGTCGGCTTCGAAGGCGGAGGCCCGCTCCTTCAACTTTGCCTGCTCGGCCAGGAGCTGCTCCCGGTCGAGGCCCCACTGGATCTGATCGGCCTGCAATGCGTCCCGGTCACGGGTCAGGCCCGCCAGCTGTTCCCTGAGCTTGCCGATCTCGGCGGTCGCCTCGGCGCCCTGCCGTTCAGCGGCCTCGCGCCCCTCTCGCATCTGGTCGCGGTCGGCAGCGATCTGGTCTCGCTCCCCCTCCAGGCGCCGGACGTTCTCCCGAAGTCCGGCCAGCGATGAGTTCAGCGCATCGAGCTGCTGGCGGAGCTTGCCGGTCTCATCCTGGAGCTTCTGGCGCTCGTCCGCCCAGGCCTCGCCGGCCTGCTCGTGCCGGGCCAACTCGCTTCGGACGGTCCCCGACAGGGCGTCGATACGCGCCACGAGCTGGCGGCCGTGGTCGAGGGCCTCGCCGAGCGCGCTGGACAGATCGGCGGAGTCCGGCACGCCCCTATAACGGCGGTCAGCCCCTAGGCTGGCACCCCGGACCGGTTACCGGTGAAAGACCTGGCGGACCCACCCCGCTGGCGAGGCGGGCGGCTTCGGCGGCTCGGCCGGCGGATCGTGGGCGAGGACCTCGTTGCAAAGCGCCACGCACTGGTTGCAGATGTAGACGCCAGGCCCCGCAATCAGCCGGCGGTCATCGCTCTGCGCCTTCCCGCAAAACGAGCATTTCGCGGTCCGCAGATCCATGGCGCGATTATGTCAGAGGATTTCCTTGATGGCCACCGCGACCGGCCGGGTGATGCCTTTGACCGCCAACAGCTCCTCGACGCTGGCGTTGCGGATGCTCTCGATGCTGCCGAACTGCCGCAGCAGCGCGCGCCGGCGCACCGGACCCAGGCCGCTGATGCCGTCCAGCACCGACGCAAAGGCGTGCTTCTTGCGCACCACCCGGTGAAAGGTGATGGCGAACCGATGCGCCTCGTCCCGGATCCGCTGCACCAGGAACATCGCCTCCGAGTCGAGTGGGAGCCGGATCGGCTCGCTCTGTCCGGGCCGGAACAGCTCCTCCTGCTCCTTGGCCAGGCCAAAGGTCGGGACTGCGGCCAGGCCCATCGCCTCCATCACCTCGCGCGCCGCCGAGAGCTGGCCCTTTCCCCCATCGACCAGCAACAGGTCGGGGACATGGCTGAAGCTCGGCTCCTCGGGGATGCCCTCCTCGGAGCGGGCCAGCCGGCCGAATCGCCGGCGCAGCACCTCCTGCAGCATCGCGAAGTCGTTCGGCCCCTGCACCGTCTTGATCCGAAAGTGCCGGTAGTGCGCCGGCTTGGGGCGCCCATCCTCGAAGACCACCATCGAGCCGACGGGCGACTTGCCCTGGATGTTCGAGATGTCGTAGCACTCGATTCGAATCGGCAACGACGGTAGCTCGAGCTTTGCCTGCAGGTCGTTCAGCAGTGAGGCGGTTCGCTGGGCGTCGTAGTCGAGCGTGATCCGCATCTGCCGCATGGTCTCGGCGGCGTTGGCCGCCGCTTGCTGCAGCAGCTCCCGCTGTTTTCCTCGCTGCGGAACCCGCACCGACACCTGGCTGCCCCGCCGCTCGCTGAGCCATTGCTCGATCACCGCGCGGTCCGGCAGCGCCTCGGGGACGAAGACGTCCTTCGGGATATGGGTGGCGTTGGCATAGTACTGACTGACGAAGGCGTTGAGGACATCGCCGTTCGACTGGTCTTTGCCGAGGCCGACCAGGTCGAAGTTTTCCGAGCCGGAGAGCCGCCCCTCGCGCACGCTGAAGACCCGTACCGAGCCCTGGCCGTTGGCGCGTGCCAACCCGAACAGGTCCTGGTCGTAGCGGCTCATCGCGAGCACCTTCTGCCGCTCGGCCATCCGCTCCATGGCGTCGAGCCGGTCGCGGTAGCGGGCGGCGGCCTCGTATTCGAGCTTGTCGGCCGCTTGCTGCATCTGCTGTTTGAGCCGCCGCGCCACGAGGTCAGAGCGACCGTCCAGGAAGCTCGCCACCTGCTCCAGCTGCTCGTGGTACTGCTCGCGGGTGATGAAGCCGGCGCAGGGAGCGGGGCAGAGGTTGAGGTGGTAGTAGAAGCAGGGCCGTCCGAGCGCGAATTCAGAGTCCTTGCAGCTGCGATACGGAATGACACGGCGAACCGTCTTGAGCGTCGTGCGCAGCGCAATCGCGTGCGTGTATGGTCCCCAGTAGCGGGCGCCATCGGTGGCCGGACGCCGCACCAGGGTGATCCGCGGAAAGTCCTGGTTCAGCGGTAGTTTGATATACAGGTAGTTCTTGTCGTCCCGCAGCCGGATGTTGAAGCGCGGCCGGTGGCGCTTGATCATCGTCTGCTCCAGCACCAGCGCCTCCTTCTCGGTCGCGGTGGTGATCACCTCGAAGTCGTAGACGCGCGCCACCATGGCGGCGATGTGCTCCGGGAGCACGCTCGAGGCCTGGAAATAGTTGGGGACGCGGTTGCGCAGGCTGAGCGCCTTGCCGGCATAGATCACCCGGCCCTGCAGGTCGCGCATCAGGTACACGCCGGGCGTCTCGGGCAGCGCCTTGAGGCGTTCCTTCAGATAGTCCGGGCGCTCGGTGATCAGCCCCGGCTTTTGCGTTGTGGTCGCCACGCCCTCAGGCTATCGCGAGCTCCGAGTCGAGGACACGCCGCAGGTACTGGCCGGTGTAGGAGCGTGGATTGCGGGCGACCTCTTCCGGTGATCCGGCCGCGAGCACCTGCCCACCCTTGTCGCCGCCTTCGGGTCCCAGATCGATGATGTAGTCCGCCGTTTTGAGGACATCGAGGTTGTGCTCGATGACGACCACGGTATTGCCGGCATCGACCAGCCGATGCAGGACGTTGAGCAGGCGCTCGATGTCGGCGAAATGCAGCCCCGTGGTCGGCTCGTCCAGGATGTAGAAGGTCTTCCCGGTGTCGCGGCGGCTGAGCTCCTCGGTCAGCTTCACCCGCTGCGCCTCCCCGCCGGAGAGCTGCGTCGCCGGCTGGCCCAGCCGGATGTAGCCCAGGCCCACCTCGCACAGGGTTTGTAGCTTCCGCTTGATGCGTGGAATGCGATCGAAGAACTCCGTTGCCTCCTCGACGCTCATGTCCAGGACATCGGCGATCGTCTTGCCGCGATAGGTGACTTCCAGGGCCTCCTTGTTGTAGCGCTTGCCCTTGCACACCTCACACGGCACGTAGACGTCGGGCAGGAAATGCATCTCGATCTTGATGATCCCGTCCCCCTCACAGTTTTCGCAGCGTCCCCCCTTGACGTTGAAGCTGAAGCGACCAGGCTTGTAGCCGCGCACTCGCGCCTCCGGCATCTCGGCGAAGAGCTCGCGGATGTAGGTGAAGACGCCGGTATACGTTGCCGGGTTCGAGCGCGGCGTGCGACCGATCGGCGACTGGTCGACGTTGATGACCTTGTCGATGAAATTCAGGCCGGAAATCTCGCGGTGGGCGCCCGGTCGGTCCTTGGCGCGGTAGAAATGCTGGGCCAGCCGCCGGTACAGGATGTCGCTGACCAGCGTGCTCTTGCCGGAGCCGCTGACGCCCGAGACACAGATCAGTTTGCCCAGGGGGAAGTAGACATCGATGTTCTTCAGGTTGTTCTCGCTGGCGCCGCGCACGACGAGCATCTGGCCATTACCCTTGCGTCGGTGCGCCGGCAGGGGAATGCCGCGCTCGCCGCGGAGGAAGGCGCCCGTGATCGATTCGGGCGACGTGAGGATATCGTCGATCGTGCCGGCGGCGACGATCCGCCCGCCATGCTCCCCGGCCCCGGGACCGATGTCAACGATGAAGTCCGCCGTGCGGATCGTCTCCTCATCGTGCTCGATCACGACTACGGTGTTTCCGATGTCGCGCAGCGCCAGCAGGGTGTTGATCAGCTTGCGGTTGTCGCGCTGGTGCAGGCCGATCGACGGCTCGTCCAGGATGTACAGCACGCCCATCAGCTTCGACCCGATTTGCGTTGCCAGCCGGATGCGCTGCGCCTCGCCCCCCGAAAGCGAGTCCGCCGACCGCGCCAGGTTCAGGTAGTCCAGACCAACGTCGACCAGGAACTGGAGCCGCTCGCGGATCTCCTTGAGGATGCCGCGCGCGATCAGCAGCTCTCGATCCGGCAATTTGAGGGCTGCGAACCACTGCTGCGCGGCGTCGACGGACATCTCACAGACGTCCATGATGGATCGATCCGCGATCGTCACCGCCAGGTATTCCGGCTTGAGCCGCTTGCCCTTGCAGACCGGGCACGGCTTGGTGCTCATCAGCCGCTCGATCTCCGCGCGGATGAATTCCGACTCCGTCTCCCGGTGGCGGCGCTCGAGGTTCGGAATGATGCCCTCGTAGGAGGTCTCGTACCAGCGGCGCTTGCCCTCGCTGTTGAAGTACTTGACCCGCAGCGGGTCACCGTTATTGCCGTAGAGGATGATCTGCCGTTCCTTGACGGTCAGCTTCCCGAACGGCTTGTCCATGGGGATCTTGTAGCGGCCGGCCACCGCCTCGACCAGGTCGTTGTAGAAGTAGGACGATTTGCCCCAGGTTCGGATCGCGCCATCGTTGAGCGTGCGGTTCTTGTCGGGAATAACCAGGTCGGGATCGACCTCGAGCTTGGTGCCGAGCCCGGTGCAGGCGGGGCAGGCCCCGTGCGGATTGTTGAACGAGAAGTTCCGCGGCGCGAGATCTTCCATCGAGAAGCCGTCGTAGGGACACGCGAAGTGCTGGCTGAAGAGCTGCTCCGGCGCTTTCCCGTCCGCCCGCGACACCAGCACCAGACCACCCGCCATCTTGGCCGCCGTCTCGACGGACTCGCGCAACCGGCTGATGCCTTCCTTGTCGATCACCAGGCGGTCGACGACGATCTCGACATTGTGCTTCTTGTTCTTGTCGAGCGGGACCCGCTCGGTCAACTCATAGAGGTTGCCGTCGACCCGTGCTCGGACGAAGCCGGCTTTGCGCGCCTCCGCCAGCACGTCGTGGTGCTCGCCCTTGCGGTCGCGCACGATCGGGGCAAGGATCATGATCCGCGTCCCCTGCGGCATCTCCATCACCTGGTCCGCGATCTGCTCGGTCGTCTGCCGCGTGATTTCGTGACCGCTGATGGGACAGTGGGGATGGCCGATGCGCGCCCACATCAGGCGCATGTAGTCGTAGATCTCGGTCACCGTCCCGACCGTCGACCGCGGGTTGTGGCTGCCGCCTTTCTGGTCGATCGAGATCGCCGGTGACAGCCCGTCGATCTGGTCGACGTCGGGCTTGTCCATCTGTCCGAGGAATTGCCGGGCGTAGGAGGAGAGCGACTCGACGTAGCGCCGCTGTCCCTCGGCATAGATGGTGTCGAAGGCGAGCGAAGACTTACCCGACCCCGACAGCCCAGTGAACACCACGAGTTTGTCGCGCGGAAAGGTCAGGTCGATGTCCTTGAGGTTGTGCTCGCGTGCCCCCTTGATGACGATCTCGGTGTGCTGGGAAGCCTGCTTTTCCTTACCCATGCACCCTCGCGCGCATCCGGCTTGTCTTCGGCTTGCGCCACTGTCCCGATTCGGCGGCGGCCGCCGGCGTCATCGAGCTTCGATACTCCATCGCGTCACGACGTAACGCCACCAGCCGGTCGCGAAGCCCCGCCGCGCGCTCGAATTGCAGGTCGCGCGCCGCCTTCTTCATCTGCCGCTCCAGGTCTTTGATCAGGCGCTCGATCTCATCGGGTGGTAGCCCCGAGGCGAGCGTCGCGATCGTCTCCTCGACCGCCTTCTCCTGCTGCCGCTCCAGGTTGTACACGGCTTTGACGATGGTGGCAGGCGTGATGCCGTGCTCTTCGTTGTAGGCAATTTGGATGCTCCGGCGCCGGTCGGTCTCCTCGATCGCTTTTCGCATCGAGCCGGTCATGGTATCGCCGTAGAGGATCACGTGTCCCTCGACATTGCGGGCGGTGCGGCCGATGGTCTGGATCAGCGACCGGGCGTCGCGCAGATAGCTCTCCTTGTCGGCATCGAGGATGGCGATGAAGGCCACTTCGGGCAGGTCGAGCCCCTCGCGGAGCAGGTTGATCCCGACGAGCACGTCGAAGACGCCGAGCCGAAGGTCCCGGAGGATCTCGACCCGTTCGAGCGTGTCGACGTCTGAGTGCAAATAGTTCACCTTGATGCCCATCTCGCGCAGGTAGTCGGTCAGATCCTCGGCCATCTTCTTGGTCAGCACGGTCACGAGCGTCCGCTGTTTGCGGTCGACGCGCTTGCGAATCTCGCCCAGCAGGTCGTCGATCTGCCCTTTCGTCGGGCGCACCTCGATCGTCGGGTCGACCAGGCCGGTCGGCCGGATCAGGACCTCGATCGTTTGCTGCGAGCGCTGGTCTTCGTACGGACCGGGCGTGGCGGAGACGTAGACCACTTGTTTTACCTTGCGTTCCCACTCGGCAAACGTCAGCGGCCGGTTGTCGAGCGCCGAGGGCAGGCGGAACCCATAGTCGACGAGGGGGATCTTGCGGGAGCGGTCGCCGCCGTACATGCCGCCGATCTGCGGCACGCCGACGTGCGACTCGTCGACCACCACCAGGGTGTCTTCGGGAAGGAAGTCCATCAGCGTGTAGGGCTCCTGTCCGGGACGGCGGCCGGTCAGGTGGCGCGAGTAGTTCTCGATCCCGGCGCAGCTGCCGGTCTCGCGCATCATCTCCATGTCGAACATCGTCCGCTGGCGAAGACGCTGGGCCTCGAGCAGCTTCCCCTGGCTCTCGAACCAGGCAACCCGCTCCTCGACCTCGTCGTTGATGGCGTCGAGCGCGCGCAGCAGCTTCTCGCGCGGCGTGACGTAGTGGGTCGCTGGAAAGACCTGGAACAGCTCGAGGTCGCCGATCATCTCGCCCGTCAGCGGATCGATCTGCACGATGCGCTCCACCTCGTCGCCGTTGAACTGGACCCGGGTCGCGATCTGATCGTAGGAGGGCTGGACGTCGACGGTGTCGCCGCGCACTCGGAAGCGCGAGCGACCGAAGTCGACATCGTTGCGCTGGTACTGGAGATTGGTGAGCTTGCGCAGGAAGATGTCGCGCCTGAAGCCCTCTCCGGCGTGGATCTCGACCGACTCGCCCAAGTAGTCCTCGGGGGACCCGACGCCGTAGATGCATGAGACGCTCGCGACGACGATGACGTCGCGCCGGGTCAGCAGCGCCCGGGTGGCCGACTGCCGCAGGCGGTCGATCTCGTCGTTCCGCGAGGAGTCCTTCTCGATATAGGTATCCGTCCGGGGGATGTAGGCCTCCGGCTGGTAGTAGTCGTAGTAGCTGACGAAGTACTCGACCGCGTTGTTGGGGAAGAAGGACCGGAACTCGCTGCAGAGTTGAGCCGCCAGCGTCTTGTTGGGCGACATCACCAGCGTCGGGCGCTGGATCTCGTTGATCATCTGGGCGACGACCATCGTCTTGCCGGAGCCGGTGACGCCCATCAGCACCTGGTGCTTCTGGCCTTTTTCCACCCCTTCCGCAAGCTTCCGGATCGCCTCCGGCTGGCCGCCGGCAGGCGCAAAGCCAGCCGTAAATTCAAATTTGGGCACGGATCAATTGTAGATAGGGATCTTTGGCAGTTCGGACCGGATCGGTGCGATCATCGAGCCGGTGGCTAGCGCTGCCGAGCCGCGGAGATTCGACGGTCTCCTGGTCGTGGGTGCCGCCCTGCTGGCTGGCATCCTGGCGAGCGCCGGGCTGGCCCTCCTCACGAGCGTGCTCGCCTTCTGGGGACCCCACGGCCACAGCTACTTTCTGGGCGGCAACAGCGCCCTCCAGTTCCCGTCCGAGCTGGCCCCGGCATTCATCAGCGCCGGCTGGACCACGCTCGCCCTGGACAGCCGGAGCCACCCCCACCCGGTTGTGCTTGGTGCGGCGGTCTGGCTGATCGGCGCCGAACTCCTTATTGCCTACTGGGCTGTGGCCATCCTTACCGGCGTTGACCTCGGATTGGCCCTGGTGCTCGGCGGGCTATTCGAAGTGGCGGCGCCCATTCTTGCGTTGACGCTGCCCCTGCGAGCGAGGGCGCGGCGGACCCTTGTGGGTCCGGGCTGGTCTCTCATTGCCGCCATAGTCTTGTTGATCGCGATCGCGGTTCCGACGGTCGGGTTGCAAGCATGTGGCCCGGCGCTCGGCCTACCTGAGGCCCCGCGTCAATTTCGGTTGTGCATCCCCTTCAGCAGCTGATCTCTTGTTGAGCCGTTCACCGTGTCCAACATAAAACAGCAGTGGCTGTGGCCCCTTCGACGGCTCAGGTTGTGTGAGCCTCGGCCCAATCAGTCGATCGGGCTGGCGTGCCCCGGATTGACGGTCCGTTTGCGCTCGAGATACGCGATCAGCCCGAAGAGGAGGGCCAGTCCGATCAGCAGGCCGCCGAGCGCGTCGGAAAACCAGTGCCAACCCAGGTAGACGACGGCGTAGCTGATCAAGAAAATGACGAGGGCCAGCACCGGGCTGAGCCGTGAGCTGTCGCGGCCAAACAGTTCCCAGCGTTCGGCCAGGTAGAGCAACAGGCCGTAGGTGATGGCGGCGCGCAGCACGTGCCCGCTGGGATACGAATACCGGCCGACGTTGTGGCTCAGGTGCGGCAGGATGCCGGGAAAGCGGTTCAGCGCCAGCGAGGGAGTCGGGCTGTTGAGGACCACCTTGCCGAGCACCTCGATGGCGGAGCCGGCCAGCACGAAGGCCACCGGCAGGATCGCCAGCAGCCGAAGACCGCGGAAGAGCGCCAGCCCGACCAGGGCCGCGACCAGGAGCGTCACCTCGAGGCTGCCCAGGTAGGTGAAGAGGCCCAGCGCGATGTCCTGGGCGCCGCTGCCGCGATGCTGCAGATAGTGCGTCAGGCGCGGGTTGACGCTGTTGAAGCCGCCCAGCGCCACCAGCGCGCTGACGACCAGGAATGCGCCAAAGAAAACGCCGGCGGTGATCATCAACCGGCGGCTCAGCCGGGGCCAGCGAGGACGGGTCAGCGCTGGCATTTGCGGCAGTACACGGTGCCGCGGCCCGCCAGCCGGGTGGCTTGCAAGGGAGTCCCGCATCTCAGGCAGGGCTCTCCGCCGCGGCCGTATACGAGCAGCTTTTCCTGGTTGCTGCCGCGCAAGCCGAAGGCGTCGACGTAGTTGATGATCGACGAGCCACGCGCCGCAATGCTGTTTTCCAGCACCTCCTGGATCGACGAGTAGAGCGCCCGCCGTTCACGCACGGTGAGGCGATGCGTCCACCGGCTAGGACGGATTCCCGCCCGAAAACATGCCTCGTCGGCGTAGATGTTGCCCACCCCGGCGAGAAACGATTGATCCAGTAGCGCCGATTTGACCGGCCGGCGGCGGGCCCGAATCAGCCGCTCGAACTCGGCTTCGGTCAGATCTCCCTGGATCGGCTCCGGCCCGAGCCGGGCTGGAAAGGCGCGCGCGGCCACCAGCTCCTCCTGGGTCCCCAGCAGCAACCGGCCGAACTGGCGCGGATCGTCGTAGCGCAACTCCGCCCCACTGTCGAGCATGGCCCGAAAATGGGTGTGCTTTACCGCCGCCTCTTCTGGCTCCCAGACCCGAAGATGGCCCGTCATGCCCAGGTGAACGACGAACCGCCGCCCCTGGTTCCGCAGCGGCATGACGATGTACTTGCCGCGCCGCTCGACGGTGTCGATGGTGTGGCCTCGCAAGCGGCGCGCGAACAGTCGCGGCTCCGGATATCGAATCACGCGCGCGAGGACCGCTGGATCCTTCCCCACCTGAACCGATTGGATGGTGCGGCCGCTGAGCTGGGGCCGAAGGTCGCGGACGACGGTCTCGACTTCTGGAAGCTCGGGCACCGAGCCGCCCTAGGCCCTGGCCGCCACCAGCCGAACCCGCTCCATGTCCTGCCAGTTCGGCCCCAGTTTCAGGTCCACCTGGACCGGCACCTTCAGGGGGTAGGCGGTCGCCATCAGGTCCGGAACAACCTCTATTAAGCGATCGCGCTCGGCGGGCGGCACTTCGAAGACCAGCTCGTCGTGCACCGTCAGGATCATCCGGCTTTCCAGCTGCTGCTCCCGGAGGTATCGCTGTAACCGGATCATCGCCAGCTTCATGATGTCGGCGGCCGAGCCCTGCACCGGCATGTTGATCGCGATCCGCTCCGCGGCCTGCCGCAGCATCCGGTTGGGCGACCGGATGTCCTGGATATACCGCCGCCGATGGAGCACGGTCTCGACGTAGCCCACCTCACGGGCCTGCATCTTGATGCCCTCGAGGAACTCGCGCACCCGGTTATAGGCGCGGAAGTAGGCGTCGATGAACGCCTGCGCCTCCTCGCGGCTCATCCCCGTGTCGCGCGCCAGGCCGAAATCGCTGAGCCCGTAGAACAGGCCGAAGTTCACGACCTTGGCCAGCCGCCGCTGATTGGCGGTGACCTGGGCCTGCGGAATGCCGAACACCTCGGCCGCGGTGCGGGCGTGGATATCCTCACCGCGCGCAAAGGCGTCGACCAGCACGGGATCGTCCGTCATGTGCGCCAGCACCCGCAGCTCGATCTGCGAGTAGTCCGCCGACAGCAAGACATCAGCCGGCCGCGCCGGAATGAAGGCGCGTCGCACCTTTTGCCCGACCTCCGTTCGGATCGGGATGTTCTGGAGGTTGGGATCGGATGACGAGAGGCGGCCGGTCGCCGCCACCGTCTGATTGAAGGAGGTATGGACGCGATGCGTCCTGGGATCCACCAGCAACGGCAGGGCATCGACGTATGTGCCCTTGAGCTTGCTGAGCTGGCGATACTCCAGGATCTTCGAGACTACCGGGTGCTGCTCCCGAAGCCCCTCCAGAACGTTGGCGTCAGTCGAGTAGCCGCTCTTGGTCTTGCGGCCGCCCGGCAGATTCAAGTCCTCGAAAAGGAAGCGCGCCAGCTGCTGCGGCGAGTTGACATTGATCGGCCCGTGCGCGACGTCCTCGATCTCCTGATAGAGGCCCTGCAGCTGGTCGTAAAGCTCGCGCGAGACCTGCTGCAGATACGGCAGGTCGATCGAGACCCCGGCGATCTCTATCTCGGCCAGCACCGGCACCAGCGGCATCTCGAGGTCGCGGAAGAGTCCGGCATTGGCGAGCCGATCGAGCTGCGCCTGGAGCAGCGGCTGGAGTTCGAGCGTGACCCGCATCCGCTCGCCGAAGAAGGCGGCGGCGCGTGCGATCTCCACCTGGTCGCAGGTCATCGCCGTCTTCCCGCTGCCGAAGAGCGACTCGCGCCCGTCGATGGTGCGATGGAGGACGTCGGAGGCGAGCGCCTCCAGGCTCGGTGAGCGCACGCCGGAGTTCAAGAGATAGGCGGCCACGAGCAAGTCCCAATCGGCGCCGCCCAACTCGATGCCGTGCGCGCGCAAGGCGAGGTAGTCCGCCTTCTGGTTGAAGCCCGTCTTCGAGGGCCGCGCGTTGCGCAACACCGGACCGAAGCGGTTGAGCACCTCTTTCAAATCGAGGCAGCGTTCCTGCTCGTGGACCAGCGGGATGTAGAAGACGCTGTGCTGGTCGAGGCCGACGACGAGGGCGGCGATCCGGCCGCGGCGCGGAACGTCGTCCACGGTCACGACCTGGAAGCCGACACGCTCGACGCGTGCCATCGCGGCCAGCACCTGCTCGAGCTCGGCGTCGCTCCGCACGATGCTGACCGCCTCCGACGGCGGCCCCTCCAGGGGCAGCGTCGACTGCGACGGCTCGCGTGACGGTTGCGGCTGAAGCGGCGCGAAGATCGGCGGAGCCTCGATCGCGCTGCCATCCTTCCAGGTCGTGGGCACCCGCGCCGCCAGGCTGCGAAAGCCGAGATCGGCGAGGATGGTTCGCGCCGCATCCGGGCGGTAATCCTTCGCCGAGCCGCGACCGAGGTCGAGTTGGACGTCGACGTCGCGAACGATGGTCGCCATCCTCTTGCTCAGGAGAGCCTGTTCGCCGAACTCCTCGATCAGCTTCTTGACCTTCGGCGGGGTGACCTTCTCAGTGCTCGCGACCAGCTGCTCGACAGAGCCGAATTCCTGGATCAGCTTGATCGCCGTCTTCTCGCCAATACCACGAATTCCCGGGATGTTGTCGGAGACATCGCCGATCAACCCCTTGAGGTCGACCGTTTGCGCCGGCTCGAGCCCGTAGCGCTGGCGCACGCGATCCGGCGTGTAGAGCACCGTCTCAGAAACACCGCGCTTGCTGGTCAGCACGAAGACGTCGTCGTTGACCAGCTGCAGCGCGTCGAGGTCGCCGGTCACGATCGTGCTATGCAGGCCGCGCTCGCGTGCCTGCCGTGCCAGCGTGCCGATGACATCGTCGGCCTCCACGCCCCGCACCTCGTAGATCGGGATCCCGAAGGCCCGCACGATGTCGCGGGTCAAGGGGAACTGCGGCGACAGCTCCGGCGGTGTCGGACGGCGGGTCGCCTTGTATTGCTCCAGCTCCTCGTGGCGGAAGGTGCGGCCGCCCAGATCGAAGGAGGCCAGCACGTAGTCGGGATGCTCCTGCAAGGCGAGCAGCAGCATCGAGGTGAAGCCGTAGGCGGCGTTCACCACGTGACCTTCCCGATCCGTCAGCGAGGGCAGCGCGAAGAAGGCCCGGTAGACGAGGGAATGGCCGTCGATCAGGACGAGCCGCTCCTTGTTTTCGGGCGCGCTCACCAGCAAAGTGTATCGATGCGGACGCGGCGCAACGTGCAGAAAATTGCGCGGTCGCTCGAGAAACCGATGGTAAGATGGGCAGGAATTCGGCATGGCTAAGTTCGTGGAAATGCAAGTCGATTCCATCCGCGTGCACATGCCCAGCGGGCAGCACGTCGTCATCCTCAAGGAGAAAGAAACAGACCGGTACCTGCCGATCTGGATCGGCATCTATGAGGCGAACGCGATCGCCTTGAAAATTACCGGAATCACGCCGGAGCGGCCCATCACGCATGATCTGCTGGCCAACATCCTGCAAAGCGCCGAAATGCGCTTAAAGAAAATCCAGGTGACCTCACTCACCAACGAGGTGTTCTTCGCGCGCCTCTTTTTGGCGGTGAATGGCAAGGAAGTCGAAATCGATTCGCGGCCCAGCGATGCGATTGCGCTGGCGGTCCGCATGACCTGCCCGATCATGGTCTCGCAGGATGTGCTGGACAAGGCGGGTGTCTTCCCCGAGAAGGAGGAAGAGGAAGACGACAAGCTGTCGATCTTCAAGGAACTGATCAACAGCATGGACCTCCCTGATCTCGAGGGGCCCCCGCCGGAAAAGTCCTGATCAGCCGGTGATCGCGACCGGAAGCTCGGCGATCAGGCTCACGCCCGCGCTGTCGGTCCAGGTCACGGTCAGCGTGTAGCTGCCCGTTCGCGGGTCGATCAGCGGTAGCCGGCTCAACGCGTACGAGCCGGAGAACGCCAGGCCGGGCGTCGACTGTGTGGTCGCCGGCGGCGCCAGGTCCACGGCGTAACTGCCGCGGCGGAGGACGATGCTGATCTTTCCGGCGCGGTCCCCCGTCGCGTACCCGCTGACCACCATGCTGCCCATGATCGGAAACACCGCGCTGTTGGTCGACACCGTAATCCGCCGGCTGCTGTTGCGGGGATCGATGACCGTCACCTGGTTCGCGCCCAACGTCTTGTCGCGAGTGACAGCGCCTGCCTGTAATTCCGTCGTCGGGGCGGCGGCGCCCGCACCCGGCGCGTAGTTCGCGCCGCCGTTCTGGCTGAAGCTCGCGGTGCGCGCTGCGGTGTTTGAAGCGGCGCCCGGCAGATGGGTGAGGCCGAAGCCGATCAGCAGGGCGGCGACCGCCGCGCTGCCGACCCAGCCGAACGCCACCATCCACGGCCGCGCCGATGACCGGCGTGCCGGAACGGTGAAGGGTCGCGGGGGTGTCTCCATCGGCAAGCCGCGAATCGCGTGGGCCGCCCCGCGCAAGCCCTCGAGCCGCGCCCGGCAATCCGGGCAGGTGGCAACGTGCGCGGCAACCCGTGCCTGATCGCCGGTCTCAAGTTCGGCGTCGACGTACGCCGACAGCTCCTCGAGCGTGGGCTCGGTCCGTGGCTCAATCGGCATGGGCATCCTCCGGGCGCTGCGAGGGAAACACATCTGGATGGCGGGAGAGCTCGTCCTGCACCGCGGCGCGGGCGCGCGCAATCCGGGATTTGACCGTGCCCAGCGGCACCCGCAGCACCGAGGCGATTTCGTCGTAGCGCATGCCATTGACATCGCGCAGAATGATCGCGATCCGCATCTCGGGGTCGAGCCGGCCGATCGCGGCCTTCACCAGGCGGTGGCGCTCGTTTGCCTCGGCTCGCTCCTGCGGGTCCGGGGTGGCGATGCCCAGCGGGACGACCTTCGCCTCCCGGTCATCGTCCGGCATGACGCCAAAGCGCCGGCCGCGCCGGAAGTGGTCATAGCAGAGGTTTGCCGCAATCTGGAACAGCCAGGATTTGAATGGGGCGTCGCGCAACGTCTGGATCTTCTCCCAGGCGCGCAAGAAGGCGTCCTGCGCGATATCGGCGGCGTCATCCGGGCCGCCGACCATCCGCAGCGCCATGTTGTAGAGCGGGACCTGGTATTGCACGATCAATTGTGTAAAGGCCTCCTGATCGCCGCGGCGGGCGCGCCCGACCAACTCGCGATCGTCCACTCAGCCGTTCCAGCCTTTAGACGCAAACATTGCTAATAAGTTCCCAACGGGCGTCCTTGGATATACTCGCCCAGCACGCCGGAGTGTCGGAATGGTAGACGAGGGCGCCTCAAAAGCGCCTGGGCGTAAGTCCGTGTGGGTTCGAGTCCCTCCTCCGGCAGTTGCCACTCTCCGTCCACACAGCCGGCCAATCAGGCGGTTTGCCGATTGACGGCCCCGCTTGGGGAGGCGATACTGCGCGCGGACGAGGCCAGAACGGAACTTTTCTTCCCGCACGGCGTCTTAGACAGGTAGAGATGCGGCCACGCTTCCGCCTGTCCACGCGTCTGATCCTGGCCGGCATCATCGCCGGGGCCGCCTTGCCCGCGCTCGCGCTGACGGTTGAGGCCGCGTCCGGCGTCACCCTCACCGTTCACGCCGGCTACGAAGACGTGATCAAGCCCGGACAGTGGATGCCGATCACGATCGACGCTCGCAACACGGGCAGCTCGATCGATGGAATCCTGCAGGTGCAGGGGTCGCTGAACGCCCAACCCGGTGTGACCGGGCTGACCCTCTATCAGCAGCCCATCAGCCTGGCCGGCGGCGCCACCAAGCGGGTCCGGGTATACATCGAGATCGACAATACGGCGGCGACGGTGACGGCGCGCGTCGTCCAGAACCGCCGCGTTCTGGCGTCGCAGGATTCAATCTCCGGCGGCAGCACCAACGACCTGATTGGGGTGCTCTCCGACCAGACCACCACGCTCGACGACTTCGCCGCCATTCATCCGGCGAGCGTCGCCGCTCGCGTCGTTCATCTCCAGGCCGGCGACCTGCCGGACGCCGCCGTCGCGCTGCGCGCCTTCGACATCCTGGCGATCGACGACTTCGCCACCGACAGCCTCACCACGGCGCAGCGAAATGCCATCAGCGACTTCGTCAGCGCCGGCGGCACGCTCCTGATCGGGACCGGCGCCGCCTGGCACAAGACGCTGGCCGGGTTGCCGGCGTCCATCCTGCCGATGGCGATCGACGGCACCACCGTGGTCGACAGCAACGCGCTGGGAGCATCCGCGGTCGAGCTCGCGACCGGACAGGTCAGCGGCGGCCACGCCTGGCTCGCCCAGAACGGCCAGCCCTTGCTGATCGACCGGGCGGTTGGCGCCGGGACGGTGACCCTTGCGACCTTTGACTGGAACCAGCAGCCGGTGGCGGTTGGCGCCAACACCCGCACGGTCTTGCGCCAGGTGATGTCGCGGGCCATCTTCGGCGGAGGCGGCGCCGGACAAAACGTCACCTACGTAGGCGGCGGCCCTGGGCCGTTCGCCAGCGGCAGCCAGCCCTCCGTCGCCAGCAGGAGCGCCTCGTTGACGTCCGTGCTGGGGAATCTCCCTGGACTCGATCTGCCTTCGCTGCAGCTGACGGCGCTGCTCGTGCTCCTCTACGTCGTCATCGTTGGACCGGTGAACTACCTCGCGCTTCGAGCCCTGCACCGGCGGGCGCTCGCCTGGATCACGATCCCCGCGATCGCCATCGTTGCGGCCGGCGGCGCCTACGGGGCGGGGGTGCTGACCAAGGGGCGCTCCGTGCAGATCAACCAGGTCGCGATCCTCCACCTGCAACCAGGCTGGAGCCGCGCCTACGAGGAGACCTATACCGGCGTCATTCCGCCGAGTCGCGGCGATTATGTGGCCACCATCGGGGGCGAGAGCGTGCTGATCAGCCCGATCGTGAACACCTACGGATCGGGTCCCACCACGGGCGGGCTCCAGGTCGACCTCGCCGGCAACGCCGTGACCCTGAGCGGGATGACGGCGTTCTCGCTCGGCGGCTTCGCCACGGAGAGCCTGGCCAGCGCTCCGCAATTGACCGGCCATCTGAGACTGGTCAATGGGACATTGGTCGCAACCATCGAAAACCACTCGAACCTCAGCTTCACCGACGGCGTCCTGATCGCCGGCGACGGCTTCCAGACATTTGGCGCGCTGAAGCCGGGGGCGAGCACCACCGTCACGGTGTCGCCCAAGCCCGCCAACCCGTTTGGGCAACCGCTCTTCACGCGCGTCTACGGCAACAGCCAGTACGGTGGCCCCTCCAACCCCACCACCGCCGATCGCGATGCGGCCGCCAAGTCACAGGTGCTCTCGTTGCTCCCGGCCGGTGGCAGCTTCAAGGGCTCGTCCAGCTACGGCAATCCGATGGTGGTCGCTTGGACGCACCAGGCGTTCCAGGACGTGACCGTCAACGGCAGCCACCCAAGAGGCACCGCCCTGGCGGCAGTCGCCGTGTCGCTGCCGATCGACCAGATTGGAACCGGATCGTTGCCGGCGGGGGTGGTCAGCTCGCGCATCGTGGACGTGGTGGGGGACAGCCAGGGGAATGGACCGCCGGGCATGCTGGTGCTGCAGAATGGCAGCGTCACGTTCGAATTCACGCCGCCGCTGGCGCCAGGAGCGCACCTGAGTGGCGTTTCTGTCACCTCCCAGAACCCCTACAGCGCCAAGTTCGTCGGTCCCGGCGGATCGGCTTCAACCGGTCCGGGCATCCAGGGCGAGGTCTGGAATTGGGCGACATCGACCTGGACCGACATCAGTTACCAGGACAACGGGACGACCACCCTCCCAGACGCCGCCGTAAACCCCGATACCGGCGCAATCCGGATGCGGGTTAACACCACCAGCGGCGGCTTTCTGGCCGGATCGCTCACCCTGGCGGGGACCGTCCAGTGATCGCGGTCGAGGGATTGACCAAGGTCTACGGGCGTCGGACCGCGCTCGATGCGGTCTCCTTCGAGGTGCCCAGAGGCGAGATCTTCGGCTTCGTCGGGCCGAACGGCGCCGGCAAGACGACGACCCTGCGCATCCTGGCCGCGTTACTCGATCCAACCGCCGGCCGCGCCTTCATCGACGGCGCCAACGTGGTCGAACATCCCGACCGGGTCCATGATCGGCTCGGCTACATGCCTGACTTCTTCGGTGTTTACGACCAGCTCACCGCCGGCGAGTACCTCGATTTCTACGCTGCCTGCTACCGCCAGCCGAAGGCGCGGCGGCGCAAGATCGCCGACGACTTGCTCGAGCTGGTCGGGCTCGCCGACCGGCGGGATCAGTCGGTCGACACCCTGTCTCGGGGGATGAAGCAGCGACTCTGCCTGGCGCGGGCCCTGGTCCACGACCCCGCCGTCCTCCTCCTTGATGAGCCCGCTTCGGGACTGGATCCTCGCGCCCGGGTCGAGATGCGTGAGATCTTGAAGGAGCTGCAGAGGATGGGGAAGACGATCGTGATCTCGAGCCACATCCTGCCCGAGCTCACCGAGCTCTGCACCATGATCGGAATCATCGACCGCGGACAGATCCGCGCCACGGGCCCCGTGCAGCAGGTCATCCGGCAATTGACCGCCGGCCGGCGGCTTCGCATCGACGTGCTGGGGCAGCGAGAGGAAGCGATCGCGCTGCTCAAAGGCCTGCCCTCTGTCCGCGAAGTCGACGTCAGCAACGGCTCGGTCGAGGCCGCCTTCGAAGGCGACGAGGCGACGGCAGCCGCCATCCTGCAAGCGTTGATCGCCGGTGGCATCAAGGTCTCCGGGTTTACGCAGATCGAGGGCGGCCTCGAAGCCGCCTTTCTCAAGGCAACCACCGAGGGCATCGGATGAGCCGTGTCCTGGTGGCGCTCTGGAACCCGATCGTGGCCAAGGAATATCGCTCGCGGATGCGCACCTGGCGGTCGCCTGTCGCGATGACGGTCTATATCCTGCTGCTGGGCGGGCTCGGTTGGGCGATCTTCAGCGCCGAGGCCAGCTCGGCGCAGAACTCGTTGAATCCGGGCCAGGCGGCGAACTTCGGGCAGAGCCTGTTCTTGTGGCTCACCATCTTTCAGATGGTGCTCCTGGCCTTTATCACGCCCGCCCTGACGGCCGGCGCCATCAGCAGCGAACGGGAACGGCAAACGATCGACCTGCTGTTCGTCACCCGTCTTCCGTCCTTCTCCATCCTCTGGGGGAAATTGCTCGCCTCGATGTCGTTCGCCCTGCTGTTGCTCCTTCTCTCGGTGCCGATCTTCAGCCTGGTGTTCCTTTTCGGGGGCATCGAGGTGGATCAGCTGGCCAGCGCGTTCCTGGTGACCGCGGTCGCAGCGCTCACCCTGGGCATTCTCGGCCTCGCCTGCTCCACGGCCTTTCAACGGACGCTTCCGGCCACGGTGGCCGCCTACGGGGCGGCGTTCATCCTGGTTGCCGGCACCTTTCTCTTCGGCCTACTCTTCCCCACCAGCCTGGACATCCAGAACGCGAGCAAGCCGGCCGCACCGCCCGCCATCACCTACCTCAGCCCGCTGGTTCCGCTCGTCACCATCGGCATGAACCAGCCGGTCCCCGGCTACGGCATCCGCAACGGTCCCTACGCGAACAGCGGCTATAGCTGCTCGAGCAACGGCGGCGGGCCCCAGGTGTGCTACGCGATGGGGGCCAACGGCGCGCCGGTCGGCAAAGCGTTCGTGGGCAGCCCGCCGAACATGATCACCGCCCAGGCGACCGGGACGGCGATCCCCAGCGGCCTCTTCGCCGGATGGCAGTACTGGCAGGCGAGCGTGGTCGAGTGGCTCGTTCTCTGTGTCCTCGCCCTGCTGCTCAGCGCGTTCCTCCTCCCGCCGATCCGCCGCCTGCCGTTCCGCTTCCGCGCAGGCACTCGTCACATGCGCGCCGAGGGCCTGGACTGATGAGCTCGCTGGACGACGTCGTCCGCGATCTGCGTCGAGCGGCGGCGCGGACGCGGGCCGCCAGCTACGGCGTGCACGCCCTGGCTGGGGCGCTCGTCTGGGTCGCTGCCGTCCTGCTGGTTGCCCGAGTCATTCCGTTCGAGCGGCGGGCCGAGCTCGCGCTGCTGGGCATCGCCGGCGCTGCGGTGCTGGCAGCCCTTGCCTGGATCGTCCGCAGGCCCACAGCCAGCGTCGTGATGGCCATCGCCGACCTCCGCCTGGGTCTCAAGGAGCGTCTCTCCACCGCCTGGGAGCGACGCCAGGAGTCCGGCCCGATGGATCCGGCCCTCCGGCAGGACGCCCTGCAGCGCGCCGCCTCCGCCAATCTAGCCGCCAGCTTTCCACTGCGCGTGAACCGCGGCGAGGCGTCCTTGATCGCGATCCTCGCGCTGTTCGCGCTGGGCCTGTCCCTGCTGCCCAATCCGATGGATCGGGTGCTGGCCCAGCAGCGTGCCGACCAGGCCGCCCAGGCTCGGGCGGCGAAGGCGGTAAGCAATGCCGCAAAGAAGGTCGCCGACAGCAGCAAGGCCTCCCCCAAGGATGCGCAGGTGCAGTCGATTCTCCAGGACACGCAGGCGAAGATTCAGCAGGCATCCAGCCCGCGGAAGGCCCTCGAGTCGATCACGCCGGCCGAGCAGCAGCTGCAACGGCTGAGCGATCCCGGCACGCCTGCCCTGAGCAGCAGCGCCCAAAACCTGGCCAACGCGCTCAGCAGCACGGCCGCCGGACGCAGCGCGGCGCAGGCCATCAGCCAGAGCCCGGCGCAGGGAGCGCAGGCGCTCCGCAACCTTGGTTCGCAGCTCCAGAACCTGTCGCCGCAGGACCGGCAACAGCTCGCCCAGGCATTGGCGAAGGCGTCACAGCAATCGCAGAACAGCCAGATGCGCGATTCATTGAGCCAGGCGTCGTCGGCACTGCAAAGCGGCGACACGGCGGGGGCGCAACAGGCGCTCAACGATGCCGCCAGCCAGTTGGACTCCCTCCAGCAGCAACAGAGCACCGATCAAGCCGTCGCCTCGGCGATCAACGGGCTCGAGGCCGCACGCCAGGAGCTCGCGTCGCAGGCCGATCGCGACGCGAGCGGTCAGGGCGCCCAGGCCAACGCCAGCGCGGCGGCATCCTCGAGCGCCGGGACCAGCGGCAGCGGAAACGGCAATCCAAGCGCCAGCGGTAGCGGCAATGGCAATGGCACTGGGACCGGAAACGGAAACGGAAATGGGAATGGCAACGGAAACGGGAATGGGAATGGCACCGGCACCGGCACCGGAAGCGGCAGCGGTGGAACCGGTGGGACCGGGTCGCAGGGCTCGGGCAGCGGCAGTGGCAGTGGCGCCGCGACGACCGAGCGGGTCTACGTTCCGGGCCAGCCGGTCCCGGGGCAATCGCAAAACGATCCGACGCCGCTCGGCCCCGGCCAGGATGTTCCGCTGACGCCCTACAGCCAGGTGATCCAGGGCTATCAGCAGGCCGCGCAGGATGCGACCGATCAGAGTCTGATTCCTGGGAGCGAGCGCGATCTCGTCCGCCAGTATTTCTCGCAGCTTGGCGAGCAAACCAAGGGGGCATCATGATCGCCGAAGAACCACGTATCGACGCGGCTCGGGTGACCGAGCTCGCTCGGAACCTCGAGCATGAGCTCGCCCGCTTGATCGTCGGCCAGACGGCGCTGGTCCGGGACACCGTCATCACGCTGATCGCTGGTGGCCACGCGCTGCTGGAAGGCGTGCCCGGCCTGGGCAAGACCGTCCTCGTTCGGTCGCTGGGCCAGACGCTCAGCATGAGCTTCGCCCGCATCCAGTTCACCCCTGACCTGATGCCGGCCGACATCGTTGGCACCAACGTCATCAGTGAAGAGGCCGGCCGCCGCGAGTTTCGCTACCAGGCGGGGCCGCTGTTCGCCAACCTGGTGCTCGCCGACGAGATCAACCGCGCGACGCCGAAGACGCAGAGCGCGCTGCTCGAGGCGATGCAAGAGCGCACGGTGACCGTGGGGACGCAAACGCGACCGCTGCCCTCTCCGTTCTTCGTGCTCGCGACCCAGAACCCGATCGAACTGGAAGGCACCTACCCCTTGCCCGAAGCGCAGCTCGATCGCTTCTTCTTCAAGATCCTCGTGCCATTTCCCAGCGAGCACGACTTGCTCGAGATCGCGCGGCGCACGACCGGCGAGAGCACCCCGCAACTGAAGCCGGTCGCCGACGCCGCAGCGATGCTGGCGGTGCAGCGGGTGATCCGCGAGGTACCGATCGCCGAGCACGTGCTGCGTTATGCCGCTCGCGTCATCGGAGCCACCCACCCCGACCGGTCATCGGTCGAGAGCGTCAAGCGATATGTCCGCTGGGGCGCGAGCCCGCGCGGCATGCAGACGCTGGTGCTTGCGGGGAAAGTCCGAGCGCTGCTCGAAGGCCGCTACAACGTGGCCTTCGACGATCTCAGCGCCGTCGCCCATGCTGCGCTTCGCCACCGCATCTTTCCCCAGTTCGAAGCCGAGGCCGACGGGGTCACGACCGACCGCATCATCAGTGACATCCTGGAGCACACCGTCAAGGAACCCGCGAAGGAGTAACCGTGTCGGCCCCGCTCCTGGAGCCCGCACTGCTGCGCCGCCTGGAGGGGCTGGCGTTGCAAGTGCGCCGTGCCGTCAGCGGCCAGATGGGCGGTGAGCGCCGCTCGCGGCGTCGCGGCCAGTCGGTGGAGTTCGCCGACTTCCGCAACTACACGCCGGGCGACGATTACCGGCTGATCGACTGGAACGCGTACGCCAGGCTCGACCGGTTCATGCTTCGCCTCTTCGTCGCGGAAGAGGAGCTCCCGCTATCGATCTTCCTCGACCTCAGCGGATCGATGGACTGGGGAACCCCGAACAAAGCGGAAACGGCACGGCGGCTCGCCGGCGCCGTTGCTTACGTGGCCTTGAATGCCCTGGATCGAGTCCGGCTCACGGTCTTCGCCGAAGGACCCACCTCAGGAGGCGCTCCTTATCGCGGCCGCCGCGCCGCCGGTGAGCTCTTCGCCCGTTTGCAATCGTTTCCAGCCGGGGGTCAAACCAATTACGCCAGGCTGGTCTGGCCGATCGGCCGGCAACGGCCCGGCATGACGCTGGTGATCAGCGATGCCCTGGGCGAACCCGGCCTCGACGAGGCATTGAGCGCGGTTCAGCGAGCTCATCAGGAAGGCGCCGTGCTGCAGCTGCTCGCGCCCCAGGAGCTGACCCCGGACTGGACCGGCGACGCACGGCTCAAAGACGCCGAAACCGGCATCGAACGCGAGTTCACCGCCACCCCGGTGACCCAGGCCGCGTATCTGCGTGCGCTCACCCAGCGCTCCGAGGACGTTGAGCGCCTGGCGCACCGTCGCGGGCTTCGATACGCGCGGCTCTCCACCAGCGAGCCAATCGATCAGATGGTCCAGCTCACGCTGCGCCGGATCGGGCTGCTGGCGTGAGCCTGCTGGCCCCGGCAGCCGCCGTTCTCGGCCTGACGCTGCCGGTCATCGTCGCGCTCTACTTCCTGAAGATCCGGCGGCCGACCCGGATCGTCCCCGCGCTTCACCTGTGGCCCAACCAGATTCGTGACCGGCAGGCGAACGTGCCCTGGCAGCGGCTGCGGCCGAGCTGGCTGCTCTTCCTCCAGCTGCTGGCGGCGGCCTTCCTGGTAGCAGCCGCGGTGCAACCGGTCCTCCCCGCCGGTGCCGCCCTTGCGCGCCACACCATCGTGTTGGTCGATAGCTCGGCGTCGATGCAAGCGACCGACGTCGCGCCTTCGCGACTGGCCGAGGCCAAGCGCCAGGCCGGCGCCTTGATCGATCAGCTCGGGCCGCAGGATCGGATGACCCTGATCTCGGTCGGGCCGTCGCCGCGAATTCTCGCCTCGGTGACGGGCGATCGGGACACGCTCCATCGGGCGCTGGACAGCCTGCCGGCGAGCAACGGCGCCGCCGATCTGTCCTCGGCACTGGTGCAGGCGGCGGGGCTGGTCCGCGCGGGCGACGACGCCAAGGCATACCTCTTCAGTGACGGCATCATTCAGCCACTGCGCGCCTCATTTGCCAGCGGCCTGCCCTTTGCGGTCGAGTACCACCGGATCGGGGTCTCCGGCGAAAACGTCGGGCTGACCTCGTTGACGGTCAGAACCAGCGCCCAGAGCCGGGCCGCGTACCTGCACCTGCAAAACTTCGGCCAGCAGGCGCGCAACGTCAGCCTCGAATGGCGGGCCGATGGCCGCCTGCTCGACGTCCGGTCCGTGACGATCGCCGCCGGCCAGGGCCAGGACCTGACCCTGCCCATCCCTGGTGACGCCACGGCGGTCACCGCGAAGCTGGCGGGCAGCGACCTGTTTGCCCTGGATGACACGGCCATCGCGGTGGCCAGAACACCACACGCGTTTCGCGTGCTGCTGGTCACGCCCGGCAACGTCTTCCTCGAACAGGCGCTTCGCCTGCGGGCTGACTTGCAGCTTGACGTCGTGGCGCCCACCGCCTATCGCCCGAGCGCCGCGTACGCCATGACCGTCTTCGATCGCTTCATGCCCACGACGTTGCCCGACGGTCCCAGCCTCATCATCGATCCACCAGCAGGCTCATCCGTGGCCGGCGGACCGGCCCTCGGCATCGGCCGGGTTCGAGCGGCTGACGCGGCGGACCCGCTGCTGGCCAACGTCGACCTGCAGGATGTTCACGTCGCCCGGAGCCAGGACCTTGGCAAGTCGACGTTCGGCCGGCCCTTGATCACCAGCCTGCAAACGCCGCTGGTTCTCGTTCGCGACCAGCCGTTCCGCCAGGCGCTCTTCGGTTTCGACCTGCACGAGTCGGATCTGCCGCTGCGGATCGCGTTCCCGATCCTGCTCGAAAACCTCAGCGAGTGGATGCTGCCGCCCAGCGTCCCGAGCCGCAGTTTTCACCCCGACGAGCCGGTCACCGTCGTCCCCGACGCCGGGGCTACTGCCGTCAGTGTCGTCCGGCCCGACGGCAGCCGGCGGGCGCTCAGCGCCGCATCGATCGGCAGCTTCGCCGATACCGATCCAATCGGCCTCTATACGGTCGAGCAAACGATCGCCGGCAAGCTCCAACGATCCTGGTTCTCCGTCAACCTCTTCTCCGACTCCATCTCGCAGCTCAAACCGCCCGACCGCCTGACGCTGCCTCCAACACGGCAGACCGCGGTGCAAGCGACACATCCGGGTCAGCTGGAAATCTGGCCGTGGATCGCGCTCGCCGCACTCGGGCTCGTGGCAGCGGAATGGCTGGCGTTCCACCGTGGGCTTTGAAGTAACCCGCCCCCTGCTGGTGGGGGCGGGCGTCATCGCGCTGGTCCTGATCGTCGCCATCTGGCGGATCTTTCCTCCGCCGCTCTCGCCGGGCCGGTCGCGCCTGTCCCTCGGCCTCCGGGTCCTGATCGTGATCCTCCTCACGGCGGCGCTTGCCGGCTTCCAGGTCGACAGCAGGCCGGCCGGCCAGTCCTTGCTGGTTGCCGCCGACCTCTCGGCCAGCGTCCAGAGCTCGCTCGACAGCGAGGCGTCCACGGTCCGGCGGATCCTGCAGCAGCGAACGGGGGATAACCGCGCCGGCGTGCTCAGCTTCGGACGCGATCCGCAGGTCGAGGTGAATGTGAGCCAGAACCCGCAGTTCGGCGTGTTCCAGAGCCAGCCGAACCCGAACTACACCGATCTCGCATCGGCGCTCCAGCTGGGCGGGTCGATCCTTCCCGATGACAGCCGCAAGCACATTGTCGTGGTGAGCGACGGCCGGCAGAACCTGGGCGACGCGGTCGCCGAGGCACGCCTGCTCCGGGCAGAAGGTGTTCGGGTCGACACCGTGGCACTGCCCGTGACGATCGGTCCCGAGGCATACGTGGATTCACTTCACGCGCCGCGTTCGCTGACCCAGGGGCAGCAAGCCAATGCCCAGGCGCTGATCGTCAGCAACATCGCAACCCATGCGACCGTCCGCTGGTACCTCGACCGCAACCTGATCGGGACGACCCAGATGGATCTGCCCGTGGGCGAGACCACCATCCAGCAGACGGTGAAGCCCACCGAGCCGGGGTTCCACGCGGTGCGGATCGTGATCGATCCGGTGCGCGATACCTATGCGGAGAACAACCTGGGCGAGGCGCTGATCCAGGTGGTCGGACCGCCTCGGGTGCTGCTGGTCGAGAACACCCTGGGCGAAGCGCCAAGCCTGGAAGCGGCGCTGCACTCGACCGGGATCGGGACGACCGTCGTGACCCCTGATCAGTTGCCGCGCAACGCCGCGGATCTCGCCGCCTACCAGTCCGTCGTCCTGGTCAACATCCCGGCCGCCAGCCTCGGCTCGGAGGCGATGGCCGTGCTGCAGGCCTCTGTCCGCGACCTGGGCACCGGCCTGGTGGTGATCGGCGGAGCGGACAGCTATGGCCCCGGTGGGTACGCGGGCACCCCGCTCGAGACCGCCCTGCCGGTCCAGATTCAGCTTCCACAGGACATGCAGAAGCCGCCGGTCGCGGTGGTGCTGGTGTTGGAAACGACCGAGAGCGGCACCGGCGACCAGGTGCTGCGCGGCGCGGCGGAGTCGGTCGTCGATCAGCTCACGCCGCGCGATCTGGTCGGTATCACCAACGGCACGGGATCCGGCTTCGTCGTCCCCCTGGCGCCGCTGAAGGACAAGGCTGCGGTCAAGCGCGCGATCGAAGGGATGCAACTGGGCGATCCGCCCAGTTACACGCCCGACCTGAACTCCGCCGACCAGGCCCTGAAGGGCGCCGCCGCCTCCATCAAGCACATCATCCTGCTGGGTGACGGGGACGCGCCCGACAACTATCAGCCGGTGATCACCGGCATCCACGCCCATGGGATCACGGTCTCCACGGTCGCGATCGCATCCATCATGTCGGACGCCGGACTGATGCAGGAGATGGCGGGGTGGGGGCACGGCCGCTTCTATCAGAGCAACAGCCTGTCCGATGTGCCACAGATCTTCTTGAAGGAGACGCGCGAGGCACTCAAGCCCTGGATCGTCGAAGGCAAGATTGCTCCACAGCTGAGCTCGCTGGCCGACGTGATTCCAGGCGTGCCGCTCAACAGCTTTCCGCCGCTCAGCGGTTACGTGGCCACGACCGCGCGCGCCGCTGCCGATGTTGTGCTCAAGAGCGCCCAGGGCGATCCGCTGCTGGCGACCTGGCAGTACGGCCTGGGTCGGGTGATGGCGTGGACCAGCGATGCCCAGGGACGCTGGTCGGCCGGCCTGCTGCAGTGGCCGCAGGCCAACACCTTTTTCGGCGATATCGTGCACGCCAGCCTGCCACAGCCCGGCGATCCGGCGCTTACGGTCGAAACCAGCGTCCAGGGCGATCACACCCATTTGCTGGTGACGGCGCCCCCGACCGCGGGTGCGCAGGTCACCGTGAACGCCGTGACACCCGACCTGGCGGGCGCCAGCCTGACGATGTCGCCGACCGGGCCAGGCCGTTTCGAGGGCGACCTGCCCACCGACCAGGTGGGTAGTTACCTCCTGCACGTGAGCGAGTCGGCCGGCGGCGTCGTCCGGCACACGACCACGGCAGGGCTGGTGGTGCCGTACTCGCCGGAATACCGCGACCTGGGGACCGACACTGGTGCGCTGCGCGCGATCGCCCAGGCCGGGGGCGGGGCCGTGCTAACCGATCTTTCCAAGGTCTTCGCGCTGCCGGTTCCCGCGGTCAAGTCGACGCAGTCGATCAGCGAGCTGCTGCTGATCCTCGCCATCGTCCTCTTCCCGATCGACATCGCGCTCCGGAGGCTCGTGTTCCGGCTGGAGGACGTCCCCGCCTGGAAGGCCGCCCTCCAGCCGCAACGAGCCGCCCGCGCCCGGCCGGTTCCAGCC
>DATASI010000108.1:0-23884 GCA_036269255.1 Candidatus Dormiibacterota bacterium
TCGGAGTCGGCGGGCCTTGGGGCGGGCCGACTCATTTTCAGGGCAAGCGAGGCCGCAGGCCGAGCCGCGCTTTCGCGCGTATCGCGCCGGCGCCGGATGCCGGCCTGTATGCGCACACGAGCGCACGTTCTTACGCGCGAGTGCGCGATGGGCCGGCTGGAAGGCGCATCGGCGCGTTTCAGTCTCCGTTTAACCGTGGCCGAAGACGAGCGCTGGGTAGATCGCGTGGCTAGGCGATCTTGGCTTCTTCGCCCGTCGTGCCGGCGATGCGCTGCGGCAGCGAGGAGGTCGCGAAGGCCGCGACCAGCCGAGGGTCCCACTGGCTGCCTGAGCCGGCGGCGAGAATCTCGAGCGCCTGGGCGACGGTGCGACGTGGCCGGTAGGGCCGGTCGGTGATCATGGCATGGAAGGCGTCGGCCACGGCGACGATGCGGGCCATCATCGGGATGGCTGGGCCCTGCAGCTTATCGGGGTACCCGCTGCCGTCCCAGCGCTCGTGGTGATGCCGGATCGCGGGAGCCAGCACCGTGGCAGGCCGGAAGGGGCCGGCGATCTCGGCGCCGAGGATGGTGTGCTTCTGGATCTGCGCGAACTCGTCCGGGGTATAGGCACCCTGCTTGTTGAGCAGCTCCTCCGGCAGCCCGATCTGGCCGATGTCGTGCAGCAGGCCGGCGTGGAAGGCGACCTCCTGGTCTTCGGCGTCCAGCCCGATCAGGCGGGCCAGCGCCTGAGCGGTCAGCGCAACGCTGTCGTCGAAGGGCGCCTTCGACTCCGTGGGGTTCTCGCGTTTGACCAGCTCTCGAAGGCTTTCCTGCGTGCTGCGCAGGTCCTTCCGCAGCTCCTTGAGCCGCAGCAGGGCCCGGACGCGGACCTGCAGATCTCGCATTGGAACCGGCTTCACAATCAGGTCATCCCCACCGGCCTCCACCATCTTCGACCGCTCGGGACGCGGATCGAAGCCGGTCATCATCAGCACCGGGATGTCGGCGGTCGCCGGATCTGACTTGAGCTGCTTGCATGCCTGATGCCCGTTCATCACCGGCATCTCGACGTCCAGCAAGATCAGGTCGGGCTTCAAACGCTTTGCCGCCCGGACCGCCTCCTCCCCGTTGGTGGCCGCCTCGGTCCAGAACCCCAGCGTTGACAGCTGGCCGCAGAGCAGGTCGCGGTTGGCGCTGCTGTCGTCCGTCACCAGGATGGTTCGGCGTTCCGGCATCGGGCCGGAGGGAGTGAGCTCCACGGCAGATACGACGTAGGAAGCGAGACCTTCCTTCGTTGCAGACAGCAGTGAAGCGTCGCGTCACACAACCGACCGTGCCGCTCTCCGCGAAGTTGCCGAAATTGCTCAGCGTCGAGGAAGTCGCGGCGCTGATCCACCGGCACCCGGAGGTCGTCAGGCGCCAGGCCCGCGATGGACGGCTGCCTGCGGAGAAGATCGGCCGCGTCTGGTTCTTCCGCCCCGAGCGCCTCGTGGAAGCCGGCTACGCGCAATTCTTCGCGGGCCCACAACCGGTCGAAGCGGGCCGCCCTTCATCGCCGGCAAGCCCGATGCTGGCGGCGCTCAGTGAGGCCGGCCTTCAGGCGATTCAGCAGCCCGAGCGGCAAGCGATTTTTGAGGCGGTCGGCACCCGGCTGGCGCAGGCCGGCGTTTCGACTTACGTCTTCGAGTGCACCATCGATGGCACGGCGGTAGAGATCGTCCACCGCCGGCCGTTGGGGTCCACCCAGGAGCTGGCGCAGTTGACCGGCAACGGCAGCGCGGGCCGTGTCATTCCGTTCGCGCGAGTTCCGCACATCGAAGAGGTCTGCAGGACGTTGCGGCCGAAATACATCGATGACCCGGATGAGCTGGTTGCCAGGGTAGCCATGGCAGCCAGTCCGGGCACCGCGGCGAATGCGCGCCGGATCGGAGAGGTGCTGCAGATGCAGGCGGCGATCATGGCCCCGCTGGTTGTCGCGGAGAGGGCGATCGGCGTCATCGCGGTGATGGGGCGGGCCCTCCGCGAGAGCGACGTCCCGGCGGTGATGGCGTTCGCAAACCAGACGGCCGCGGCACTCGAGACGGCTCATCTGCTGGCCCACTCGCGCGAAATGGAAGAGGCCGCTGTCATGACACTTGCGGGCGCCATCGAGCTTCGGGAGGCACTGCAGAGCCGGGCACGAGAGCACGGCGAGCTCGCCGTGCGTTTCGCCGGTCATCTGGGATTCGATGCCGCCCAATGCCGACGGGTCCGCTACGCCGCCCTGCTGCAGGATCTCGGCAAGCTGAGCCTTCCGGACGTCATCCTCAAGAAGCGCGGCCGGCTCGACGCTGAGGACCGCGCGCTGCTCATGACCCATCCGGTGGTCGCCGCCGACCTCCTTGGCCGCTTCAAGCCGCTGGCGGAGCTGGCGCCGCTGGTGCGATCGCACCACGAATGGTTCAACGGTGACGGCTATCCCGACGGCCTTCGCGGGGACGCAATTCCACTCGAGACGCGCGTGATCACGATCGTCAACGCCTTCTTCAACACGACCTTCGAGCTCCCGCGCAAAACGGAAATGACCCTGTCCGAAGGACTCGACGAGCTCCGCAACGCGGCCGGCGTGAACCTGGATCCGGCGCTGACCGAGGCCTTCGTCCAGATGATGCGCGAGGCGGCGGAGCAGCGGATCGCCTGGTTCCAGGAGCTTCGTGCCGCCCTTCTCGGCGCGGAGCCCTCGAAGGACCACGCTGCACGAAACGACATCCTCAGCGTCGCCGATTCGAGGGAACTGCGGATCATCTATCGCATCGCCCAGGAGACCACGGCCGTCCTCGACCTCACCACGCTCCTCGAACGCATCGTCAAGATCATCCGGGACGTGATGGGGTACTACCTCGTCTCGATCCTGCTGCCGGTCGAAAAAAAGGCGGAGCTGCGGGTGGGCGCCTATAGCGGCTACGACCGCGACATCACGGGCTTGACGATTCCAGTCGATGGAGGGATCACCGGCTGGGTGTTCACGCATGGCGCGCCACTGATCGTCGCCGACGTGCGCAGCGATCCGCGCTATATCGGTCTCGATAATCGAGTCCGTTCGGAGCTTGCCTTCCCGCTGATCAGCCATGGTCGCGTGGTCGGGGTCCTCAACGCCGAAAGCGACCAGGTCGATGCGTTCTCCGAAACCGACCTGGCGCTGATGTCAGCCGTTGGATCGCAGCTCGCCTCGAATCTCGAGGTGGCTCAGCTGCACGACACGGTGAAACGGGAAGCCAGCCACGATCCGCTAACCCGACTGTTCAACCGGCGGCTTTTTGTCCAGCGGCTCGAGCAAGAAATCGGCCAGGCCGAGGCCAGCGGCGGCTGCTTCTCGATCGTTTTCCTCGACGTGGATCAGCTCAAGCGCATCAATGACACCTACGGCCATCTCGCGGGCGACGCGCTGATTCGCGAGGTCGCCAACGCGCTGATGGATGCGGTTCGCGGCGAGGACCTGGTGGCCCGCTACGGCGGTGACGAATTCATCGTCCTCCTGCCGACGACCGGTGCGGGGGCGGCCGCGACGGTCGCCCAGCGAATCGCCGAGGGCATCGCCCGCCACCGCTTCATGGCCGCGCGCGAGCTGCTCGAAATTCCCGGTGTGAGTCTCGGGGTCGCGACCTATCCCGATGACGGTCGGACCGCAGAGCAGCTGCTCGCCGTCGCCGACGCCACGCTCTACCGCCAGAAACGAAAAGCCAGCTAAGCGCCGGCGGTCAGCCGAACACCTGCTGCAGCTCGTAGAGGTCGCGCGGAACCCTCCTGGCCTGTGCGACGACGTCGCTGAGCGGGACCACGGCCACCTCGCCGTTCTTCCGGATGGGAATCACGCCGGCCTTGCCGTCCGCCAGCAGGTCCACCGCCGCCACACCCAATCGCGTCGACCAGATCCGGTCAATCGGTGAGGGCGATCCGCCGCGCTGCACGTGCCCCAGCACGGTGGCGCGCGTCTCGTAGCCGGTCTCCTCCTCGATCCGGCTGCTCAGCGCCTCCCCGATGCCCTGCTTGGCGAGGCGGACGTGGCCGAAGGCGTCCCGCTGCTCCGCCGCTGTCGCGACCGCCATCGCCGGTTCGAGCGCCGGCATCCGGGCCCCCTCGGCGACCACGATGATGCTGAAGTCCTTCCCCTCCGATCGCCGCTTGTGAAGGTGGTCGACAACGGCGCTCAGCTCGACCTCGAATTCCGGAATGATGATCAGGTCGGCGCCGCCGGCCAGCCCGCCGACCATGCCGACCCAGCCGGTATCGCGCCCCATGACTTCGACGACCATGACTCGATGGTGCGCGGATGCCGTGGTATGCAGCCGGTCGAGCGCCTCGACCACAATGCCGACGGCAGTATCGAAGCCGATGCAAAACTCGGTGACAGAGAGATCATTGTCGATCGTCTTCGGAACGCCGACGACGCGAAAGCCGGCCTCGCTCATCGCGGCGGCCACCGACAGCGTGTCATCACCGCCGATCGCAACCAGTCCCTCGATCCCGCGGCTGCGCAGGAGCTTGACCACAGCCTCGATGCCGCCCTTTTCCTTCATCGGGTTGGTGCGTGACGTTCCAAGGATGGTTCCGCCCAACGGCAGAATGCCGCGCACGGATGCCGCCGTCAGGTCTTCCATATCGCCTTGCCCCAGGACGCCGGCCCAACCGTTCTTGATCCCGCTGACCTGGAATCCCTTTTGAAAGCTGCGTCGTGCGACGGCGCGAATCGCGGCATTGAGGCCGGGTGCATCCCCGCCGCCGGTGAGAACACCGATCCGCACGACGCCTAGTGTAAGAGAGCTAGCGCGCGCTCGACCGACGCGAAGTCAGATTGAGAATCAAGAGCAGTGCGCCCACCCCAATGATGAGCGCCCCCGCGATCGCGCCGGCCGACCGCCCCAACTGGTAGCCGCCGATGCCGATGACGCCCTCGAAGAAGGCGGCGCCGAGGATGAACAGGATCAGCCCGATGCCCAGCAGCCGGGTTCCGGCCCGGACATTGCCCGGCCGACCGGCGTAGACGCCATAGAGGATCATGCCCAGGCCGACCGATCCGGGAAAGACGAGGGCCCAGGCATAGGCCCAGCTTTCGAAATGATCCGTCGAGTTTTGATAGAGAAGGATGAGCCCGGTGATGGTGATGATGCTGCCAAGAATGGCAAGCCCTTCACCGAGGAAACCGCGCGACGTCACGGCGACGACCAGAAGGGCCACACCCGGAACGATCAGGAAGAAGGGCCAGCCGTAGTGGCCGAGGTCAATCCGGACAAACTGCGCCAGGAGGAGGATGGCGCCCGCCAGGACGAGCAGTACACCGATCGCCGACGACTGCCGCGGCGGACCCGGCCTCCTAGGCGCGGGCGCTGCCGACCCGGACACGCTTGGCGGCGGCCGGTCGTCCATGACGCAACCTTACCGGCGCGCCGCCGGCTGTCAAGGGCCGCTTCGGCCGCACCGTGGAGCTGGGGCAGAAATCGTTCAGGACGCATTCCGGGCACCGCGGCGCGCGTGCCACGCAGACCCGGCGCCCATGCAGGATCAAGCGCAGGCTGAAGCCGGTCCACTCCTCAGGAGGAATGAGTTTGGTGACGTCGGCCTCGATCTTGACGGGGTCGGAGGCCTTCGTGAGCTTGAGGCGGTGGGTGAGGCGGATCACGTGGGTATCGACGGCAAAACCCGGGATGTTGAAGGCGACGCCGAGCACGACGTTGGCCGTCTTGCGCCCAACTCCTGGCAGCGTCACGAGGTCCTCCATCCGAGGCGGGACCTCGCCGTGGAACCGATCGACCAGCGCCGCGCTGCAGGCGACGATGGTCCTGGCCTTGACGTGAAAAAAGCCGGTGGGCTTGATGATCCGCTCCACGGCGGCGGGATCCGCGTGGGCCAGGGCGGCGGCATCCGGGTATTTGGCAAAGAGGGAGGGCGTCACGCTGTTCACGGAGCGATCGGTGGTCTGGGCCGACAGGATGGTGGCGATCAGCATCTGAAACGGGTTGGCATGGACCAGCTCCGAGACCGCCGGGTAGGCGGCCTTGAGGCGCTCCACCGCCAGCAGCGCTCGATCTTTCGCCCGCAAACCGGCCACCGTGTCAAGGGTAACGATCCAATGACGGGCGGCGGCCGAAGCGGGCGCAAAGTTGCCTCCATGGAGCCGTTACTGGCATGTGGACGTGCCCCCAAAAGAGGGCCGGCAGGCCTCGATCCACAGCCTGCGCTGGTACATCAGCGTGGGCTTCTTACTGGTCGGCGTCGTACCGCTGATCTTCTTCGGCGCGCAGCGAATCTCCGCGCTCTTCGCCACCCAGAACGCGAGCATCGAGCAAAAGCACGAACCGATGGCGGAAAGCCTGGCGCAGGCGATCTACGGCTACCTCAGTGACCAGAAGTCCGCCCTGGAGAGCACGGCCCTCCAGATTCAGTCGGACAACGACACGAGCATTAGCCACCTGAACGACGCCAGCTTCAACCCGGCCCATCTCAATCAGGAGCTGGCCGCGGCCCATTCGGCCCAGCCCTCATTACTGCAGCTCTACGTCGGCAACCTTGCCGGCGTCGCCGTGGCCGCGGCGCCACCAGGCGGCGTCGGCGTCGACTACAGCCAGTGGAACTACGTCCAACAGGTCCTCAACACCGCGCGCCTCGGACCCAAATACTCGGACATGGTCCGCACCCGGGGCGATGCCAGCGTCGCCGCCGTCGTGATCGCCGTTCCCATTCGCAACAGCCAGCACAATCTCGTCGGCTTTCTCGCCGGCATGGTGGACCTGTCGGAAGTACAGCGCCTTTCGGCCTTCAGCCAGATTGGGGCCAACGGCCAGGCGGTCGTCGTCGACCGCCAGGGACGCGTGATCGCTCACCCACGCACCGATTGGCGTGCCGAGGCCAAGGACCTTTCCGGCTCGGGCGTGTTCCAGCAAGCGGCCAGCCACGATGTGGGCGTCGTCTGGTACACGGATCACGACGGGAACGTACCCAGGGTCGCGGGCTTCGCCACGGTGCCGGTGGTCGGATGGAAGGTCTGGGTCTCGCAGCCGGTCGCCGACCTACGCTCCGAGCTGACGCCGCTGATCCTCAGCTCCCTCGAGTGGCTGCTGGTGGCGATCGTGCTCGCGCTCGTGCTCGGTTTCGTCGCGGCCACCTGGATCACCCGACCCGTGGTGGAGCTGACACGGGCCGCCGGGCGGATCGCACATGGAGACCTCAAGACCCCGGTGACGGTCAAGGAGCGTTTCGCGGCCAGGGAGCTGCGAGAGCTCGCGCAAACCTTCAACCAGATGGCCCACCAGCTGAGCGGCGCCTATCAAACCCTGGAGGAAAAGGTCACCCAGCGCACCTCCGAGCTGCAATCGGCCAACCAGGAGCTGGCGCACGCAAACAAGCTGAAATCCGAGTTTCTGGCCAACGTCTCCCACGAGCTGCGCACCCCACTCTCCGCCATCATCGGCTTCTCGCAGATCCTGCTCGACGGCATCGATGGTCCCGTCAACGACGAGCAGCAGCAAGACATCCTGCAAGTCAATAAGAGCGGCCAGTCGCTGCTGGCGCTGATCAATCAGATTCTGGACCTGAGCAAGATCGAGGCCGGCAAGATGGAGCTCTCGATGGAGCGGATCGAGCTCCCCGACCTGGTTACCGGCGTGCTCGAGAGCATCAGTCCACTGGCGCAGGAGAAGGGCCTTCGGATCGACACCCGCTTTGCAGCTGGGCTTCCCGCGGTCGAAGCGGATCCCGTGCGGCTGAAGCAGGTCCTGATCAATCTGCTCTCCAACGCGGTGAAATTCACCGATCGCGGCTACATCGAAGTCATGGCCCAACCATCGGGCCGGATGGTCCGCATCTCGGTGAAGGACACGGGCATTGGGATTTCCGGCGAAGCGCAGAAAGTGATCTTCGATGAGTTCGTCCAGGGAGACGGCAGCAGCACCCGGCGGCATGGCGGGACCGGGCTGGGCCTGAGCATCGTCCGCCGGCTGGTCGAAATGCACGGCGGAGCGATCACGGTGATCAGCGAGCCCGGCATGGGCAGCACCTTTACCTTCACCGTCCCGGCCTTTGCCACGGCGGCGCCAGGCCTGCTGACGCCGGCCCCTCGGGCCGTGGTTCGCCGGCCGAACCAGGGTCTTCCCGGGGGCGCCATCCTGGTCGTCGACGACGATCCCAGCGTGCGCCAGCTGATCGCGCGCCACCTGGAGCAGCAAGGCTGGAAGACGGTGCAGGCCTCCAATGGGACCGACGCGCTCCAGCTCGCGCGCGAGAGCCGGCCGATCCTGATCACGCTCGACATCATGATGCCCGATGCCTCCGGCTGGTGGGTGCTGGAGAAGCTCCGCGAGGATCCCCGCACCGCCGGCGTTCCGGTGCTGGTCGTCACCATCGTCGAGGACCAGCGCCTGGTCTTCTCGCTGGGAGCCTCCGATTACCTGGCGAAGCCGTATCAACGAGAGGCGCTGGTGAGCAAAGTGCATCGCCTGCTCCCCGAGCTCGATGGCAAGCGCGTGCTGGTGGTGGACGACGACACCGAGGCTCGCATCCTGATTTCCCGAATCCTTACGGACGAGCACGCTGACGTCGTGGTAGCCCGGAGCGGCGACGAAGGCATGGCGATGATCAGCCAGAGCCCGCCGGACCTGGTGGTACTCGACCTGATGATGCCTGGCATGAGCGGCTTCGAGATGGCGGCGCGCTTGCGCGCGCGGCCAGAAACGGCGGACATCCCGGTGATGATCGTTAGTGCCAAGGAGTTGACCGCCGAAGACGTGATGACCCTGGGGGATAACGTTCAGCGTTTCGTCGCGAAGGGGACCGTCGACCCGCAAGGCCTGACCAATGCCGTGCGACAACTGCTTGGTCAGAGCAAACCGCAAGGAGCAGCCGCATGAGTCAACTCATCCTCGTCGTCGAAGACGACCCCACGATGCAGCGGATGGCGCTCAAGGTGCTGCGTTCGCGCGGCTTTACCGCCGAGCTCGCCCGCAACGGCCGCGAGGCGGTGTCGATGGCCGGCGCGCGTCAACCCGGACTCATCCTGATGGACCTCTCGCTACCAGAGATGAACGGCTGGGAGGCAACCAAGGCATTGAAGGCCGACCCGGCAACGGCCGCCATTCCGGTGGTCGCGATCACGGCGCACGCCATGGTCGGTGACCGAGAGACGGCGCTGGCGGCGGGCTGCAGCGAGTGCTTGACCAAGCCCTACGAACTGGACGAGCTGATCGCCCTGGTTCGCCGCTACATCGGGCCGGCGCAATCGCAGGCCGCCTGAATCGCCGCCGCGTAACGATCGGGTAAATGCCGCATACCTTGCCAGCGCATCCGCGTTGCGAGACCCATGGCACAGGTTTGGCACCGCTGGCGGGCGCCGCTCCTGGGAGGGATCGCCGTCTGGCTGATGACCTTCCCGTTGCTGATGTCGCATCCGGCCGCCGCCGCTGCGCAACCCGCCGTTCGCGTCGCCCACGCCAGTGGCCTGGCATCCAGCGAGCGTCCGCTCCTGCAGCAAATCGGGCATCAGCAGCAGCTGGCGCTGGCCGCCTCACGAGTCATCGCCGCGGTCGTCTCCCCCAGCCCGGTGGTGTCGGTGCCGGTCGCGGCCGCGCCGGTTCCCGCCGCCCCTGCGCCGCTCGCCCGCCCAGCGCCGGCAGCGGTTCATGCCAATAACATCGTGATTCCGCGGCTCGGCTTGAATCAGCCCGTCGGCTGGTACAGCGACTGCCTCGGTCGCGCCGCCGTGCCGCGGTGGGGAACCTGGCGGTGGAGCTGCGCCGGCAGCAACAACATCTACGTCATGGCGCACAATCCGGGGATCTTCACGCCGATCCTTGCGCTGCATGCCGGCGACATCATCGAGTACGGGGATCCCTCCGGCCGGGTGCACACCTACCGAGTCAGCTACACGACGATCGTGAGCAACACGCAGCTCTGGCCGCTGGGCGCGACCGCGGCTTCGTCGATCACGCTGCAGACCTGCTGGACCTGGGACGGCAGTCGCGACTTCATCGTCCGCGGCGTCGAGATCTAAGCGGCTTTCGGCTGGATCAGGTCGCCGCAACGATCGAGCCAGCGGCTCAGCAGCCGCTCTTCCTCCCGCAGCTCCGCCATCTTCCCCGGATACTGGTCGATGTTGGCGTGCAGGTGGTTGAAGCGGTCTCGGGTCAGCGGGTCCACACCAAAAATGTGCTTCAGCGCCACCGCCCGCTTGTGCTCGCGGGTCAGGTCGGCCATCTGCTCCTGCACCCGGTCGAGTTCCCCACGCAGGTCGGCGGCGATGTCGCGAACGATCTCCATGTCGATCGGCTCACGCGGTTCAGCGATCATCGACGCACCCCCAGAGTAAAGTCCGGCGATTTGCGGTCGGGAAAGAGGGCGGCGAGCGCCGGTGAGATCGCCACCTTCTTGGAATAGACCTTCGCCATCGCGTTGGGACGGATGCCGGTGGGCGCCAGCTTTCCCTGGACGCGGCCGTTGCCGTCGACCCCGGTTTCCTCGAAGAGGAAGACGTCCTGCAGCGTGATCGTGTCGCCTTCGCGGCCCACGATCTCGGTGATGTTCGTGATGCGCCGCGAGCCGTCGCGAATGCGGGACTGCTGGACGATCACATGAATCGCGGAGGCAATCTGCTCCCGGATGGCCCGCTGCGGCAGATCGACGCCTGACATCAATACCAGCGTCTCGAGGCGAGCCAGCGTGTCGCGCGGGGAGTTGGCGTGGATGGTGGTCAGCGAGCCGTCGTGGCCGGTGTTCATCGCCTGCAGCATGTCCAGCGCCTCGCCGCTCCGGCACTCGCCGATGACGATCCGGTCGGGCCGCATCCGCAAGGAGTTGACCACCAGGTCACGGATCGTGATCCGGCCGGTGCCGTCGATCCGCGCCGGCCGGGACTCGAGGCGAACCTTGTGCGGCTGGCGGAGCTGGAGCTCGGCGGCGTCTTCGATGGTGACGACACGCTCGTTGTCTGGGATGAACGACGACAGGACGTTCAGGGTGGTCGTCTTGCCGGAACCCGTGCCGCCCGCCACCAGGATGTTGAAGTGTGCCTTGACGCAGGCCTCCAGAAAGGCGGCCGCCTCGACGGTCAAGGTGCCAAAGCCGACCAGGTCCTGCACGGTGTACGGGTCCTTGGCGAACTTGCGGATCGTCAGCGACGACCCGTCGATCGCCAGCGGCGGAATGATGGCGTTGACACGTGAGCCGTCGGGAAGCCGGCAGTCGACCATCGGCGAGTCCTCATCGATCCGGCGTCCCACGAAGGCGGCGATCTCGCGGATGATCTTGATCAGCTCGGCGTCGTTGGCAAAGGTTACGTCGGTGAGGGTCAGTTGCCCTTTGCGCTCGATGTAGACCTGGCCGGGGCCGTTGACCATGACCTCGCTGATCGTGTCGTCGTGCAGCAGCGGGGTGATCGGGCCGTAGTCCCGTCCGGCAAGGGTGCGGTCGTTTGGCGACTCGGCCTGAGGAAGGGATTCGACCTCAGCCAGATGGAACGCGATCGGAGACCCCACGCGGCCGACGATACGGCCGCAAGCTTACGGCGGACCTAATGCGTTTGCAGGGTTTGCCGGAGATTAACCGCTCCGTCAAAAGCGCGGTTCGCGGCTCGATCGCGCGCCCGCAAAGGCCCTGTTAAGGAGCGCTCTCAGCGAGGTCTAAGCCCCTCCCTGGGAAACGCTCAGCCGTGAGCGGGAGCATGGGCTTGTCGAAAACGCCGGAACCAACACCGGAATCAACAGGAGGTCGAAGACACATGTTCGGCAAGGCACTCATCGGCAAGGCGGTAGCAGGACTCGCGACGGCGGGTGTGCTCGCCGGCGCGCTCACCACGGGCGTGCTGGCGGCTCCGGGGGCAACTCCCTCGGCGACGGCGGCTCCCAAGGCGCAGGCGGCGAAGGCCCACAAGGATCTCTTCGGCGGATCCGTCACCGCGATCAACGACACGCAGCTGACGGTCAAAAACGCGAAGGCCGGCAGCCGCACCTTCCTCAGGACCGATACGACAGTCGTCATGAAGGACGGACAGAAGGCGACCTGGTCGGAGATCGAAGTCAATAGCCACGTCGCGGTGCGTTACAGCGAGCAGAACGGCAAGCTGTACGCCAACCGGGTCCGCATCGGCCGCGTCCGGGTCGCCGGAACCGTGCAGGCGGTCAACGGCAACTCGATCATGATTCGCACCCGTGACGGCAAGGATCTGTTGATCACCGTCAACAGCAACACCAAGTACTTCGAAATCACGGGTAAAAAGCAGCGTCAGGCGGGCAAGCTGAGCGATATCCACGCTGGGATGCGCGTTGCGGCCGCCGGTAGCTACGACGCCGCCCACAACTTCGATGCCGCGCTCGTCGCGTATCGCAATAAGTAGGCTTCCCGTTCGCGAGCCCCGGCATCGTGCCGGGGCTTTTTCTGAGCGGCCCTACGGCCGCACCTGCGCCGTTCAGTCAGGGCGCCAGGCGCTCGATCTTCCAGGTGCCGTCGCTTTGCTTGCGATAGCGGATCCGGTCGTGCAGCCGGTTCTCACGATGAAGCCAGAACTCGATCGACTCCGGCACCACCCGGTAGCCTCCCCAGTGCGGCGGTAACGGCACCGGCCCGTCTCTGTATTGCACGGTGAGCGCCGCTGCCAGTTCTTCGAGCGCCGCCCGGCTCTCGATGACCTCGCTCTGCGGCGAGGCCCAGGCGCTGATCTGACTCGGTAAGGGACGGTTGTGAAAGTAGGCCCGCGATTCATCGGCCGACTGCCGGACAACAGAGCCGGTGATCCGCACCTGGCGCCCCAGGGTGCCCCAGTAAAAAACCAATGCCGCCCGGGGATTCTCGGCGAGGTCATGCCCTTTTTCGCTGTTGAAGTTGGTAAAAAAGCCAAACCCCCGCTCATCGAATCCGCGAAGAAGCACCATCCGAGCGGAGGGAATCCCCGCGCTGCTGCTGGTGGCCAGCGTCATCGCCTCCGGCAACATCTCCCCCGCCGCGGTCGCGTCGCGCATCCAGGCGCCGAACTGCGTATAGGGATCGCGATCGACGGCATCCTCGGTGAGTTCCGTCAGCGTCGGGCTTATGGGATCAACCCGTGCGACCAGCGCACGTTCCCTTCTCGATCGACCGGTGCATGCTGCCTCGCGATGATCCAGACCCCGGCGGCTTCCAGCTGTTGCTGTGCCTCGACGTCGTCGAGGTCGGTGCTCGCCACCAGGTCCCAGCGCCGGGGCTCGATGACCCAGCCGAGCGATTCCATCTTCGCGAGCAGCAGGGAAAGCTTGCGCAGCCGGTGGTAGAGCGACTCGCCCAGGGCGAGGACCGAGGCACTCGCCGGGGCATTCTCGGGGCTGACGCCGAAGCTGGCGTAGAGGCGTTCGATCCATTCCGGCACCTCGCCGTCGACCGTCGCCGCCAGCTCGTCTCGCGGCGTCGTGAACAGGCCGAGCTTGAGGCGCGCCATCATCCTTATTATCCGGAGAAAGATGGCGGCAATCCCACCCTCCGGCCGGCAATTCGTGATCTCCCACGATCGTCAAGAAGCCGTGGTGACAGAGGTGGGCGCCGGTCTCCGCTCCTACCGGATCGGCGACGTCGACATCCTCGATGGCTATGCCGAGGACGAGATGTGCACCGTGGCGCGCGGCGCCCCCCTGATCCCCTGGCCAAATCGCCTGGCGGAGGGACGCTATGAGTTCATGGGCGTCAGCTACCAGACGGCGATCACGGAGCCCGCGCAGAACAACGCGATCCACGGGCTGACCCGCTGGATGAACTGGGAGGGCGAACAGACGTCCGGAAACGAGGTACGGATGAGCCTGCTGCTGCATCCGCAAGAGGGATATCCATTCACGCTGGCGCTGGCGATCCACTACCGCCTCGACGAGCGGGGCCTGAGCGTGCGGACCACCGCCACCAACGCTGGCGCCCAGCCGCTCCCTTACGGGGCCGGGCAGCACCCCTACCTCACGCTGGGCACCGATCGGGTCGACGCGATCACGCTCCGCCTCCCCGCGTTGCTGAGCATGGAGGTGGACGCCCGGCAGATCCCGACCGGCCGCCTCATCCAGGTGAAGGAGACCGAGTTCGACTTCCTGGATCCGCGGCCGATCGGGAGCACCCGTCTCGACACGGCTTTTACCAGCCTGGTTCCCGATACCGACGGCTTGACGCGAATCGTCCTGACCTCCGGTGAACGCCGGAGCACGCTCTGGATGGATGCCGCCTACAGCTACGTCATGGTCTTTACCGGCGACACGATTCCCCAGGCCGGGCGGCGGCGCAAGGGGCTTGGGCTGGAGCCGATGACCTGCGCGCCGAACGCCTTCCGGTCGGGCGCCGGCCTGATTCGGCTGGCTCCTGGAGCGTCGGCGACCAGCGCCTGGGGAATTTTTGCAGTAGTTTAGGCCCCGTCATCACTATCATCGAATCGACGGCCTTTGCGGAGATTGTGGCCGTCTGCGAATATCAGATCTGGCGCTCACGTCACTGTAGGAGGGAAAGCCAGCGGTGTACCGCAAGATCTACGTGCCCCTCGACAACTCCGACCACTCCAACGCCGCCATCGAAGTGGCCGTTCGACTCGCGAAAGCCACGCAAGCAAAGCTGATTGGTTGCCACGTGTACGCGGCCCGGATGCACGACGTCCGGTTCAAGCAGATGGAGTACACGCTCCCCGAGGAATACCAGCAGGAGCAAGAGCTCGAGCGCCAACGCAAGATCCACGATTCGCTGATCACGCGCGGCCTGCAGTTGATCTCCGACTCCTACCTCGACGTCATGAAGGCCGCCTGCGACCTCGAGGGGCTGCCCTTTGACTACAAGACCTTCGATGGCAAGAACTGGGAGTGCCTGGTTGACGACATCAACGAGTCCGACTACGACCTGGTGATCATGGGTGCGCTTGGGATGGGCGCGGTCAAGGACAGCATGATCGGGAGCGTCACCGACCGGGTCGTCCGCCGCATCCGCGTCGACTCGCTGGTGATCCGCGACACGCATCCCTTCCGTGAGGGTGCCTCCGACCGGATCGTCGTCGCCATCGATGGCAGCCCGCAGTCGTTTGCCGGCCTGCGGACGGCGCTCGAGCTGGCTCAGGTCTTTGACAAGAAGGTCGAAGCCGTCTCCGTCTACGACCCCTACCTGCATTACGCGATGTTCAACGGCATCGTCGACGTGCTTTCGGCGGAGGCGTCGAAGATCTTTCGCTTCAAGGAGCAGGAGCAGCTGCACGAGGAGATCATCGACACCGGCCTGGCGAAGATCTACGAGTCGCACCTGCGGGTCGCCGAGTCGCTGGCGCGCGACGAAGGGGTCGAGATCAAAACCACCTTGCTCGACGGCAAGGCCTTCAAGAAGGTGCTCCAGCTGATTCGCCAGGAGCCGCCCTGGCTGTTGCTGGCCGGCCGGATCGGCGTGCACTCCGCCGCCGAGATGGACATCGGCAGCAACAGCGACAACCTGTTGCGCCTGGCACCGGTCAGCGTTCTGCTTTCCAGCCGAACCTTCGTGCCGCCAATCGACGTCCAGGCCGAGGCGAGCGTCACCTGGACGGAAGAGGCCGAGGCCCGCATGGAAAAAGTGCCGGCCGCCTTCCGCGCCATCACCCGCACGGCCATCTGCCGCTACGCCATGGAACGCGGGCACTCGATCATCAGCTCGTCGATCATCGATCTCGCGGTTTCCGAGGTGATGCCGGAGCACGCCGCCCGAGCGATGGGCGTCGATCCGGCGACGGTCAAAGCCCAGAAGAGCACGAGCGACGGGATGGACGGCGCGGATACGACTGAGACCTGGGTCTGCCGCCGGTGTGGCAGGCCGTCGCGGGGTTCAAAACCGGAGGCCTGTCCGGTGTGCGATGGCACCAGCTTCCAGCGTGTCGACAAGGCGGCGATCGTGGCCGCGGCGACCCGCGAAGGACCGGTCGACGAAGAGGTCGCCTTCGATGGCTTCAAGGTGAAGTGGACCGCCGAGGCCAAAGAGATCCTGAACCGTGTCCCCAAAGGGTATGAGCGCCGGCGGGTGAAGGCCCGTATCGAGAAAATCGCGCGCGTCCAGCGGCTACCGAGCATCACGCGAGAGTTCGCCGACGCGAATCTCGACGAAGCCTATGCCCCCGTGGCCGAAGTCGTCGGCGACACCGTGCCATCGGTCCCGTCTACCGGCGGAGAGCAGGCTGGGGACGAAGCCGCGCCCGTGTGGACGGATGAGGCGGTCGAGCGGATGGAGCGCGTCCCGGCGGGGTTCATGCGGATGCTGGCGCGCACCAAGGTCGAGGAGTTCGCCCGGAAGATTCGGGCGGCGAGCATCACGCGCGACGTCGTCGAGGGTGGCCTGGTGGACGCGCGGCTGATGATGGACCAGGCGCTCAAGGCGCAGACGCCGGATGTGGTCGAGGCGGCGATGCGAGCCCACGGACATCCCAACGGCCATGGCGACAGCGGCAAGCCGAGGGATCCGTCGCCCGGCTGGACCGAGGATGGCGTTCGGCGACTGAACGAAGTCGAGATTCGTGCCGAGGAGAAGTTCGAGCCGGCCCGCGCCCGTGAACTGGCGCAACACGCTGCCGAGTCACGCGCGGCGCGGACGACCGAAGCGATCAACGCGGCGTTCCTGGAGCGGCTTGGGATCAAGATCGGATACGGGCATCCGCTCAGCCCCAAGACCTTCGACCATCACTTCATCTGGACAAAGGAAGCCGAGGCCCGGCTCGACAACCTTCCTTCCTACTGCCGCGAGCTGAGCCGCTGGCGGGTCGAGTGGACGGCGGCCAAGAAGGGACTGGGGCCGCTCATCACGCCCGAGGTGATGGACGTCAAGTTCGAGATGTGGGGCGAAGTCTCGGACGCGCTGAAAGCCAGGGGACCGTCGATGCCCTGGGACGCCGACGCCAGCGAGCGGCTGGAGAACATGCCTGAGTTCGTCAAAGGCCAGGTGATGGAGGCGATCGAGGGCAACACCCGCGAGCTTGGCGAGGCGCGCGTCAGCAGCAAGGTGATGGATGTGGTGATCCAGAAGTGGATCGAAACCGGTGACTTTCATGAGGGACGATACGGCTTCCGAGCCTAGCCTGCTATCGACCGACGGACTGGCGCGCGTCTACCCGGGCGGCAAGGGCGTGTTCGACATCAGCCTCAAGCTGAACGCCGGCGAGGTGCTTGGCCTGATGGGGCCGAATGGCTCCGGCAAGACCACGTTGTTGCGCCTGCTGGCGACCGCGGCCACGCCAACCGCGGGCCGAATCAGCTGGTTCGGCAACCGAAACGGGCGTGATCCCTCGGTTCGCCGCCGCCTGGGCATCATGCTCGACCAGCCGGCGCACTTCGAGCAAATGACGGGATACCAGAACGCCTGGTTCTTTGCGCGCCAGTTCGGGCTTTCCGAAGGCTTCGCCCGGGAGCGGCTCGACGAACTCTTCAATTGGTCCGGTCTGTGGGAGGCGAAAGACCAGCTGGTTGCCGAGTACTCGTTGGGGATGAAGCGGCGGCTCAACCTGACCGAGGCGCTGGTGCACCGGCCCTCGATTCTCCTGCTCGACGAGCCCAGCCTGGCGCTGGATTACCGCGGTGAGCTGGAGCTGATCGAGCGCCTGCAGTTGTTGAGCCTGACCGGGACCGCCATCGTGCTGGCGACCAACGACGTCCATCTGGCCGAGCGACTGTGTGACTACGTCGTCTTCCTGCACGGCGGCCGGGTCATTCGCGAAGGTCGCGTGCCCGATCTGCTGACCGAGGTGGCGGGTTCGAAAGAGGTCGAGCTGCAGCTGAACTCGCCGGTTGCGCTCGAGAGCCTCCGGGAGCTCGAGGGGGTCGAGGCGGCCAGCGTCGAAGGCGACGTGGTGCATGTCGTGCTGGCCCGGGGCGCCAACCCGGCACAGGTCCTGGCCGTGCTCGACGGTACCGCCGACCTGGTCAGCACGATGCGGGTGCGCCGGCCGAATCTCGGCGATCTCTTTCTCAAGCTGACCGGCGTCGCCCTGCCGGTAGCGCACCGATGATGATGCTGGCCTCCACCATCTGGCAGCGAGAGCTGATCGAGTTTGCGCAACGTCGCCGGGCGCTCGCGGTCAAGCTCGCGTTTCCCTTGCTGATCGCGATTCCGCTGCTGTTCAGCGGCGCGCCGCCGGTCTACGCCGCCATGGGCGTCACCATGCTGGCCGCGATCGTCGGCGCCCTGGGCTCGGGAGCCGTGTTGAGCCGGGAGCGGCAGAGCGGGCTCACGCTACGCTACCGAACCCTGCCGGTGACTCCAGGACGCCTGCTGATCGAGCGGCTGGGCACGAGCGCGGGGATCGACTTCATCCAGCTGCTGCCGGTCCTCGTGCTGATTGCGGTTCGTGATCCCGCGAGCGTTGCCTGGTGGCCGGCGCTGCTGGTCGGAACCGCCGCGGTTCTGCTGATCGGCAACCTGCTCGGCGCCTTTGCCAGCACCCTGTCCGATTCACCAGGCGAGGTGATGCTCTACGTGGTCCTCCCGCTGCTGCCCCTGCTCTATCTCTCGGGCGTGTTCACGCCGCTCCACCAGCCGGCCCTGCTGATCGTCTCGAGGTTATTGCCCTTCGGCTACCTGCACGAGGCCCTGCTGGGAGCGCTTGGCGGCGATCCCAATTTGCTTCCCTGGGAAACGTTGATCGGCGCGGTCGGCTTCCTGATCGGCGCCGTCGGACTGACCGGCCGTCTTGGCCGCCGCGTCCTCGAAACGGACTGAGAGCCGATGACCGCCGTCGCGCTGCTGCAGTCGAGCTTCAGCGTCAATCAGCCGCCGGTCCAGATCCCGGTGATCACCAACCGCTGGGTGGTTGGGTTCTTTTTCCTGGTCCACATCTTGTTCGGCTCGTTCACGATGGGCTCGCTGGTCCTCGGCCCGACCTATGAGTGGATCGGGCTTCGTCGCGAGGACCCGCGCTTCGAGCGGTACGCCCGGGTGCTCGGCAACGTCAATCAGAAGATTTTCAGCCTCGGGGCCACCCTGGGGGGCTTCGCGGTGATCGTTCTGGTTGGCCTCTACTCCAGGTTCTTCGTGACCTTGATCACCACATTCTTCTGGCCGTCAGTGGTCGCCTTCAGCATCTGGTTCTTCACCATCGCCGGCATCCTCCTCTACAACCTCCGCTGGGACCAGATGCAGACCCGCAAGGGCCTGCACATCACGCTCGGCTACGCCACCGCCGCGACCGAGCACATCTTCCTGGTCATCATCGTCGCGCTCGACAGCTACATGCTGACGCCCGGGTCGGGGATCGGCGCCTTCTTCAACGCCTCCTACTTTCCGGAGCTCGCGCATCGCTTCGTCGGCAACCTTTCCTGGGCATCGTTCTTTATCGCGGCGGTCGCCGCCATCTATGCCGCCGTCAGCCGCCAACCGCTCAACCGGCTCTATTTTCACTGGGCGGCGCGCACCAGCCTGGTGGTCGGCTTTGTCACCCTCACGGTGCAAATCGCGTTGGGAGCGGTCTTCGTCGAGAGCATCAAGCAGGCGTCCCCGGGCGCGTTCCAGTACTCGATGACCGGCCCGTTCGCGTGGCTCTGGTTGCTGCAGGCGACGTTCATCGCCATCCTGCTGATCGGCAGCAACCTCTATTTCGTCCAGTCACGGCCAACGGCGGCCGGGCCGGCATTGAGCGCGATCGTCATCATCTGCTCGCTGGCGACGATGCTGCCGGCGGCGGTCTATCCCAGGAGCGTCTTCTGGCTTCGCTACATCGCGCTGGCGATCGCCGTGATCCTGAGCTTGATTCACTGGCTGGTCTCTCGACCGCGCCGTCACAGCTTCGCTCAGGAACTCCGTCGCAGCAGCCAGGTGACGCTCGCGGTCACCGGCGCAACGGCCCTGCTCCTGTTTCTGCTGATGGGAATCATTCGAGAGACCGCCCGCAGCAACTACACGATTTATGGGGTGATGACCGAGAACGACAGCTACGGCATCTTCCAGCCGCCCAGTAAGGGGTACTACCCGTGATGCAGTTTGATCCCCTCCCCCTCCGGGGGAGGGAAGGGTGGGGGCATGGGTGACATCCAGACGTATTTCTATCTGGCACTGATCAGCCTGGTGATGGTCAGCCTGACGCTGATTTTTATCGGCCTGGTCTTCCGCAGCCTGCGCCGCTGGGCGCGCGCAGCGCATGGGCAGACGCCGCTCGTCTTCTGGCTGATCGGGGGAGCAACCACCGTGGCGTTCCTCTTCATTCTCGTGGGCACCGTCGGCGTTCTGTACGGCTTCATCCGCTATGGCGCCTCTTGATCGCCGGCGGCTGACGCGCCGCCAGTTCGCGCTCCTTGGCACCCAGGTGGCCGGTGCGACGGTCGCGGTCTTGCTCGGCATTCCGATCATCGGCTTCCTGATCTCGCCGCTGTTTCGCCGCCAGGCCGTTGCCGAGGCGACGGTTGGCGACATCGCCGACGTCGGCAATCGCCAGCCAAAGAAATATGTCGTCGAATTCCCGGCCGGGGACTGGTCGAGCGCCAAAGTCAAGGCAGCCGTCTATGTCGTCAAGCTGGACGACCAGACGAAGGTCTTCTCCAACACGTGCACCCATATGCAGTGTCCGGTCCACTGGGACGCATCGCTCAACCAGTTCCTATGTCCCTGCCACGGCGGGCTGTACGCCATCGACGGCAGCAACGTGGGCGGGCCGCCGCCCAAGCCGCTCCCCGAGTACGTGCACCGGTTTGACGGCACCACCCTCTTCGTCGAGAACCGATTCACGGAGTCGCTGTGATCCGCGAGCGCCTCGCGACCGCCTACAACTGGTTCGACGAGCGGACCGCTGTCCGCAGCCTGACGCGCAAAGGCCTCTACGAGGCGGTGCCGGTGCGCGGTGCCTGGTTCTACACGCTCGGGAGCGCCACGCTGATCCTGATCCTGCTCCAGCTGGTCACCGGCATTTTCCTGACCATGCTCTATGTCCCCTCGGTGACCGAGGCCTGGGCCAGCCTCGAGTACTTGAAGCAGCACGATGCCTTCGGCTCGATCGTGCGCGGCATCCATCTCTGGTCCGCCTACGTCTTGCTCTTCGTCATCGGGCTGCACATGGTGCGCACCTTCTTCTCCGGCTCCTACAAGCGGCCGCGCGAGCTGAACTGGGTCACCGGCGTCGGCCTCTTCGTCCTCGTGCTGGGCATGGCGATCACCGGCGCCTTCCTGCCCTGGGACCAAGCCGCCTACTGGACGGCCGTGGTCGTCACCAACATCCCGGCGTACACGCCCTTTATCGGGTCCTTCATCAGGGCCCTCTGGCGCGGCGGCGACTTCGTCGGGCCGATCACGCTGGTTCGAACGTTCGGCATTCACGTCTGGCTGATCCCGGCGGTGCTCTTCCCGCTGATCGGCGCCCACCTGGCGCTGTTGCGCAAGCACGGCGAGCACGGCTCCTACATCAATTACCGTGGGGCCTACCGAGCGCGCGAGGGCGTCGATGTGCCGCCGCCCCCGAAACAACGACCGATCGAGCCGCCCTATCCCGCGGTGCCGTCGGAAGAGGTATGGGCAGCGCCGCTCGAGACCGAGGACTTCTATCCCTACCAGACCTTCAAGGACGGCCTGGTCTCGGCGCTGCTGGTGGTGGTGGTGTTCATCCTGGCGGTGGCGATCGGGGCTCCGTTGGAAGCCATCGCCGATCCTTCGACCACCAATTACACGCCGGTCCCCGAGTGGTTCTATCTGCCGCTCGATCAGCTGTTGGTGCTGGTCCCGCAGCAGCTGATTCCGCTGATCCTGGTGCTGCCCGCGGGCGGTGTCGTGTTGATGCTGTTGCTTCCCTTCATCGACCGTGGGCCCGAACGCAACCCCTTCGAGCGACCGGCGGTGATGGTGCCGGGCGCCTTTGCCGTGCTCTTCGTCGTGATCCTGACGCTGCTCGGCTCCGGGAGGCTCTTCAACCAGTGAGCGGCTTGCTGGCGGTCGTCGCGCCGATCCTGCACCAGCTGGCCGCCCAACTGCCGGCCCAGGCGCCCCAGGGCAAGAATCTGGTCGCCGCCCAGGCGGCGATCGGCGTCGGCTTCTCGATTCACATCCTGATCGCGGGCCTGGTCAGCGGCGCCGGTGAGCTCGGGCCGGCCATCGAGTTCCTGGGCTACATGCGGCAGCGGCGACGCTACGACCGGCTGGCGCGAGCGCTGGGGCATTTCATGACGCTCTATTTCAGCGTCAGCTCGACGATCGCCATCCTGCTGATCACCGTCCTGCTGGTCGGCTTCTGGGGTCATTTCTGGAGCACGATCGCGACCATCGGTTGGTGGCCGTTCTTCATCGAAGCCTGGACCTTCGTACTGCAGGTCTCGCTCGCGTACCTCTGGTACTACACCTGGGATCCGCTGCGCGGATTCAAGGGCCTGCACATGGCGATCGGCGGTCTGCTCGCCGTCGCCTCCTTCCTGCAGGTCTACATGATCGACATCATCGCCAGCTACATGATGACGCCGACCAATCCCCAGAATCCCCTCCGTCTCGCGCTCAATCCAACCTCGTACCCGCTGACGGTCCACCGCACGGTGGGAAATCTCGCCTACGTCGGCTTCGTCTTCGCCGCCTTCTCGGCCTTCAAGTTCCTGCGGGCTCGAGACGCCGAAGACCGGGCCTACTACGACTGGGCGGGAAGCTTCGGCATTCTCTGGGGCGTCAGCATGACGCTGGTCCAGCCGATCGTGGGCTACTCGTACGCGAAGGAGATCCAGCTCCATACCTACGCCGCCTGGTACAAGATGATGTTCGGCACGCTCAGCCCGGTCTTTCTCTGGCAGATCACGCTGTTGGGCTTGATGTTCATCGTGTCGCTCGTCTATTTCACCCGCCGCCTGCGAACCGATGAGGCAACGGGCGCAGGACTGCTGAGCCTGATGACGATCGGCATGGTGGCCAGCACCGTGCTGGCTGCGATGCCCTATCACCTGAGCCTGACCTATGACTCGGTGCTCGCCGCGGGGCTCAACCGGCCCTTCTGGGACGGCGGGCTGATCAACCCGCTCGGATCGATGATCCCCTGGAAAGTCCTGGCCCTGATGGGCTACTCGTTGCTCGCCATCGCGGCCGTGATCTGGTATTTGCGCGGCCTGCCTGGCGTCGTCTGGGGCCATGCCCGCCGCGCCGAGCAACGATTACTCGTGGTCATGGCGTTGTTGACGGTGATGATGATGGTCACGATGGGCTTCATCCGCGAGAACGGCCGCGCGCCGTTCCTGATTTCCGGAGAGATGACGATCCAGGGGCAGCAGAACACGCAGACGACGCAACCGACACCCCAGCCGACCTCGGTGCCTTGAGGAAGTTGGGCTAGCGGTCGTTGGCGACGTGCGGAACCGGCTTGTCTTCCAGGGGTCCCTCCTCGGCCGCTTCGCTGATCTCCTCCGATAGCCGCGGAAGGGCCTCCGCATGAACCTCGCCTGAGGGGCTCGCCGAGAGCGCCTCCTCGCCGCGACGGGCGCGGTAGAAGGCTCCCAGGAAGACGTTGAGCAGCGCCGCGATCGGGACCCCGAACAGGGCACCGAGGATGCCGGCGAGCTCCGCGCCGATCAGCAGCGCGGCCATCGCGACCAGGGGATGGATGCGGGTGGCGGAACCGGTGACGCGTGGGCCCAGGATGTAGGCCTCGATCGCATGGCCGCCGAGCGCGAACGCCAGCGCCAGCAGGGCGACGAACGGCCCCTTGAAGATCAGGGCGATGATCACCGCCAGCCCCATGCCGACCGGCGCACCGATAAGTGGCAGGAACTCGAGAAAGAACGTCAGGATGCCGATCACCACGGCATAAGGAACGCCGATCACCGTCATGCTCAGCGCCGTATAGGTCCCCATCACCAGCGACATCGTCAACTGGCCGCGGGCATATTGCGCGAAGGTGGTGCCTACCGCAACCAGCGTGAAGTCGTAGACCTGTTCGTGCCCGGGAAAGAGCCTGCGCATGGTGGCGATCAGCTGGCGTCCCTCTGCCAGCAGGTAGATCG
>DATASI010000109.1:0-12229 GCA_036269255.1 Candidatus Dormiibacterota bacterium
ATGGGCCTCTCCAACGTGCTCTTCATCGTCGTGCCGAGGTCGCTCGCCCTGATGGTGATGACCGCGCTCTACAACGTGCCGATGATCATCTTCACCACGCTCTCTGGGTTCCTGGTCGCGGTGGCGGTGGTGGGCGTCAACCCGGGAGCCTTCCTGGCCAGCTTTCTGACCCAGGGAACGCTGGTGGACCTCTTCGGCGGCGAGATCAAGTGCATCCTGTTCGGCGCGCTGGTCGCCGCCATCTGCATATATAAAGGTATAACCGCGCGCGGCGGCGCCGAGGGCGTGGCGCGCGCCGTGCACTCCGGTGTGGTCTGGTGCTTCATCGGCATCCAGGCGCTCGAATACCTCTACACCCCAACCGTTCTGGCGCTCTTCCATACCCAGAACGTGCTGCGCTGATCATGGCCACCACTACGACGCTACGCCCCCCGGCTCAACAATTCCCTCCCGAGCCGCGCCGCTTCTGGGCGCCCGGTCTGGGAATGTTCGAGGTGCTCGGCGAGATCGTCCTCTTTGCGGCGCGGGCTATCCTGCAGATCCCGCGCGCGCTGCGCTATCGGAGCGAGATCTGGTGGTACGCCGCCTTCCTCGCGATCGGCTCGACGCCGGTCGCGCTGGTGATGACCTATTTCAGCGGCTCGGAGTGCTCGGTCGAGGCCTATTACTCGCTGCACCAGCTGGGCGGCGCCGAGAGCCTGGCAGGCGTCTTCAACGCGCTCTGCGACATGCGCGAGATCACCCCGATCTTCTTCGGCTTCGCGATCGGCGCCAAGGTCGGCTGCGGGCTGGTCGCCGAGTTGGGCACGATGCGGATCAACGAAGAGATCGACGCCCTCGAAACCATGGGCGTCCCCTCGGTGCCCTTCCTGGTGACCACCAGGATGATCGCCGCGCTCCTGGTGCTGCCGTTGATGTACGTGCTGGCCCTCGCCGCCAGCTTCTTCGCCAGCTGGGTGGTGCAGCGCTTTCAGATCGGGCTCGTCTCCAACGGAGTCTACTTCTCGTACTTCTGGCGCTTCAGCAATCTCACCGACTTCGGCTACTCAATGATCAAAGCGGTGGTCTTCGCCTTCCTCGTGATTTGCGTCGGCGTCTATTACGGCTACCACGTCAAAGGCGGCGCGGTCGGCATCGGGCGCGCCGTGGCGAAGACGATGGCGGTCAGCCTGGTGCTGACGGTCGTCGTCAACGCAGTGCTCACCCAGATCTTCTGGGGCCAGAATCCCAACCTCCCCATCCCCTCATGAGCATCATCAATATGGACCCGTTCAAACGCTCGCAGGGCAATGAAGCGCAGCTCGCGTCGGCCGCAGAGGCCGGAAAGAACGGCGAGCACATGGTCGAGATCGATGACGTCCATAAAGCGTTCGAGGAGAAGCAGGTGCTGGAGGGCGTCACCTGCTACATCCCGGCCGGAAAGATCTCGGTCGTGATGGGACCGTCGGGTACCGGGAAGAGCGTGCTGCTTCGCCACATCGTCGGCCTCCTCTTCCCCGACCGCGGCGACGTGCGGGTCGCGGGCAAAAGCGTGCCCAACCTGAGCGAGGACGAGCTGCTCGAGCTGCGCCGCAACGTCGGCATGCTCTTCCAGGACGGCGCGCTGTTCAGCTCGATGAACCTCTACGACAACGTCGCTTTTCCGCTTCGCCAACACACGGCCAAGTCGGAGCACGAGATCAAGGAGATCGTGATGCAGCGGCTGGAGGAGGTCGGGCTCGCCGATGCGGTCAAGAAGATGCCCAATGAGCTTTCGGGCGGGATGCGCAAGCGCGCCGGCTTTGCCCGCGCGCTCGTTCTCGAACCGGAGATCCTGCTCTTCGATGAGCCCGACTCCGGGCTCGACCCGGTGCGCACCGCGCTCCTCTGTGACCTGATCAAGCAGATCCAGCAGAAATACAAGTCGACCGGCATCGTGATCAGCCACGACATCAAGTCGTGCTTCAACATCGGCGACCACATCATCCTCTTGCACGGCGGCAAGGTCGTCGACCAGGGCTCGAAAGAAGAGCTGCAGCATTCCAGCAACCCCTTCACCCAGCAATTCATCAAGGGCGCCGTCGAAGGCCCGCTCGGCATGGAGTAGATGGACGCGGTCCGCGGTTTTCTAACGCGCTACCGGGTCGCCCTGCTGATCGGCCTGGTGGTCCTGCTGGCCATTGTGTCCTTCCGCATCGTCAACGGCCTGACCGCGTACCGGCTCGTGGTGCCGCTCGACTCGGCCGACGGCCTCTATCCCGGAAGCGACGTCCTGATCGCCGGCGCGAGGGCGGGCAGTGTGCAGGACATCAGCCTCGATGGCAGCCAGACGCTGGTCACGATCGCGCTCGACGATGCGTACGCCCCCGTCCACGCGGATGCGCGCGTGACGGTACGGCCGAAGAGCCTGCTGGGTGAGAAGTACGTGGCGCTCGACCCCGGCACGTCCGACATGCTCTCTTCGGGGGCACGGCTGCCGCAGACCCAGGTCGCGCGCGCGGTCGATCTGCAGGACGTCGTCAATACGCTCGATGCGCCGACGCGGGAGAAGCTGCGCACGCTGGTCATCTCGTTGGGTGGTGGCCTCGCCGGCGAAGGGGCCGCGACCAACCAGACGCTCAGCTATGGCCGGCAAGACCTCGATCACCTGGCCGCGATCACCAACACGCTGGCGGCCCGCGACCAGGACCTGCAGCAGGTCATCCAGGGGCTCGACGCGGTCACCGCCGAGCTCGCCACCAGCGATCGGCGCACCGAGCTCGGCCAGCTGATCAAGAACTCGCAGACGCTGCTGCATTCGCTCTCCCAGCAGGACGCCCAGATCAAGGCGCTGCTGGTCAACGCCAACTCCGCGCTGAGCCGCAGCGACGCCTCCCTCTCCGGGACAGCAGCGCAGCTGAACGACATCTTCCGGCAGGCCCCGGCCACCATCAACCTGCTGAATGGGATCAGCCGGACGCTGGCGACCAACACCGACCTGGTGGTGGCCGATCCCGTCACCTTCGACCAGGGCATGAAGTCCAGCACCTCGGTCTTTGCCGCGCAGGACGCGCAGGGCTACGCGACCCGCATCAACGTCGTGGCCGGCCCTTGCAGCCTCGCCCAGTGCAATCCACCCTGGCTTGGCGCGGGGACCGCCGGCGGCACGGTGCCGGACTCCTTCGACGCCGTGGTCGGCCTCTTGCTGGGGCACAAATGAGAAGCCGCGCCAACCTGCCCGTGTTCCTTGCCTATTGCGTGATCACGCTGCTGGTGGCGGGTTTCCTCGGCGCCCAGATGGGCGGGGAATTCGTCCTCGGCGGCTATCGGGTGAGCGCGATCTTCAAGACCGGCGCCGACCTGGTTCCGGGCGACGACGTCACCATCGCCGGACTTCGGGTCGGCAAAGTCGAGAGCCTTCAACCAGGCTCGGGCAGCGCCCAGGTCACCATGCTCCTGCACCGGGACTTCAGCCCGCTCTTCAAGGACGCGCGGGCGGTCATCCGGCAGAAGAACCTGCTGGGAGAGACCTACGTGGAGCTCAACCGCGGCAACGCCTCGCAAGGCGCGATCCCCGACGGGGGCAATATCGATCAGAACCACACGCTGACGCCGGTTGAAATCGACCAGGTGCTGAACGCGCTCGATCCGCAGGTGCGCGACCAGCTCGACATCGTGATCAACAGCCTCGGCCAGGCGACCGCCGGCCGCGGCGCCGACATGAATGCCTCGGCCTCGGACCTCTCCGCCATCGCGGTGGACCTGCAGGCGCTGGCCCACACACTGGCCAACAACTCCGACCACCTGGATGCGCTGATCACCGACCTCAGCAAGGTGATGCAGACGCTCGCCGCCTGGCATTCGGACTTCCGCGCCATGATCGCCGATTGGGACAGCGTGATGGCGACCCTCGCTGCGCGCGAGCGAAACCTGCAGGGGACGATCGTCGAACAGGACCGCGTGATGTCGATCCTCGACCAGGCGCTCAGCGGCGGTGCGGCGGAGCAGCTGCACGGCGCGATCGAGCAGGGACCGGCGATGGTCGACAACGCGAACCATTACCTGGGCGGCGCCACCACGCTGTTCGGCATCGTGCAGCAAAACACCCCCGGCATCCGTCAGCTCTTCATCCAGCTGGCATCGGTCATGAGCGGGATCGGGCATCCCAACGAACCTGGCAGCAATCCAAGCGACTGGGTGCACATGTGGCGCGTTTACTGCGCCGATCAGTGCTTCTCGGCGGGCTGATGCGCGGGCGGGTCTTGACCAGCGTCGTGATGGTGGCGGCCTTTGCCGGGGCCTGCCTTGCGGCGCTCACCTTTATCGCGCTCAACATGGGCCTGCACGGCCCCTGGAGCCAGGAATACCTGCTCAACGCCGACTTCAGCACGGCCAATGGCCTCGTGCCGCAAGCCGAGGTCCGGGTCAGCGGCGTCCACGTCGGCAGCGTGCTGGCGATCAGCGACTCGAACGACGGCGGCGCGCTGGTCAAGATGGCGCTGCAGCCGGACGTGCGGCTTCGCCAGGACGTGCGCGCGGTGATCCGGCCCAAGACGACGCTCGGCGAGAAGTTCGTGGAGCTGGTTCGGCAGCAAGGCAGCAGCCAGCCCTACATGCCGAGCGGCGCCACCATCCCGAAAACACAAACCGGCCAGGCGATCGAGATCGACGACATTCTCAACGCGATGGACGCACCGACACGCAAGGCGATGTCGGAATCGTTCCGCGAGCTCGGGGTCGCGCTCGACGGCCGGGCAGCCGATGTCAGCGCCGCGCTGGCGCCGCTCGACCAGACAATGGCCAACCTGCGACCGCTGGCGCGCGTCGGCGAGAGCCGGCAGCAGGAGCTGGACCGGATCCTCACCAACCTCAACATCATCATGCAGGCGCTGGCCGATGAGCAGGACCAGCTGGGTCGCATCGTCGATAGCGGCGACACCGTGATGAGCGCGATCGCTTCGCGCGACCAGGCCCTGGCGGGAACGGTGACGAACGGCGCCGCCGTCTTCGGCTCGCTCGATCAGGCGTTCAGCGGCGCGACCCCCGCGGACCGCGCGTCCCTGCAGAAGAGCCCGGCTACCATCGCGGCGGGCCGGCGCGCCCTCAGCCTGACCAACCCGCAGGTCGACCAGCTGCTGCCCGAGCTGCTGCTGGGCCAGATCAGCTATCCCAACGACCAGCTCAACATCAGCGATTCCGAATCGTTGGTGCTGGCGCAGGAATGGATCGCAGCCTTCGCCCAGCGATGCGGCGTTCCACAGACCAACTGTCTGCGAATCTTTGGCAACGTCCAGTCGCCGCAAGGCGGCCAGACTGCCGGCGCACCGGGAAGCGCCGCCCCCGGGGCACCGACGGCGCCGCCCGACCTCTCCAGCCTGCTGCTGCAAGCGGCGGGGAAACAGCCATGAAGATTCTCTTCGGCATCGTTGCCGCGGGGATGCTGCTCACCGGGCTGGCGACCGGTCTCTTCGGCGGCCACCCCTACACCGTCACCGCCTATTTCCTCAGCGCCGAAGGTCTGACTCCCGAGAACGACGTCGTCATCAACGGCGCCCGGATCGGCAAGGTGGTCTCGGTCGGCATCGCCCCGGATGACGGCAGCAACCAGGGCGGCGCCAAGGTCGTGCTACAGCTCAACGGGGCGTCGGCGCCGCTGCATCGCGGCACCAAGGCCACCATTCGCCCCAAAGGGCTGCTGGGCAATCCCTTTGTCGAGCTCACGCCCGGACCGCCGAGCGCGCAGGTAATGGCGTCCGGCGCGACCCTGCCGTTGCAGGACACCGCCTCGCCGGTCGATCTCGACCAGGTGATGGACCTCTTCGACCCGCAGACTCGCGCGCGGATTCAAACCCTCACGCGTGAGGGCGGCGCCTCGCTCGCCAACCGAGGGTCTGACCTCAATGCCTTCCTCGCCGCACTCCCGGTGATCATGCAGAACACCGCGGCCGCGACCGGTGCGATCGCCCAGAAGGATCAGCAGCTGAGCGCACTCGACGTCGAGTTCGACCGGATCGCACAGATGATGGCGAGCGAGGATCAGGCCTTCCGCCGAGACCTGAGCAACGGCGCCAGCCTGCTCGACGTGACCGCTGCTCACGAGCAGCAATTGAAAGCGGAGCTGGTCTACGCCGACCAGGCGCTGGCCCAGCTGGCTGCCGGCCTGAAAGGCCACGAGCGGGACCTGAACACGATGCTGCGGTCGATGCCCGCGCTGCTCGATGAGCTGCAGGCGCTCTCCGATCATTCGGCAACATCGCTCGCCATCCTCGACCCGTGCATGGCGGACATCGTCCAAACGCTGGCGGAGATGCGCAGCGCGCAATCGTACCGCGACGCCGCCGGCAACCTGATGCGTGTCCATCCCTATACCTTCGCGGGGACCGAGCCAGTGAACCCGGCGCGGCTCGCCTGCAGCGGAGGCGGATGATGCGCAATCGCAGCGGCCGCGCCCTGGCGATCGAGCGGCGCTCGCTCACGGCGACCCATGCCCGCCACTTCCGTGCCGGGATCATCACCGGCGCAGTGCTGCTGGCGCTGGCGCTCTTCGCGGTCGCGATCAATCTCAGCTTCGGGCTGCCCTTCAACCTCAGCCTCGTTCCGCCCGGCCAGGATTACGCCGTGAAAGCCGAGTTCACCGATGCCAACGGCGTCAACCGCGGGGCCGACGTGGTGATCGCGGGGCACACGGTCGGCCAGGTGACGGGCGTCGAGGTCTCCGGCACCAGGTCGCTGGTGACGATGCGGGTGTCCCACCAATATGCGCCGCTGCACCAGTTCACCACCGCGCGCATCCGCTACTCGACGCTGCTGGCCCAGAAGTACATCGAGATCACGCCGGTCAACGGCGGCCGGACGATCACCAGCGGCGGCGCCATCCGGAGCGACAACACCTTGAGCCCCGTCGATTTCGACCAATTCCTGAGCGCGCTCGATCCGCAGACGCGGGCGCAATTGCAGACGTTGATTCAGCAAGGCGGCGGCGCATTGCAGGGACAGCAGGCGACCATCAACGACCTGCTGGCGCAGCTGAACGGCCTTTCGCAGGAATCGGTGGCACCGCTGAGCACGTTCGATCAGCACAGCGCCGACATCGATCGCATCGTCGCCAACCTGGCGATTGTCAGCGGACGCCTGGCACAGAGCCACCAGCAACTCGGCGACCTTGTCGGCAGCATGAGCCAGATCACCGGCACGCTGGCGAATAATGACCAGACGCTCGCCGCCTTGATCACGCACCTGGGCAACGTCATGGGCGACTTCGATGCCACGCTCGCCGGCAACGAGAAGAACTTCCACAGCACGGTCGTCACGCTGGATCCGCTGCTCGGACAGCTCAATGGAACGCTCAGCCTGGTCTACGGCGACAGTCAGATCATGATCGGCCAGGTCAATACCAACAACCGGGTGCTGCAGCCGGAGCTGGTCAGCGCTACCTCCCAACGCGATGGCGACGGGAACATCCTGCGCCAGTTCTTCGTCGTCTATCCGGCCTGCGACCAGTCGGGCAACCCGCAGTGCCAGACGGGGCCTGGATCCGCGCCGAGCTCGACAACGCCGTCGCTGAACGCCCCCGCGCTGCCGACCCTGCCGACTCTGCCGACGCTCCCCAAGTGCCTGCCGACTCCGACGCCGCCCAAGCTGCCGGCGCCCACCGTCTCCCCCCTTCCCTGTCCGACACTGCTGTCGCCAACGGCGACCCCGAGCGTGCCGTGCCTGCCGACGCCGACGCCGACGCCGCCCAAGCTGCCGACGCCGACGCCAACTGTCTCCTGCCCATCGTTGCCCGGCGTATCGCTGCCGCTCGGAAGTATTCCGGATTGGCTGAGCCTGCTGCTTTCGGGAGGGATGTCGTGAGGTCGCGGTTCAAAGGGTCACGTCTGGTCGGGCTGCTGGTGTGCGTTGGCGCCCTGGCGTTTGCGATCCTCGTCTTCACGCCGCTGTCGCTCCCCTGGAGCAGCACCATGCACCTGCGGCTGCAGGCTGGCGCTTACGGCGAGCTCAATCCGGGCGCCTGGGTCGAGCTCAGCGGCGCCAAGATCGGCTCGGTCGACGGCGTCGACTACCAGAACGGCTATGCCCTGATCCGGCTGTCGGTCGACCGCCGTTATGCCGGCCAGCTGCACGCCGATACCTCGGCGGCGATCCGTCCGCACGGGCTGCTCGGGCCCAAGTTCATCTTCCTGCAGGGGGGGTCCAATGGGCAGCTGCACGACGGCGCGCTGATCCCGCTGTCGCAGACGACGGTGTCGACTGACCTGGACCAGGTTGTCAACGCCTTACAACCTGATGTTCGCGCCAACCTCAAGACGATCTTCATCGAGCTCGGCCGTGCGGCCGATGGCCGAGGGGCGCAGATGAACGCGGCCTTCCAGGCACTGGGCCAGTCCTCACCGGACGTGTCGACGACGACCACCGTGCTCTCCAACCGCAAAGATGATCTCGCTGCGCTGATCGTCGCCAGCGAGCAGCTGGATCGCGACCTGCAGAATGCACCGATCGATCGGCAGATCGCCGACACCGACCTGGTGCTGTCCGGATTGGTGCAGGTGGAAGACGCGATGGGCGCCGGCATCGATCACACGGCAGCCGTGATGCAAGAACTCAACACCGCGATGAGCGGCAACTCGGGGAACCTCGCGCATATCCTGGCCAAAGGCCCGGCGACGATTCAGCAATTGCAGACGGTCGCCACCGAGCTCGATGCCATCATCACCGGGGTCAACCCGACGCTGCCCTGCCTGATGCAGGCGGTGCTCGAAACCAAGTCCGCCTTCGCCGGCCAGGACGGCAACGGCCACTACGTTCGCGTCCAGATCGTTCCCACGAAAGTCGGTACCGCCCCAGCGCCCAACTGCGTCACCTCGCCAATCGCGCAGGCGCCGGCACTCCACGACCAGGACCTGGTGGCCCTCTTCCTTGGTCCCTAGCGTCTTCAGCGCTCCCTCACGGCGGCCGGCCATCCTGCTGGGGCTGGCCCTTCTGCTGTCGGTCGCCAGTGTTGTCGGGGTGCTCCGCCTTCGACCCGACGCCCGCGTCGACCTGCTGGTCGACCAGCACTCGGCCGCCTACAAAGACCAGGCCCTCTTCGCCGACACTTTCGGCGCCGACCCGGTGGTGGTGATGGCGCAAGCCGACCCGGGTGGAACCCTGATTACGCCGGACCACATGGTCGGCCTGTCGCATCTCGAAGGCAAGCTTCACCTCGCTCCCGGGGTCAAAAAGGTCTATGGGCCCGGGACGCTGATCAACACCCTGGCAATCAGCACGACCACGGTCATGCTCAACGCCTGCGGCCAGGAGGGTAAGGCGGCGGAAAACGCCGCGCGTCAACAGGCGATCGCGGCGCGAAAATCCCAGGCGGAACAAGACCAGGCAGCGCAAAACGCTTTTCAACAGGCGGTCAGCGCCTGCGCCCAGCGCTATGCGGCCGCCTATCCGGCACTTGGGGTGCCGGCGATCAACAACCCGGGCTTCATCGCCGGCGTCTTGATGGAGCCCGACGGCCAGCACATCCGCCCCTTCTGGAACTGGGCGCTGCCGGACAGCGGGCACGCGGTGATCACCGTCCGCCTCAACCGCAATGCCTCCCTCGACCAGGTGCGCAACATCGTGGCGATCGTCAATGGCGCAGCCGGCGCTAGTGACTTGAAAGAGCTCCACGATCTTCGATTCGTCGCCACCGGCTCACCCGTGCTGACGCTATCCGTGGCTGATTCGGTCTTCAACTCGCTCAAGTTCCTCCTGCCGCTCGCACTGCTGGCGGTCCTGCTGGTCGCCTTGCTCGCGCTGGGACGCGGCACGCTGCTCAGCGTCGCGGTCGCCGGTCTGGCGGCGCTCTGGGCCGCCGGCCTCGCCGGCTGGCTCGGCGTACCGGTGACGCCGGCGACGCTCGTTGTCCTGCCCGTCGTGCTTGGACTGGCGACCGACTACCTGATCCAGTCCGTCAACCGGATGATGGAGCCCGATGGCAACGGTCAGCAGCGGTTGACGGCGGTGGCACTCAGCGTGCTGCCCTCGACCGGCCTGGCAGCCGCGGCCACCGCCGCCGGGATGCTGGCCTTTGCCATCTCCGGCATCCCTCTCGTCCGCCAGTTCGGTCTCTTCATGGCGATCGGCGTGGTGATGGCGTACCTCGCCAACTACCTGTTGGGACTGCCGGTATTAGGGCTGCTGCTGCGGCGCGCTCCGGCGCTGTTTGCGCCAACGCCGGTGCGAACGCTGGCGGGCCGGCGGCTGCTGCGGCTTGGTTCGTTGCCGCTGGGCGCCGTGCTGGCGATCGCGATCATCGGACTGGCCGGGTGGGCGGCCCTACCGGGCGTCAAGATGGAAACCGATCCGAGCCGGCTGGTCGCCAGCGGTGACCCGGCGCTGCAGCAGGCAGAGCAGGTCCGGCAGGCGGTCGGGATCGCCGGCGAGATCGACCTGGTGTTGCAGGGTCAGGACCCGGCCAGCACCGAGGCAGTGAAATGGTTCGATGCCACCAGCCGCCAGGCGGTGAACAGCTCGGGTGGCGAACTCAAACCGCTGGAGAGCCTGCCGGGATTCCTGGCCGGCTTCAACCAGGGCAGCCTGCCGGACGCGACGCGGACCTCGCTGATCCTGAGCCGGATCCCCGGCTACTTCAGCGGGGCGGTCTACGACCCGAAGTCCGGACTGGCCCTCTCGATCTTGGGCCTCACCCAGGTGACCTCGGTGGAACGCGACCACGCGCTGGTCAGCGAGCTCAGCCGTGCCAGTGCCAACCCGCCGGCAGGCTACCGCGCCTTTCCGGCCGGTCTCGCCGTGCTCGCCGACCAGGCGCTGAGCGAGCTGCAGCGTCAGCAGTTGCTGCTCACCGGGCTCGCGGTCGTGCTGATCTTCTTGGTGCTGATCGTTGCCTACCGGCGGCTGATGCCGGCGCTGCTGGCCATTCTGCCGACCCTGGTGGCGGCCGGCGCGGCGACCGCCCTGCTCTTCCTGGTAAGCACGGTGCTCAACCAGCGCTCCAGCCCAATCACCGTCTTGCTCGGCGGCGTGGTGGTCGCCTTCGCCACCGAGTTCGGCGTGCTCTGGCTCGGCCGCTACCGGATCGAGCGACGGGCCGGCGTGGATCCCGAGATGGCGTCGCGAGCGGCCTCGCTCGGGATCTCTCCGGCGATCGCGGCCTCCGCGCTGGCGCTGATCGCCGGATTCGCCGTGCTCGCGGTCAGCCCCGTGCCCGCCGTGCGCGACTTCGGAGTCTGGAGCGCCTTCGACCTGTTGCTGGCGACCGCGGCGGTGCTAGCCCTGCTGCCGCCGCTGGCCCGTCGCGTCGATCCGGCGCCGGCGCCAGCCCGCGGCCACTAAGCCGATCGCCTGCAGGACGGTTCCGACAAACCCCGGCTGCCACGTCCGCCGGTTGCCGCCAGCTGCGTCACCATCGCGGCGCTCGTGGTGGGGCCGGTCGTCGAGGTGCTTGGCGGCGCCGTCGGCGTTGGCAGGACCAGCGACATCGTGTTGTAGGTGACCGCCGACGGGAAGGTATCGGGCCGCAAGTAGGCCGCGTCTACCTGGGTGACCTGCAGCCGGATCGTGTGCCCGACGGCAAAGTTCCAGCCATTGCCCTGCAATGGGATGTCAATCGAGATCGCCCCCGCCGTGCCGGTGAACCGGTAGGCGGCGCGCGTCACCAGTGTTTTCGACGAACGACCGGCGGAGACGTCCCAGAGCCGCGCGTTGATTTCGGCATCGACACCAGCGACGGTGACCTCCAGATGCAGCGCAGGCTCCCCCAGCAAGGTGAAGGCATTCGTCACTGGAAAATCCCAGAACGCCGTCGGCAGGCTGCCGGTAGCCGGTAGCACCACGCAGGCGCCGCTGCCGCCATGGACCGCCGCGACGGTGATGGGATCGGTCTGCGTCCCCATCACCTCACTGTCCGCCGCCGAAGTCGTCGCCTTTTGCGTGCCTGAGGAAAGCGTGATGCGATACGGCGCGAGGCCTGCCCATGAGGTCCCGCTGGTATAGGTAGCTCCCGCGCTGCCGTCGCAGGTGGTCACCTGGGCGGACGAGTCGAGCGGCACGGCCGCCCCGCTGATCAGGTAGTGGTCCAAGAAAGCGTTGGCCTGCGCATTCAGCACACTCCACATCGCGGCTTTGTTCTGCGCCAGCGGGTGGCCGGCGTCGGCGACGGCGATCTTGACCGGCCAGCCGTTTTGCCGCAGCTTGTTCGCCAACGAGACGCCCTCGGCCTCGGGGAAGAGATTGTCGGTCCAGCCCTGGATGTCGAAGATGGGCACCTGATCGGTGGTCC
>DATASI010000110.1:0-16643 GCA_036269255.1 Candidatus Dormiibacterota bacterium
GGGGTTGGCCTTAAAACGATCCATCGGGGCGGTGTCCAAGAGCTTCCGTGCCGAGGCGTGATCGCCAACTCGAACCAGGGCGTCGATCGTACGGTCGATCAGGTAGATCTCTGACCACAGTGCCGGCGCTTCCACCACCAGGTCGAGGACCTTCCGCGAGTCTGACCGCAATGCCTCCAGGTCGCCGTCGGCGAGGTTGATCGCGAGCCGCGTGTACAGGAGATACATCACCTCGTTGCGCTCCGGGCTTGCCGGCTGATCGCCCATCTGACGGCGCGCGTCAGCCAGGCGGTCGAGCGCGGTGTAGACGTAAGCAAGATCGAGCCGCATTCGGCCGGCAAACAGCGTCTCTCCGAGTTCCTGTGCCTGCGGAAGAGCGGACTCCAGCAGCACCCTGGCTCGCTCAGGATCGCCGTCGGCACGCATTGCAAGGAATGCCTGCATATGGAGAAAAGAAGCATCACGCATCGTCACGTTTTGGAAGCGCGCGCGGAAGTCCGCCATCAACTCCTTGGCTTGCCGGATACGGGAATGGTGAACGCTGTCGGAGACGGAGTTATAGAGCGCGACGTTCGCAATCCACTCGTACCCATGCTCGACCGCTTCGCGATAACTGCGGTCAAGCCAGTTGAATCCCTCCTCGACCTGACCGAGCGCCTCGAGGTTGTCGCCGATGTATCCATAAGCAAAAATGCGCGCAGCGTCGGCGCCGGCCGCTTCGGCGATCTCGACGGCGCGAGTGGCCAGCTCCACCCCGGCCTGGTGGTCCTTGTCGAATCCGCTCAGCCCTGCGAGGCGAACGTACGCCAGAGCAAGGCCTTCGCTTGCCCCAAACGGCTCGAGGGTGCGGCGAGCCGACTCATACTCGCGGCGAGCGAGATCCGGACGGGCCTGTAACCAGTAGCAGCGACCGAGCCAGAGGCGGAAGCCGGCAGCCTCCTGCGCTTTCCCGCACTGTTCGAGGAGCTCGATGCCCTCCTCCAGATAACGCTGGCCGCGGCGGGTCTCACCGTCGAAGACATAGATGCGGCCGAGGTTGGCGAGGACGTCCGCCCGCATGCACGGGTCCGCAACGTGCTCGACGATGCGCTCATAGAGCATGGCCGTGTCGGCGTAGGCCCGGTCCGCCTCCGCCTGCTTTGCCGCCTCGATCGCGACCGGCACCGCCTCCTCCCAACGTCCCGCGGCCATCAGGTGGTAAGCAAGCTCGTGCTTGTTGACGGTGGCCTGCTCGCGAAGACAGCCGGCGGCGCAGACGTGCAGCCGCTCGCGCTCGGGGGCGATCATGTCATCGTGGATCGCTTCGCGCGTCAGCGCGTGGCGGAAGCGGTAGCGACCGGGGGCTTCCTCGTCCATGAGCTGGTCTTGCACGAAGCTGCGAAGCGCGTTGAGCACGTCCTGGCGGTTGTGGCCGGACACGCCGACCAGCAAGCCGTAATCGAAGGAACGGCCCAGCACTGCCGCGGCCCGCAGGATCTCGGCCTGCTCCTCGCTCATCCGCTCGACGCGCAAAAGGATCGCGTGTTTCACGGTCGGCGGAAGGCGAAGCTCATGCACGGCCTTGCGGTCCCAGCCACCGGCGGTCAGGAAGATGTCCCCTCGGTCAATGGCGGCCTTGAGCAGCTCCTCGAGTACAAAGGGATTGCCCTCGCTGCGCTGATGAAGAAAGTCACGGAGATCTGGCTCGACGGGCGCGTTGTCAAAAATGGCGCTCACCATCCCGGCGACGCCGCTGGCGGGTAGGGGCTGCAGGTGAACCATCTCGGCAAGGCCCGTCCGCTGCCAGCCCTGGATGAGTGGCAACAACGGATGCCGTCGATTGAGCTCGTCGGCGCGGTAGGTGGCCAGGAGAAGGATGCGCGTGCGCCGCCGAATCCGGCGAGCGATGTATTCCAGCAGTTCGCGGCTCGATGCGTCCGCCCAGTGAAGATCCTCGAGGACCAGGAGCAGTCCCTTGGGTTCGGCCGCCTCGCGCAGCAAACTGAGGATTGCCTCATAGAGGCGGAGCTTGGCCTGACCCGGTTCGCCCGGGTCGGCTGAAGAATGTTGCACTTCCAGTTGGGGCAGGAGCTGTCCCAGCTGGCGGCAGGTCGCCGCGCCGAGCCGTGCTTTTAGCTTTTCGATATCGGCGCCCGTAAGGTAATTGCCGATCGCCTCGATAAAAGGCAGGTAGGGCAAGGAGACTTCGGCTTCCGTGGTGGAGCCAACCATCACGGTGCTGCCCGAACGACGAGCGCGCCGCTGCAGCTCGGCGGTCAGCCGGGTCTTGCCGACGCCGGCGTCACCACCGACGATGACCACCTGGCCGTTGCCCCGATAGGCGGCAAGCAGGGCGTCCTCCAGCAGGCTCAGCTCCCGCTCGCGACCGATCAGCACCGGGCAGAGGGCACGCTCCATTCGGAGCCAATCTTATGGGGCTTTCGGGGGCAAGATCAAAACGGAACTCATGGAGGGGCCTAGGGTACGACGAACGCCTCGACGCCGCGAGCGGCGAGCTCGGCAACGGCGCGGCCGTCCAAAAACCGGCCGACGTCCTCGACACCCCGCAAGATGCCATCGAAGTGCGCCAGCGCCAGGCCGCGCACGAACCGATGAGCCTGTTCCCCGGAAGACATCTCGTCGATCGGCCGCATCGCCGCGGGGATCCAGGCCGCCTCGCCCGGGATGGTCATCGTCCGCACCGCCTCGTGCTCCGCCTCGACGTCATCGACGAAATGCTGATGGTCGGCTCGTCGCAGCACGAACATCCGCTTCGACGCCGGCGTTCGGTCGAAAAGCTCGCGGACGTCGTCCAGCGGAACTGGCGCGTCCTGCTCGCCGGCAAGAAACAGCGTCGGTACATCGCGACCCCAGGCAAAACTCAGCGAGAGGCGGAGGACGCCCGGCATGGGCCGGCTGCTCCCTCCGGGAGCCATCGCGACGATCGCCCGCACGCGCGGTTCGACATCCGGTGTCGCCAGAACCGTCCAGCCACCAAAGCTGTGCCCGGCGAGCCCGATGCGTGTCCCGTCGATGTCCACTCCAAGGGTCCCGGCCAGCACCCTGGCGAGGAGAAACTGCAGATCGGGCACGCGGCTGGCGATGATCGCATCGATCCTGATTTCACGTTCGGCCTCGGTTTCGCCCTCACGACCCTTGAGCTCTGGTGCGACGACCTCTGAGTGATCCATTGCGGCGACCGCATAGCCATGGCTTGCCAGATGGCTACAGAGAAACGTGGCCTTGCGCCGGTCGCCACCGCTGTAGTGGGAATAGACAACGAGCGGATACCGATCTGTGCCTGCCGGAGACCAGAGCTCGCAGGGAAAGATTCGGCCGCGGACGGCATCCTGCAGGGCGACGGTGCGCACCTCGACGGCAAGAGGACCCGCGGCGAACGGGTCATACTGTGACGTCCTCACCGTGTTGCGAGCCAGTCGGTCCATGACGACCATCATCTCGCCCTCGCCGTGGTTTCGCCGTGAGCGAAATCTGTGATCGAACCGACGGCTGACGCCCGGCGCGCCGAAGGCTGGATCGCGGCGGCAACGCCGCTTGTCACCTTTGTCGTCCTCGGACTCCCTGCCGGAGCGATCGGCGTGGCCTGGCCGGCGATGCGGAGCTCGTTTGCCGCGCCGCTGGCCGGGCTCGGCTTGCTCCTTGCGGGCGTGACGATTGCGTATTTTCTGGGCAGCGCGATCAGTGGTCCGCTCGGCGCTCGTGTAGGCGGCATGACCCTGCTGATCGTGGGCTGCGCGCTGGCGGGGCTTGGCGAGCTCGCCTTGTCGGTGGCATGGCAATGGTGGCTGGTGCCGGTGTTCGGAGTGTTCGTCGGTAGCGGATCGGGATTGATCGACGCGTCCGTCAACACGCGTGTCTCCTTGCACCGCGGCATCCGATACATGGGCTGGCTCCACGCGTCATGGGCTGTGGGTGCCGCGTTCGGCCCGCAATTGGTCAGCGGCTCGCTCGCGCTCACGGGTTCCTGGCGACCCGCCTTCGCGACCGCGGGGCTGGCGTTCCTCGCCTGCGCCTTGTTGGCCTCCACCCAGCGACGCCAGTGGAGCACGGCACGGGACGCGAATCAGTCGACCCTTGAGGAACGGCGAGTCGCTGGTTATCGCGGCGCAACGGTCGTGCTTGCGGGTTTGCTTCTCCTGGGCGCCGCCCTCGAGGCCACCACCGGCGATTGGTCCTACTCGCAATTGACCCTCGGCCGCGGCATAGGCTTCGCGATCGCCAGCTTGGGTGCCAGTCTTTTCTGGGCCGGGCTTGCGGCAGGCCGAATGGCGCTTGGCGTGCTGGGCCACCGGCTGCCGCCGGCGCGTTTGCTCGACCTGAGCATTCTCTCCTGCGTCCTGGCGGCCGGGCTCTTCTGGCTGTTCCCGGCGGCGATCGCAGCCGTTGTCGCGTTGCCGGCGCTTGGCCTCGGGGTTAGCCTGCTCTATCCGCTCGTGCTTTCCCTCACGCCCGCACGGGTAGGGACCGAGATGACCGGCCACAGCGTCGGATATGGGCTCGCCGTGGGCACGATCGGAGGTGGGGCACTACCGGCGGGAGTCGGCGTCATCCTCCAATCCGCCGGGCTGTGGACGCTGGGCCCGATCCTGTTCGTGATGGCGGCGGTGCTGCTCCTTCTCCACCTGCTCAGCCGCGACGGCTAACGGCTGGCGGCGATCCGCTGCGCGCGTTCCAGGTCGGCCGGGGTCGTGATCTTGATGTTGTCAACGTGGCCTTGGATCACCCGTACCTCGCCACCGGCCCATTCGACGACGGAGGCCGTGTCGGTGCCAACGAACCCCTGACGGGCTGCCTTGTTGTGCGCCTCCAGCAGCCAGGTGGCTTGAAAGGCTTGAGGGGTTTGAACCGCCCAGAGGTTGGTCGGGTAAGCGGCAATCCAGCCGTCGTCGATCTGCACCGTCCGGCGATCGACGGGGAGACCGGGAACGCATCCGATCGCCTGGCCGATCCCCCCGATGACGCGGGCGAGCAATGGCGCGCCCGCGAAGGGGCGGACGGCATCGTGGACCAGCACCGTATCGATCTCGCCCGCATCGATGCGAGACGCGATCGCCCGGAGTCCCGCAAACTCCGAGCGATGACGGACATCGCCACCGGCTACCACGGCACGCAGCTTGGTGAACTGACTTGCCATGGCTTCGCAATGGCGGAGATCCTGGACACGGGCAACCAGAACGATCTCGTCGACCAGCGAGCTCGACTGGAACAGCTCCAGCGACCGCGCCACGATCGAGCGACCATTGATCGGCAGAAAAACCTTATTGACCTCAGACCTCATCCGCACGCCCTCCCCGCCGGCAACGATGATCGCGGCAGCGCTCATGGGCGCGGGATGGTACGAACGCGCAGCTGAGCGACCTCGCAGAAGGTCAGGAGGGTATCGATGTCGGCCTCACGACCGGAAATCCGTGCCAGACCTGCCGCGAGCGCATCGTGGCTGAAAACCCACGGGCCCTGGGCGACCGCCAGATCGTCGCGCGGTACGGTTCGTTGAATGACGCCATCGACCACCTCTTTGCAGGTGTCAGTGACCGGCATGACGTAGACAACCGCCGCAAAGCCATCGGTGGCGTTGATCACCTCATCGATTGGGGGATGCCAGTCGCCGTGCACGATGAAGCGCTTCGCCTGCGGCCACGCGCTCAGCCGGTCGCGAAGGCGCGCCACCACGGTCGACTCCGGCTCGAGGGGAACGATGACGTTGTCAGCGGCCGCTGCTGCCGCCCTGGATCCTCCGCAGTGGCTTCGACCGTCCCATCGCCGATTCACTGGCGGGTGTGGCGAAGATCATGCGGCCGGCCGCTGTCTGCAGCACGGAGGTCACGATCACGCCAATCGTCTGGTTGATATAGCGCCGCCCATTTTCCACCACGATCATCGTTCCATCGTCGAGATAGGCGACGCCCTGGTTTTGCTCCTTGCCTTCCTTGATCACCTGCACGTTCATCTCCTCGCCTGGGATGACCACCGGCTTGAGCGCGTTGGCGAGGTTGTTCAGGTTCAGGATCTCGACGCCTTCCAGCTGGGCCACCCGATTGAGGTTGTAGTCGTTGGTCATGATGGCGAGATTACGTTTCTTGGCCAGCTTGATCAATTTCATGTCGACCTCGTTGAGCTCGGGAATGTCGTCATCGATGAACTCGATATTGACCAGCGGCTCCTTCTGAAGGGTGCTCAAGACTTCGAGACCGCGGCGGCCGCGGTTGCGCCGAAGCGCATCGCTGGAGTCGGCGATGTACTGCAGCTCAGCAAGCACGAAATGCGGCACCAGGAATCGATCACGCAGGAATCCAGTCGAAGCAATGTCCATGATCCGGCCGTCGATGATCACACTGGTGTCGAGCAGCACCCCGCTTTCGCGCGCGGGAGCCCCGATCAAGCCGCCGGCGCGAGCCGGCCCGAGCACGAGCGCCATCATCTCGTTGCGGCGGTTCAGGCCGAGCGTCACGCCCCAGTCAGCGAATACCAGCGCGACGATCAGCGAAATGACGAAACCGAGGTACCACGGCAGCTTGGCCAGGAAGAGGCCAACCAGCGCCGCCAGCAGTAGTCCGACCAGGAGTCCCACCGTCGCCGCTACCAGATCCGGCAGCGGCGTGACGTTCAGCTTATTTTCGAGCCAGAAGAAGGGCTTGGTCGTGACATACGGCAGACCGAAGAAGCCGAAGAGCGCGCCGGCCAGGGCGGTGAGCAACAGCACGATTGCTCGTAGCGTGTAGCCCTGGATGTGCGCTTCCGAAAGTATGAATGAGGCGTACTCGACGCCCGCTATGAGTCCAACCAACAGGCCCAGCAGCCGGAAGACGCGTTCCACGCGCATCGCTATCACCTCCTTTTTTCAGGATGGGCGACGCGAGCTGGCGCAGCCGTGCAAACAGGACCGCCATCGTCGCTTAATTAAAGCATGAAAAATCCCGGCTCAGGCCGCTTTTGGTCGCTCCGTGGCGCTTTGGTGGCGCCTCCTGCGCAACTCGCCCTCGCGCTGGGGGTCGCGAGCCTCCTGGCGCTCCCGCTTGCCGCAGCGGCCCTGCCCCGCGAAGGAGGGACCGTGGGCCCGAGACCAGTCGCCGGCGGGCTGGACTGCCTGGGAGCGGCCGACCGGGTGACCGCGCTGCTGCCTCACCCGCTGGCGGCGGCCTGCTGGCTTAGAGCGGCGCCACCGGCACCGCTGCCGGTCGCTCGGCCAGTGCGAGGCTCAAGGCATCGGCGATAGTGTCGGCCCGCCGGAGATCCATACCGGCCAGCTCGTCCTGGCGGATCTCTCCACCCGCCGGGATGATGGCGCTCTTGAAGCCGAGTCGGTGCGCCTCGAGCAGCCGCCGCTCGAGCTGACTGACCCGGCGCAGCTCGCCACTGAGCCCCAGCTCGCCAATCGCGACCAGGTCGCCACCGACGGCTCGATTGCGTTTGTTGGATGCGATCGCGAGCGCAATCGCGAGGTCCGCCGCCGGCTCGGTCAGCCGCACACCACCAGCGGCGTTGACGAAGATCTCATCCTCTCCCAGCTGGATGCGCGCGCGCCGCTCGAGGATGGCGACCAGCATATGCAGTCGGTTGAGGTCGATACCGTTGGCTGAGCGCCTGGGCGGACCAAAACGCGCCGGCGCCGTCAGGCTCTGCAGCTCGACCAGCAGCGGCCGGCTCCCTTCCAGCGCAACGTGAACGACGTTGCCGACCTCTGTCAGCGACCGGTCCTGCAGGAAAGCCCGGCTCGGATCGCTGACCTCGTGCATTCCACTGTCGCGCATTTCGAAGACGCCGATCTCATCGGTCGAGCCGAAGCGATTCTTCTGACTGCGCAGAATGCGAAAGCTGTGATGCCGCTCACCTTCGAGGTAGAGCACCGTATCGACGATGTGCTCCAGGACCCGCGGGCCGGCGATCGCGCCTTCCTTGTTGACATGCCCCACCAGAAAGATCGGAATGTGGCTGCTTTTCGCCAGCAACATGAGCCGCCCGGCCGACTCGCGGACCTGGCTGACGCTGCCGGGCGCGGAGCTGACGCCGCTCAGGAAGACTGTCTGGATCGAATCGATGACCGCCATCATCGGTCGCGACTTTTCCAGGTGCTCGATGATCGCCTCCAGATCGTTCTCGGCCATCACCAGCAGGCGGTCGCCCTGGATGCCGAGGCGTTCCGCCCGGAGCTTCAGCTGCTGGACGGACTCTTCACCGGAGATGTAGAGCACGGGGCCGAAGGTGATGGCAACCTCGCTTGCCAGTTGTAAGAGAAGCGTCGACTTACCGATCCCGGGATCACCGCCGACCAGGACTAGGGAGCCGGGCACGATCCCACCACCGAGCACCTGGTTGATTTCCCGGGCCTTGAGCCGGAGCCGATTGGTGTTGGCAAACTTCACGTCGGCCAACGGCATGGGATGGACGCCGGCCGTGGTCGGACGCCGGGCAGTCGTGCGCCCCGCCGGCTCAGCCCTGACCTGCTCCTCGACGTAGGTGTTCCAGTTGCCGCACTCCGGGCAGCGACCCAACCACTTGGTGGACTGGTTGCCGCATTCTTGACAGGCGAAAATCGAGCGCGGCGGTCTGGCGGTCTTCACGTCCGCCCGTAACTATAGAGTCGGATTACGACAGCTGTGTGTCGTGCTCGTCTAGCCGTCCGCTCGAAGAATTCGAGTCAGAACTGGAGCCTGGCACGCCGCCGCCAGCAATGCGCCTGTCGCCGACAGGGTGATGACGGCAATCGCTCCAAGGCTGAGCAGATGCGACGACAGGGCCGTCGTGATGGCACCCGACAACGCGCCCCCGAGCATCGTTGCGGGAACCCACAGCCAGGGCCTCGTAAGAGCAGCTGAGCGCAGCACCAGCGCCTGCGCAGTGCCCACGACCAGGCCCGAGGCCGCCAACGCGGCCGCGCCCGCCATAATCGCGATGACGAGGCTCGTGGCACCGGAGGTGCGCACGAACATCTGCAGCACCGACGGAATCACCACCATCGCATTGATCAGTCCGGCCGCCACCGTCGCCGGCACCCACCAGTAGGCGTCCAGCTTGTACCGCTTGAGGACGAACCATTGCGCGCCCGAACCGATCAGCGCGCTGGCGATGGTCGCCAAATACCTGACAAGGTCTTGCTGGGTCGGCGATCCGTTAAATGCCACGAAGGCGCGCATCTGCCAGGCCACTGCCGCGCCGGCTGCGCCACCCACGATCGACGCGAGAATCCACAAGATCCAGGGACGCGCCCAACGGGAATGCCCGACCGTAACGGCTCGGCCGCTGATCGCCGGCTGTGGCATGGCCATCGCGGCCATCGTACGTCGCCATCAGAGCCACTTCGTCACGAAGCGGTAACGATGAGACGAGGGGCCGGCAAATGCCGGCCCCCTGTTGAGCTCGTTTAGCTGGCCGCTAAGGCGTTAGCCCGATTAATCAGAGACTGCGCCTGAGCGATCCAGTTCTGCGCCTGTTGGAGGTTCAACGGCTGTCCGTTGAACTCAGCGTCGTTAAGCGCCGCCTTGATTTGGCTTGCCAGGGTGTCTCGATCGCTGCCCAGTTTCACCAGCTGGTTCTCGATGGTGTTGTAGGTATCGTCGCCTCCCGAGTTGCTTTGGAGCGCCTTCGTCGAAGCCTCGAGCGTGGCCAGTGCAAGTTGCCCGACCCCGGCGTTGATTTGCTTATAGGCCTGTCCAAGCTTCTTGACGGTCCCGCCGTAGGTCGTCAGCGACGGGGCAACCGCCTTTGGATTCACCGCTTCGGTCAGGACGCGCCCGTCCGAGATGTAGTCATCGGTCAACCCGAGCAGCGCCAGCATCGTCGGACGGATATCGGTGTGATCCGACCAGAACGTGCTGGTGGCTCCCAGGTTACGAACGCCCGGGCCGACCATGCCGAGCCAGGTCGTCGTAATGTCCGGCTGATAGTCGCCGTGACTCCAGGCGAAGGCAGACTGCGCTTTGCCACTCGAATTCGTTTGGCTACCCGGCTGGGTAACGCAAGGCGATGTGCAGTTTTGTGCGCCGGCAAATAAGAAGTACTGGGGTAGCGCGAAATACGTCAGAGTAGGCGTCCGCGCCGGATCGGCCGTCACCATGTGCAGCAGCTTCATTTCGACTGGATCCGCCATCCGCTGCATGATTTGCTCGTTACTACCCGTCTGCGGATCGACGCCACTGAGCTGTGCGGCCGCCCGGTCAAACGGGCGAGTCAAGGTGGCGTCGTCTCGGGCTGGATTCCCGGTGATGTACACCGTGGGGGCGGAGTCGGCGTGCAGCTTGAAAGGCGTCGTAACGCCTTGCTGCGTGGCGAGCAGTCCGGCCAGGTTGGCGTTCGTCTCGGCGACATTGTTCGAGGGGCACGAGGACGGGTTCGTTGCGTTGCAGTTCGTATGGCTGTACGTGCACGGCGTATTCACACCGTCGCAGCCTGCCGGCGTTCCAACGCCACCCGAATAATGGTCATTCTCGTCAGAGGTGAAGACGAATAGCGTGTTGCTCTTGTTGATGCCGTCGTTGGCAAGCCGCGTGAAGAACTTGCCGAAGGCATCGTCGTACGACTTCAGGGCAGCAACGTAACCGGCCTCACCGGGCCCATATGCCTGGTTCACGAAGAAGTTGGTCGAAACCCCGATGTGATTGTCGTGCGCGTCTGAGATATACGCATATGTCACGGGGACACTATGTTCCTGCATCGCAGCGACATAGGAGAGCGAGACCGCAGCCGGCATCCCATCGAAACCGGGAAAACCGATATTTCCGCTCGGGTCCATGATCACGTTCCCGTTCAGGTCGGTCAAGGGGCCACTCGGACTGATTTGGGGTGCCACGTACTTCTGGCCGAAGAGCGCGTTGTAGCCCGTATAGCCGTACGGCTCCTGCGGAAGGCTGTCGGGCTGGCCACCATTGCTGCTCGAGCAGAGCGAGCTCGACTGGGCGCAGTGGACCCCAATTCCGACGAAGTCGGCGTACGCCTGATTCGGATTGCTCGTGACTTCTTGGGCCTGAGCGGAACCCGACCCGAAGACCGTCGGGATGTCGGTCCCGATGTTTTCGAGGACGGTGTTCGCGGTCGCGACGGAACCGACGTCGCAGCCGGCGCGGGTATATGGAACCCAGGGCGCGGGCGCGTTCTTGCCGTCGGCCGTCAGCATGTTGTAGGTCGTGTCGGTTGGCGTACTGGTGGTGGGATCAAAGATCGGGTCGGTCCAGTAGGCGAACGACACCCCCAGGTTGCTGGTGCCGTTCGGATTGAAATACCGAAAGCTGTTGGCGACCGGGACGCCGTGGCGGTCGGCATAGACGCCCGTGATTGAGGTGAGAATGTCATTTGCGGTATGGGAGATCAACGGGTCGTGGTGGTTCGTGTCGAGTGTGCCGTTCCCCTGGATGAAGTTGAGGAGATTCGGCATCTGCTCGAGGTCCGACGGAACGTTTGGGTTGTCCCGGTTGAAATGAACGTTGTCGAACTGGATCTCGATCACATGCTTGATCGCACCATTCGCCGAGTTCAGCTGACAACCGGTGGCGGCCGCAGCTGGTGCGGATGAGCTGAGCGACGCGAATCCGGCGATGCTGGCGGGAAGAATCGCAAGCGATACCACGCGCGCCAGGACACCACGAAATGCAGGCCTAATTCCCATGTTTCCTCCTCCCACGATTGGACGCCTGTCTGCACTCTGGGCTGCCTCGGAAAAGCTTTGGCCAAGATGACATGAAGGTTCCGTTAAGACAGCTGGCCCTAAGCCTACGGTATGGTGTCGGGACGAGATGAGGGTCGGGCTCGACGTTGCGCAGCACCAGCTGTCATGGACCGAGCTCCTCGAACGAGTGCGATTCGCGGAACAGGCCGGCTTCGATGGCGCATGGGTGTTCGATCATTTCAAACCCCTCTACGGCAACCCGAATGGCCCCTCCATGGAGGCCTGGACGCTCCTGGCTGGACTGGCCGCCAGCACGACCCGAATTCGGCTCGGTGTGCTGGTCACCGGCATCACCTACCGCCCCCCCTCGATCCTGGCTACTGAGGCAATCACGGTCGACCAGATTTCAAATGGCCGGCTGGAGATCGGCGTGGGAGCTGCCTGGCACCAGCCAGAACACGAAGAGCTCGGGATCCCCTTCCCGCCAATCAAGGAGCGGGCGGAGCGCCTCGAAGAAGGGATCCAGGTGATGCGGCTGTTGATGACCAGGGACCGCGCCAGCTTCGACGGGCGGCACTATCGGCTGGAAGACGCCAGTTATCATCCGCGGCCCGTCCAGAAGCCACATCCGCCCATATGGATCGGCGCCAGCGGCGAGCAGCTGATGTTGCCAATCGTGGCTCGCCAGGCCGACGCCTGGCACGCTTTTGGCTCTGAGAAAACGATGGGGACCAAAGCCCGGCTGCTCGATCAGCTGGCCGAGAAGGCTGGGCGCGATCCAAAATCTATCCTTCGGTCTGCCTCCCTATCCCTTTCCGAGCCGTGGGACCGGGTTCGTCGTCGCGCGAATGAGCTACGTCAGGCCGGTTTCGGCTACCTGGTCGCCGAATGGCCATCGGAAGGCAAGCGCCGGCTCGACGAGTTCGTCGAGAAGGTGCTGCCGGAGCTCGTTTAGCTCGACTTCTTCCCTGCTCGCTGGCGCAACGCCGACGGCGATTAAGCGCGGAGGCGCCGCCGACCGCTGTAGACGTTGAGGCTGCGGCCTCGAAGAAACCCGATCAGCGTCTGGTTTGACGCCTGGGCGAGATCCCGGGCCAGGCTCGACGGCGCCGAGACGGCGACCAGCACCGGAATCCCAGCGTTGAGGGCTTTTTGGACGATCTCGAATGAGGTCCGTCCACTGACCATCAGGATGTGGCGGCGTAACGGCAGAAGTCCGCGGTCGAGGGCATATCCGACGACCTTGTCGACGGCGTTGTGCCGGCCGATGTCCTCGCGGACGACCACCGGATCGCCCTCGAGCGTGAACAGTCCGGCCGCATGCAGCCCTCCGGTGCTGGCGAAGATCTGCTGCTGCGCCCGAAGACTGGCGTCGAGGCTGTAGATCACCTCGGGGTCGATGACGAGATCGTCCTCCGGCAATGGCGGCGCGGCGTGATGCACCGCCTCGATGCTGCTGACGCCACACAGACCGCAGCTCGACGCCGACAGGAAATTGCGCTGCCAGCGCCGCTCGACGCCCGGCGCCGTATCGCCCAGCTTCACGTCGATGATGTTTTCGAGGTCGGGATGCTGGCCATTCGGCAGAATGCTCAATGCTTCAGCATCCGCCCGCGTACGAATGACCCCCTCACCAAAGAGCAAACCGAGTGCCAGCTCTTTGTCGTGTCCAGGCGTGCGCATGACGACGGTCAACGGCTCGCCGTTGACACGAATTTCGAGCGGCTCCTCGCCGGCCAGGCGGTCTTCGATTCGCTCGCCCACCGCGTCCCCGTACTTGAGAACGCCGGCTCGGTGCGAGCTTCGGTCCGTCACGCACCGATGCTAGCGGACATCCTCCCAGCGATAGCCGATGGTGCCGCCGACGAATGGCACGTGCAATCCTGACCGGACGAGATAAGGCTCGACTCCGTGATACAGCGGGATGACCCAGTTCTGGCCGAGCGCAATCGCTTCCGCCTGCTGGTAGGCCTTGAGGGCGTCGTCGAAGGTCAGGGCGGCCCGGCCCTGGTCGAGCGTGTGCTCGAGGGTCGGATCAAAAAGGCGCAGATTGTTGAACTGACTGTTGGCCCGGAGCACGTTCTCGAGAAAGTCCTCCGGGAACGGGATATCGGCGCTCCAGGTGTCGATGAAGAAGGGCAGTTTGTCCAATGCCGCCTGGTTGAAGAAATCACCCGTCGGATGGAGATTGACCGTGCGGCCGGTGACCGTGCTGATCTGATCCTGCAGGTCGTTGGCGATCCGGCCCTGGGTCGAGTTGGTCGAAAAGTACAGGTCGATGGGCCCGGGAAAGGACGCTTGGTCGAGCGCATTCCTGGCGACCGCCGGCGAGTAGGCGGGTAGCTGCCGGTCCAGGTGACCCGGAACGCCGACCGGCAAGAGATCCGAGGCGGGAACGCCCAGCATGGAACCGTAGAGCGCGAGATCCGTAAGACGGCTTCGATCGATCGCCTGAGCGATTGCCATCCGGTCGGTTGGCCCGTAGCCGCTGCCGGCCACCATGTTGAAGCCCAACCAGGTGGTGCGCGTGCTGGCGACCTTGTGCAGTTCGGCGGCGTGCTGCGGATCGCGCGCAAAGGCGAGCAGCTGCGGTCCCGTAAAGCCATGGGCGATATCAACGGCGCCGCTGGTGAACCGATCGAGCCGCTTGGTGTTATCTGGCTCGACCTCGATGTCGACCGAGCGTACCGACGGTTTTGGCCCCCAGTATTTATCGAACGCGCTCAGATGCAGCGCGCGACCATGATCCCAGCGATCGAGGTGGTAGGCGCCCGCGCCGGAGGACGGCTGTCTGGGATCGTCGAGCCAGTACGGCGGAAGGGCAAGCAGGCTCAGCAGCTCGCTGTCGGGCTGGGCGAGCTGCAGCCGGAGCGTCGCGCTGTCGACGACCTGAACCCCGGTCAGCGCATCGCCGGGATACCGCGCACCGAACGGCGCGAAGAAGATCGTGTTAGGGCTGTGCGTCTCCGGAGCGAGGGCGTGCGTCCACGACGTAACGGCGTCCTGCGCCTGGACCGGATTGCCGGATTGATACTGCGCGCTGCGCAGGTGAAAGACGTAGGTCTTGCCGCCGTTCGAGATGTCCCAGCGGTCGGCCAGCCCAGGCACAGGTCGCTGATTGGCGTCGAGTCGCGTCAGGCCCTGAAAGATCTCGCTGCCGATCGCGATCGATGTTGGATCGTCGACCAGGGCCGGATCCAGGGTTTGGGCATCTTCAGCCTCGATCAACTGTAGGTGGCTGGCACCGGTTGGGACATGCCCCGAAGGCGATGGAGATGCGGTCGGTGGCGCGGAGGTGCAGGAGCCTGCCAGCAGCGTCAGCGCCAGACCCGCCGCCCAGGTGGCGCGGACAACGATGGTCATCAGCAATGCGGATCACTCCGCATGCCCGATACTAGCAAGGTGCGCCGTCGCGCCCAAGCGATCCTGGTTGCCGCCATTGTTGCGACCGCCGCCCTTCCGATCGGCAGCGCGCACGCGGCCTCGGCCGCGGCGACGCTGGTCTCCGGGACCGTTCTCCCGCACGATCCGCCGATGGATGGAATCGTCCGGCTCGATTTGCAGGTGCGCAACGACACCAGCAACGCCTGGCCAGCATCCGACAGGATCCATGTGACCTGGAAAGCCGGCGGCAAGACGGTGTCCGAGGACGTGCGTGGCCTGGCACAAGTGGTCTCGCCCAGCGCGACCGTTCCCCTGAAGCTGGTGACCCTGGCGCCAGCCGCCACCGGCGATTTCGCACTGACGGTGGACCTGGAAGACCACGGAAGCCGGCTTCCGATCGGGGATCCAACCGCGTTTCATCTGAACGGCTTCCTCTTCAGAGGCAAGGGCAACGGTCATGGCCTGGGGATGAGCCAATGGGGAGCTCGCGGACGAGCGTCGAACGGCCAGGACTATCGCAAGATCCTGAGCAGCTACTACAGCGGCACACGCATCGACACTCGTGACACGTCGATGCAGGTGCGGATCGCCCTGACCGATGACCCGCTCGACCTGGCCCGGCCGTGGCCGCGTCTCTTCGGACCACTGCCGTTCGTCGCCGGCCCGGTCACCGTCGATGGGCAGGCGCAGCTGCAGGCTGCCGCGGGCGCGGCGATCGGATTCGACACCGACCCATCGGGACAACCGATTGCCTTTGTGCTCAACGCCGACGGCTCACGCGGTACGCCAATCGTGATTGCGCAGACCTTGACGATGCGCAGCAGCAATCCCGCCGGGATCCGCACCAACATCATGCAGATCATGGGAGGCGATTTTCGTGCGGGTGCGGAGCAGCGCCGGTACGCCGGCATCCTCCAGATCATTCCGAAAGGGAAAGCGACCATCTTGCCGGTGAACGTGCTTCCAATGGAGGATTACCTGAAGGGCGTCGTGCCGGCTGAAATGCCGCCCTACTGGGGGATTGAGGCGTTAAAGGCGCAGGCGATCGCCGGACGGACCTACGCGATCGCACATCTCGGCGGCGCCGATTTCGACCTGCGGGCCAGCGAATCGGACCAGGCGTACAGCGGGCTAACCGACCAGCGCGGCGATTCGACAACGGCAGTCGATGCGACGCGTGGCCAGGTGCTGACCTATCAGGGCAAGCTGATCACGGCCTTCTATATGGCCTCCGATGGCGGTCACACCGAGAGCAGTGAGTACCGATTCGTGACCTGGGACCATGGACCGCAGCTGCGCCCGCACCTGGGGTATTTGACCGGGATCAGCGATCCCCTTGACCGCGGACCATCCTGGCAGGTCGGACCATTTTCCTCGGCGGGTGCCGCGCTCATTCTTCAGGACGACGGTCGCGATCTGGGCGACCGGTTGCTCGGCATCGACATCCTGCAGAAGGATGCATCCGGCCGGCTGGTCGGCGTCCGGCTACGAGGCAGCAGCAAGACGGTCGAGGTCAGCGGGCCAACCCTTCGGGCACTCTTCGGGCTACCCGATACCCTCGTCGATGTGATCGGCGGAAGCTGAAAGCGAAACCAAAAGCCGGGAGGAGCGTATGAAGCTGACGCTCCTGTGCGAGATGGAGTTGCGCTATAGCTGGGTCGAG
>DATASI010000111.1:0-3549 GCA_036269255.1 Candidatus Dormiibacterota bacterium
CCGCCTCCACTGGATGACGTCCCCGGACGATCTCTGGCCGATCGCCGAGCATCTGGAGAAGATCCCCCACGTGAGCCTCATCCCGCCGGCACTCGGTCGCAGGCTGAGCCCGGTCGACAACGGGCTGAAGGCCGCCGGAACCCTCAATCACCCAGGGGTTAAGCGAGCCGGCCCGCGCTGACCCTCAGGAACCGCCGGCTGCCAGGTGGCGTCATTGACATTGTTGCTAACACTTGTTACATTAGCCAAGCTATCACTGAATTGGCGCGCCGCCGGGCGTGTCAGAAGTCGGCCGTTTTCGGAGGAAGGGATGAAAAAGGGAACAGAACCGGATATTCCATTGGAGGCGGTCCAGTCCCTGCTGACGCGGGTGATCTGGCAGGCAGTGGCCGATCTCGGGGTCGAGGCGTACAAGGGTGACGCGGAGCGCTTCTTCGACGGTGAAACCTTCGTCGAATACTGCGACATCCTCGGCTGGAACGTGCGCCGGGCGCGGACCAGCCTCGACAAGTTCGTCGAGAGCGGGAACCGCATTTCGGGCAACCACCTGCTGACGGCGGCCGAGATGGCAGCCCAGCAGATGCGAGCCGTGCAGGGCCAGGCGGCAATCGCCAGCTAAGAGCGACCAGTAGCCCGGGGGGGCGCCGCCAACTCGCCCTAATGCGCTTTTAACAAGAAGTTGCTATAGCATCTCTAGGGATGAACCTTCTGCTTGTCGAGGACGAGCGGAAACTGTCGACGCTGCTCAAGCAGCTCCTCGAGGACGAGCGCTACGCCGTCGACATCGCCGCTGATGGCGAACGGGCGCAGGCGCTCGCCGAAACCGCGCGCTACGACGCCATCATCCTGGACCTCATGATTCCCAAACGTGATGGCATGGAGGTGTGCCGCTGGCTGCGCCAGAACCGCATCCAGACCCCCGTGATCATGCTGACCGCGCGCAACCAGATCCACGATCGGGTTGCCGGGCTGGATGCCGGAGCGGACGACTACCTGCCCAAGCCCTTCGCCTTCGAGGAGCTCCTCGCCCGGCTGCGGGCGCTGATGCGCCGGGAGCAGCGCAATGGCCACGCCAACCGGCTCCAGGTCGCCGATCTGGTGCTCGACCTCAAGACCCACCAGGTCCGCCGCGGTGAGACGCCGATCGAGCTGACCGCCCGAGAGTTCGCGCTGCTCGAGTTCCTGATGCGCCATCCCAACCAGGTCCTCACCCAGGCACAGATCGCGGAACGGGTCTGGGACTACAACTTCGAGGGCACTACCAATCGCGTCGCCGTCTACATCTCCTACCTCCGCGACAAAATCGACGAGGGCCGGTCCCCAAAGCTCATCCAGACCGTCTACGGGGTCGGATACCGGCTGTCGGGATGATGTTCCGGGGCGCCCTGGTGCGCCTCGCTGCTCAGTACTTCGTTCTGCTCGTTCTGATCCTGGGGTGCTTCGATTTCATCGTCTATTTCACCGTTTCCCAGGCGCTGCAAGGCCGAGTCGACACCTACCTGCAGCACTCCGTCCAGGAAGCGAATCACGTGCTCAGCGTCACCGGTGACACGATCAACGCCACCCCGCTGATCCTGGATCCCAGCTACGCCGACACCTTTATGCAGGTCTTGCAGCTCAGTGGTAACCAGGTCGTCATGGCGAGCCCGACGCTGCAAAACGTCTTCAAGAATCCGGCGCTCAACCCGGCGCTCGCCAGCGCCAAGTCGGGACTGCATAGCGAGACCCAGGTCTACGGCGGGCAGCAGCTGTTCGTCGTCGACACCAGCCCGATTCGCAATCCGAAATCGCACAAGGTGGTGGGCGTGCTGCAGGTCGCACAGCCGATCTCCTGGGTGAATGATTCGCTCTCTCGGCTCATCCGTCAGCTGGTCCTGGCCTCCGTGATCGGGATCGTGCTCGGTGCGCTCGCCTCGTTGCTCATGGCCTTCCGGTCGCTGCGCCCGATCAGTCGCGCCTTCCAGCGCCAACGGGAGTTCGTCGCCGACGCCTCCCACGAGCTGCGCACGCCGCTGACCCTGATCCGCACCAACGTCGAGGCCTGGCTGCGCCGCGCCAGCGGGCCCAACAGGGCCTATGCCCGGAACATCATCGATGAGGTCGAGCAGCTCAACCGGATCGTGGGCGACCTGACGACCCTCGCGCTGGCCGACGCCAGGCAGCTACCGATCGTGCGCCAGCCGCTCGAGTTGAACGCTGTTGTCAGCGACCTGATGACGCAGGCCCAGCCACTGGCCGACGAGCGGGGCGTGCGGCTGCGGCCGGAGCTCAATGGCGGCGTCCAGGTTGACGCCGACCCGGCGCGGGTCCGACAGCTGCTGCTGATCCTGATGGACAATGCCCTGCGCCACACAGCGTCGGGCGGCCTGGTGTCCGTCGGCGTGCTGCGGGAAAACGGCCACGCCCGGATCACCGTCACGGACAACGGCGAAGGAATTCCCGCAGCCGACCTCCCGCACATCTTCGAGCGCTTCTACCGCGCCGACAAGGCGCGCAGCCGTGAGAACGGCGGCAGCGGGCTGGGGCTGGCGATCGCGAAATGGATCGTCGACGCCCATCGCGGCGAAATCGCGGTGAAAAGCGCGGAGGGGAAGGGGACCGAGGTGGCGATCAACCTGCCGGCCATCACCTAGCGCCGCGGCTGGAGACGGCGTCAGCAGGACCGGCATGCGACGCTGGACGAACCAGGCATTATTCGTGGCCCTCGGCGTCGGCTTCCTCAGCGGCTGGCTGGCGCTCTTCTACGACGATGCGCCCTCGCGCGCCTCGCTCATCCTGCACGCATCGAGCGGCTACGCGATCCTGGCTCTGACCCCCTGGAAGAGCGTCATCGCGGCTCGAGGGATCCGGCGACGGCGGCCGGGCTGGTGGCTCTCGCGGACGCTGGCGAATGCCATCGTCATTTCCATCGTCGCCGGCCTGCTGCATTCCACCGGCGTCCTGCGCGGCGTGGGGGCCATCAGCGCGATGGAGGTCCACATTGGGGCGGCGCTCGTCGCCCTGCCGCTGGTGATCTGGCATCTCGTGGTGCGCTGGATTCCCGTTCGTCCGGCGGACCTGTCGCGTCGAAGACTGCTGCGAACCGGAACACTGGCGCTCGTGGCCGCCGCGAGCTATTCGTCGACCGAGCTCGCGGTCCGTCTCTTGCGACTGCCGGGCGGGCAACGGCGACCGACCGGTTCCTATGAGGTCGGGTCCCTCCGGGCCGACCAGCTTCCTGTGACCCAGTGGTTGTTCGACGCCGTTCCCGCGATCGACGCCGCTGCCTTCAGGCTCGAGGTTCGCGCCGGCGGCCTCCGACATTGGAGTTACCAGGAACTCGTTGGCTTCGATGACCGGCTGCGCGCGACGCTCGATTGCACCGGCGGCTTTTCCTCGACCCAGGACTGGTCGGGCGTCTGGCTCGCTCGACTGCTGCCGCCGTCCGTGGCCGGGTCGAGCATCCATGTTCGGTCGAGCACCGGCTACGACCGGCGGTTTCCCCTCCACGAGGCGCCACAGCTCCTGCTCGCAACGCGTCTCGGCGGCGAGCGACTCGCCTCAGGTCAC
>DATASI010000112.1:0-15089 GCA_036269255.1 Candidatus Dormiibacterota bacterium
GAGCGCGGCACTACCGCCGACGAGCTCCTTGGCGCTGGAAAGAACGAATTCCACCAGCTGCTTGCTGTCGTCGGCGGCAGACAGCTCGCGCGCCTTGCGCACGAGGATCGTCAGCCGGTCTTCCCGTTGCTTGAGCAAGTCGACCAGGCGCGCGTTGATCAGTGCCGTCGAGGCGTCGCTCGCGACCCGCGCCATGTTACGAAGGTCATGCTCCGTAAACGGGTCGGTCGCGGGACGCGCCAGGGTGAGCACACCGAGGCCATCTTTGTCGGCAAGCAACGGCACCGCGATGAATGAACGCGGCTGATGCTTTGGGTCCGACGCTTTGAAGCGCGGATCGGATCGAGAGTCCCGCACGAGCACCGACTCGCGATGCGACAGCGCCCAGCCGGCGATGCCCTCGCCGACCTTGAAGCGCGACATCTCGCTGATGGCGATCGGGCTGTTGCGGGCGGCCTCGACTTTGAGTTCTTTTTGCAACTCATCGACCAGCGCCAGCGTGCCGCGCTCGAAGCGGACCAGCTCCGAGGCGGCATCGAGAATGCCGTCGAGCGCCTTGCGCCACTCGACGGATGACGAAAGCCTCTGGGCCGCCTTGATGGTCGCCTGCGAGGTCTTGAGGGCTTGTTCGGCTTCGGCGAGCTGGGCGCGCGCGACCTCCCAGCGTGCGGAGAGTGCATCGAATTCCAGCTGCAACCGGTGATGGCCGGCTTGCGCCTCGATGGCGCGTCCGAGTTCGGCCTCGGTGCCCGCGAGTTCTTTCTTGAGCCGCTCGATTTCGTCGCGCGACTCATTGAGTCGCTGTTCGGCCGCCTCTTGCTCGACCTTCAGCGCGGCGACTTCGGCATCGCGGGCGGCGATCGTGGCATGCGCGGTGGCCAGCTCGGCGGCCAGCCGGTCGCGCTCAGCCGTGGCATTGGCGCGGCTGCGGGTCAGCTCGGCGAGCCGCGTGTCGAGATCCTTGCGCTCGCGGTCGATCGCCTCGTAGCTGGCTTCCAGCGTGGCGTGCTTGTCCGCGAGCTGTTCGAGCTCGTGAATCTTCGTCGCTCGCTGGGTTCCAAGGGAGCGCTGCTCGGCGATCTCCCGCTCCAGCGCGCCGGACCGGGTGCGAAGCTGCGCGAGCTCCTGCTCGGTCTGCTCGAGCTGCTTCTGGTTGCGCTCCAGCACGCGGCCCTGGTGGCGATGCGCGGTCAGCAGTTCGGCGAGGTCTTCTTTGAGCCGGGCCTGGGTGGCGCTGGCCTCCTCCAGACGGGCGTCGCCTCCACGCGTATCGGTAGGCTCGGCGCGTTTCTGGTCGCGTGCAGAAACATCGCTCGCCCGGCGCTCAGGGGGCGCGGGCGAGGTGTCTTTTACCGGCTCAACAGGCGGCTCTTCCGGGGGCGGCTTTGGCCTGGAAAACCATCGTGCCATCGATCATTCCGCCGAGGCGCGGTGCGCCGCTTCACCGGTATTGACCCGGTTTTGACCTTCGATGACCTGCAATCCGGCCTGGCCGAAGACCTCCGTCGGGAAGTCTTCGCCGTTGGCCTTGAGGCGCGGCAGCAGCTTGGGAATGACGCCGGTCCACCGGAACGTCCCAAGCACGTTGCCCTCGCTATCGATGCCGGTCTGGTCGAAGACACAGATGTCCTGCAACTGAATCTGGTTGCCGCTGATGCCGGTGATCTCCGAGATATGCGTCACCACGCGGCGGCCATCGCGCAGGCGCGCCTGCTGCACGAGCAGCGTGATGCCGCCGACGATCTGCTCCCGGATCGCCTGCGACGGCAGGTCGGAGCCGCCGATGATGACCATCGTCTCGATGCGGTTGATGGCGTCTTTTGGGCTGTTCGCGTGCACCGTGGTCATGCTGCCGTCGTGGCCGGTGTTCATCGCCTGGAGCATGTCGAGCGTCTCGCCGGCACGGCACTCGCCGACGACGATGCGGTCCGGCCGCATCCGCAGGGCGTTGACCACCAGGTCGCGGATGGCGACCGCGCCGCGACCCTCGACGTTGGCGCTGCGCGCCTCGAGCGAGACCAGGTTGCGCTGGCGCAGCTGGAGCTCGGCTGTGTCTTCAACCGTGACGACGCGTTCCGTGTCCGGAATGAAGTTCGAGAGCACGTTGAGCGTCGTCGTCTTGCCGGAACCGGTCCCGCCGCTGACCACCATCGAGATGCGCGACCGCACACACGCGCGGATAAAGTCCGCCATGTGCTGGTTGAGCGTGCCAAAGCTGACCAAGTCCTGGACTCTGTAGGGGACCCGCGAGAACTTTCGAATCGTGACGCTCGAGCCCTGCACGGCCAGGGGCGGAATCACGATATTGACGCGCGAGCCGTCGGGAAGCCGGGCGTCGACCATGGGCGAGGACTCGTCGACGCGGCGGCCGATGCGGGCCACGATCCGATCGATCACGCGACGCAGTTCGACTTCACTCTGGAATTCCAAATCGGCTTGCGTGATCCGGCCGCGGCGCTCGACAAAGATCGTCTTCGGTCCGTTGATCATGATTTCGCTGATCTCGCTGTCGGAGAGCAGCGACTCCAGCGGTCCGAGGCCAAGGACGTCATGCAGAATCAGCTCGGCAAGCTCTTCGCGGTCGTGCTTGGTCAGCCTGAGCTTGGTCTCGTCGCAGTACTGGTCGACCAGCTCGCCGATCCGGCGCTCAACAACGTCCGCGCTGAATGAGTCGGTATTCATGCCGAGCGCGTCGATCAGGCGCTCGTGGACGGTCTTCTTGATCTTCTCGACGTTGGGAATGCGGGCAGAGATGTTGCCTGGCTTGACGACCAGGCTTGAGAGGCTTGGTGCCGCTGCCGGCTCGCCGCTCTCCGGCTTCTCCGGAAGCTTGCCTTTGTTCAGCTTGTCAACGAGCAGCATGCGGACCTCCTGGAATGATCACGTCGGGCGCATCGAGGAGCGTAGCCTGCGCCGACCCCCGCTCTTATCCGCCGTTTAGCCGCTCTATCGGCCAAATGGCGGATACCCGGCGCAAGCCGCTCCGTTAGCAAAACGTGCCGCCAGCGAGATTCCATCGCGGTAGCCGCCCCGACCCAGACGCGCGCCCCGGGAGGGACCCCTAGCTGGCCTTGCGCTCGGGGTACTCGTCGAGCAGGCCGTGCTGGGTCGCCCAGACGGCCGCCTGCGCGCGCGAGCTCAGGTTCAGCTTGCTAAGGATGTTGCTGATGTGGTGCTTGACGGTCTTGTCAGAAAGAAAGAGGTCCGCTGCGATCTGCTTGTTGGTCTTCCCCTGGGCGGCGAGCCGGAGAACGCGCTTTTCCTGGTCTGACAGGGCGGCCCGCACGACCTCGTCCGAGCTTGCGGCCATCTTCCGGATGCGCTCGAGGACCTTGCGCGTGACCTCCGGATCGAGCAGCGACCGGCCCTCGGCCACCGAAATCACCGCGTCGATCAGCGCTGATTTGTTGATCTCCTTGAGCAAGTAGCCGGAGGCGCCGGCCATGATCGATTCGTAGACCGCGTCTTCGTCGGCGAAGCTCGTCAACATGATGACTTTGCTGCCGAGGTTTCGTCCCAGGATCTCACGGCAGGCGTCGATGCCGCTGCCCCCCGGCATGCGAACGTCCAGTAACACGACGTCGGGCCGTAACAGCGCCGCCTGGTAGACGGCGTCTTTCGGCGAGGCGGCTTCGCCGACAACCCGGATCCGCGGATCCGACTCGAGTAGCGATCGCAGCCCGAGCCGGATCATCTCGTGGTCGTCCGCGATCAGAAGCCGGACGTTCGCCGCCGTCATGCTGAGAGTCCTCGCGGAAAGATCGCGGTCAAGCGCGTTCCGGCCCCGGGCGTGCTCTGAATCTCGAGCCGGCCACCGAGTTCGCGAAGCCGCTCATGAATATTGTTCAGGCCCTGGCCATGCTCGATCTTTGGCGCGCTGGGCAACGTGACGTCGAAGCCCTGGCCGTTGTCTTCGATCACCAGCCGCGCGCCGTCGGTTGTGAAGTCCAGCGTGAGCGTGGCCTGGCTGGCACGCGCATGCTTGTAAATGTTCGCCAGCGCCTCCTGGATGATCCGGAAGAGCGCGATCGAAACGTCCGGAGACAGCTCCTGCCCTGCGGTCGCGCCGACCTCGGCGTGCAGGGGGATGCCCGTCGCCTGCTGGAACTGGCGGCAAAGATCGACCACCCATTGGCCGAGCTCTTTCTCTTTCATGATGATCGGCCGCAGCTGGTAGATGAAGGTCCGCATCTCGGACAGGACGTGGTTGGTCTGCTGAATCGCACCGGTCAGCACCGGCGCGACGGCGCCCGCATCCGACGCAGCCAGGTCGCGAGCGTGCTCCAGCTGGAGGCCCAGCGCGTAGACATACTGGACCAGGCCGTCGTGCAGATCACGAGCGATACGATTCCGTTCGGCCACGACAGCGATCTCGTTTTGCTGGCTCTGCACCTGGGCCTGCAGGCGCAGCCGCTCGATGCCGAGGGCGACCTGCCGACCGATCTCGTCGAGCAGTTCCACCTCGGCGGCGGTGAGCCGCGCCACGTCGGCAAAGCCAAAGAACATGGCAGCCGAGAGGCGACCCTGCCAGCGGACGGGAATGGCGGCCAGGGCCTGCGCCTCACTCCGAGACCAGTAGGCGTCGTCCAGACGAGCCGGGCGCTCGGCCCGATGGACGACCAGCGGCCCGGCGCTCGCCCGCAGGGCGGCCATCAACGGCAGCGCATCGACGGACTTGCTGCGTAGAGAGTCGAATCCGAATGAGCCGTCAGCGGCATCGAAGGCATTCTCGATTTGCTCGCCGGCCTCATCCGGGACGATGACGGCCGCGGTGGTGGCACGCATGGCGAAAGCCACCTGTTTAACGGTGTTTTGGAGGAATTCCGGCAGCGTGACCGTCTCGCTGCCGGCCTGCGCGGTGGCCAGCAGCGCCTCAGCGCGGCGCCGAGAAGCCCGCTCGGTCTCGAAGAGCCGGGCATGGTCGATCGCGACGGCGGCCTGGCTGGCGATGGCCTCGACCAGCCGCTGATGCTCGGGGCCGAATGGCTCTTTGGCCGATCGAACCAGCACCAACGCGCCGAGCAGGTTCTCCTGGGCGCGAAGCGGCGCTGCCAGCACGGTCTTGGCGCGGCGCTGGGCTGCGGTCGGCTTGTAGCGCGCGTCTTTGGTCGAGTCCTGGATCAGCGCCGTGGTGCCTTGCCGGACCACCCAGCCAACGACGCCTTCGCCGACTTTGAAGCTCTTGATTTCCTTGAGCGCCACCGGAACGCCGAGCGCGGCCTTGACGTGAAGCTCAGCACGCGAATCATCGAGTAAAAAGACCGTTGCGGCGTCGAAGGCGACCAGCGCGTTGAGCCGCTCGAGGATTTCTTTCAGCGTCCGATCGAGATCGAGCGAGGTGCTCAGCGCAACGCTGACCTGCGTCAGCAGCCGGTAGGAGGGGGCCGGCGTCGGCGATCCGCCGGGGATGACCTTGAGTCGGCTCGCGTCCAGCTTGCGAGCGCGCTCCGTCATGGGCCGCAGGATAGGCGACGCGCGCCAAGCGCGACCATACGGCGGTGTGACAATCCGGTCACGGCGAAAACTAACCCGGTTCTTAGAAAGCGCTCGATAGACTGACGGGAGTGAGGCGGCGGGGCGCAATCATCCTGGGCGCGGTCCTCCTGGCCGCCTGCGACTCGGTCGCCCCCAAGCCCAACGGTCCAACGTCGCAGTCGGCGCTGGACCTGATGTTCCAGAACAAGTACTCGGCGGCTACCAGCCAGCTGCAGGACCTGATCAAGCTGCACCCGCAGGACGCGCACGACCACGCGACCTATGCGCTGGTTCTGAACTACGAAACGAAACAAAAGCAAGCGCTCGACGAAGCCCAGAAGGCCTCACAGCTCGCGCCCAAGGACGGCTTTGTCTTGACCGTCCTGACCCGCGTGGAGGACTGGAACAACAACGTCCAGGCGGCCGCGAGCGACGGTGCCACGGCCGTAAAAGCCTCCCCGAACTCGGCGCTGGCCCGAGCGTTTTATGGGGAGGCGCTCGCGGACGTCGGCCGTTTCCCCGACGCGCAGGCGCAGCTGACCAAGGGGGGGACGCTCGCCAAGACCGGGACGGACTACGAGAAAGCCGAGGTCGATCGGAACTGGTCGAACTACTACCGGGACCGCAAGGACTACACCCAGGCGCTGAACTACTTGAAACTGGCGGCGGGCGCCCAGCCCAACTGGGTCGAGCGCCTGCTCGAGCTGGCGCGTTTCTCGATTGGCCGGCAGGACCTGGCCGGCGCGACGCAGTACCTGCAGCGGGCGGCGACGCTGTCACCCGATGACGCCGGGCTGCGCGAACAACTCGGTGAGGTCGCGATCTTCGCCCAGGACTACGACGTGGCAAAGACCGCCTATCAGGCCGCCCTGAGGCTTCAACCACGCAGCGCCTTCGACCTCAAGATGCTGGGCGACATCGCGGTCGCGCTCAACAAAGACACGGCGACGGCGAGCAACGACGAGCGGGCGGCGCTCGCCGCCCAGCCGACTGACCAGGAAGCCGGCGCCTACCTGCTCGCGGTCCTGCGCTACCTGGTCAAAGACTCGTCGGCGGCGGCGCAGGCCGCCAAGTCGACGGTCGCCGCCAGCGCCAGCCCCGGCCCCGCGGCAACATACGTCGATCTCGACAAAGCGGCGCTCGATCGGCAGGCGGCCGCGCTGACCGCGGTCAATCAATATCGCAAGCTGGCAGGGCTGGGGCCGGTGACAAGCTCATCGATCGTCCAGCAGTCGGCTCTTTCGCACGCGTTCTACACATTCTTCAACGGCGCCTCGCCGAACATTCGCGACCTGGGCATTCACAAAGAAGACTCGACGGGACTCGGTTACACCGGCGATAACGTGCTGTCGCGCGCACAACACTTCGGCTACCCCCAGCGGTCGATGGCCGAAGTCATCACCCATCGATCCGATCCTGCCGGTGCGGTCAGCGACTGGATCGACTCGGTCTATCACCGGATACCAATCCTCAGGGCCGATCTCGTCGAGCTTGGCTACGGCGATGCCTATCTTGGCCCGATGACGGTCCAGGTCATGGACATGTCGTATCGCGAGACGGCGACGGGACGCATCATTCTTTATCCGGCGTCCGGCCAGACCAACGTGCCAAACGCCTTCAACGGCAACGAGATCCCGGACCCCGCGCCCAACGCGAGCTACCCGATCGGCTATCCGGTGACAGCGACGTTTGATCGCAATGCCAGGGTCACCATCTCGGCCTTTCACTTTCGGGACCCATCCGGGGCTGACCTTCCCGGCGTGACCCTGCCGCCGAGCAGCGAAACCGAGAATTCGTTTGCCTATCTGGCCAACGCCCCGCTCAAGCCGGGAACCACCTATTCCTGTGACCTGACCTACACGCTCAATGGCGTCCCGGGCCACAAGGTGTGGCAATTCACGACGGCCGCCAGCGCCGCGCCAAGTCCTTCGTCGCAGACCGCCGGCGGCTAGGCCTCAAGGCGGCAGGGTGTCGACCCCGAGCAAGCGAGGCGCGGAGACGGTGACCCCGAGGGCCTCGAGCTCGTGCCGGACGCTGGCGGCCAGCGACGGCGCCCCAGGCGTATCGCCGTGCAGGCATAGGGACTCAAACATCACCGGCACCCGGCTGCCGTCACTCGCGACGACCTGACCTTGCGTGACCAGCCCTTGGACCTGGGCCGCGACGCGATCCGGATCGACGAGCACGGCGTCGGGCTGCGATCTGGGCAGCAGCGAGCCGTCGGGCCGGTAGCGTCGATCGGCGAAAGCTTCGGCGGTAAAGGCGTGGCCGAGCGCCTGCGCGGCCTGCTGCATCGCCGAGCCGGCGCGTCCCACCAGCCGGAGAGTGGGATCGAAAGCCCGGATGCCGGTGATGATGGCGACGGCGAGCGAGCGATCGGACTCGGCCTGGTTGTAGAGCGCGCCGTGCGGCTTGACGTGCCCCAGGCTGGCGCCGGCTGCCGCCGCAATCGCCGACAGCGCGCCCAGCCGATAGAGCATAAGTTCGACGACGTGCTCGGGCGTCAGATCGCGAGGACGACGGCCGAAGCCCTCGCGATCGTCATATCCCGGATGGGCCCCGATAGCGACGCCATGGCGCAGCGCCAGCCCCACGCTCCTGGCCATGGTGTCGGCATTCCCAGCATGCAGACCGCAGGCGATGTTCGCCGAGCTGATCAGCGGCATCAGGGCGGCTTCGACCTCGGGCAATCCCTCGCCGACGTCGGCGTTCAGGTCCAGCTGCACGCAACGATCGTAGGCGGCCGGGCGGCGAGCTCAGGCCTGCGTCGCCTTCGCCATCTCCATCGATGCGGCCTGATCCTCCGACGATTCCTTGCCCGCCTCGAAGATGCTCCAACGCAAGGCCAGCGACCCCAGGATGGTGAGCAGCGCCGCGATGCGGCCGACGCGACGTTCGCTTCGGCGTCCCCGTGCGGCGGCGCGAAGCAGAAGGGGCAGGATGCTGCCGGCGGCGACCGCGCCACCCCAGAAAGGAAGCCGGTAGCGGCCTTCGAGCAACGGCTTGGCCGCGCGCCCCGACTGCAGCACGTAGCCGCCGATCAGCCCCAGCTCGGAAATCGTGCCGACCGTCTCCAGCGTTTCGAGCTTCTTGAGCGTCTTGTGCGGCGCCGAGCGCTCGGCCGCCCAGGTCACCGCGGCCGCGCCGGAGGAAACCGCCGAGGCCGTAAAGACGGCGGGCAACAGCTTGCTCTTCGCCCACAGCGGGACGTTGGTCGCCGCCAGCAAGACCCCCGTGTAGCCGGCAAGGATCAGACCGAAGACGGTGCCGCCAAGGTCGAGCAGACCGCGCGGGATCAACCCCGCCAGCAGGCTCAGCGGTACGGGCAGCCGGCCCTGCTCCCCCGCCTGCGCGATCGCCCGCCCGACGGCCATCGGCGTGAAGCCGGCGAGCGTCCAGGCGCCAAGGTTCATGGGCGACAGCGGCTTGAAGATGCGCAGCATGTGTAGAAAACGGTCCGGCCGGCCGAGGTCGGCGATCAGCAACGGCGCGCAGGGCAGGGCCGCGGCGGCCGCGACGTAGAAACCCGCGCCGGTGGCCCGGCGGTCCGCCTCATCACCGAAGAGACCGGCGGCACTGGACGTCAGATAGGCGCCGCCCGCCATGCCGCCGAGCCAGAAATAGACCGGGACTTCCCAGGTCCAGACGGGTTTGCGGACGACGGGATACTTGTAATAGCCTCCAGCCCGACCATCCCCCGGCCTGGGCGAGGGCGATTGAAGTTTCACGGGATCAGCCACGCCGACTGAAGACGAATGCCGACAGCACGGCCGCACCGATCGCGACCAGGCCGCTCCAGGCATAGCGTTCGGGCATTGTCTTGCGCGGCAGGCGCGGCACCTCGGGAAGGTTGTATGCCTGCGGCTTGTCGAGCAATAAGAAAAATGCGTGCAGCGGGCCGACTTCCTGGGCTTCGATGTTTTCCGGCATGCCGTAGAGCTGCGCCCTCGTTTCGCCGCGGGCGCGCAGCTCGCCGAGCCGGCGGCGGGCCCGGTCCTGGAGCTCGTCGACGTCACCGAACTGGATCGAGGCCGTCGGGCACGACTTGGCGCAGGCGGGCGTCATGTCGTCGCGTAGACGGTCGTAGCAAAGCGTGCACTTATGCGCCGTCCCGGGCTCGAAGGTGCCGTGCTTGGGCGTCCGGTCGATGACGCCGAAGGGACAGGCAGGGACGCAGAAGCCGCAGCCGTTGCAGATGTCCTGCTGGACGTAAACCGTGCCGTACTCGGTCCGCACCAACGAACCGGTCGGGCAGGCCTCGAGGCAAGCAGCATTGGCGCAGTGCTTGCACACATCCGACATCATCAGCCAGCGCTGATCATCGCGATTGGCTTTTGCCTGCTCGATGAACTCGACGTGGCGCCAGGTGGTGGCGCTGAACGTCCCGGTGTTGTCGTAGCTGTCGCCGGACAGCCGGTAACCGTCGGCGGGCAGGGCATTCCATTGCTTGCAGGCAACTTCACAGGCCTTGCAGCCGATGCACAAGCTGGTGTCGGTGAAGAACCCCTTGACGCTCTTCGGCGGCGGCGGCTCCTCGATGTTCATCGCGCGCTTGTAGAGATCGATCATGTCAGCCGGCCTTTACGGACGTTGCAGGTGAATGCCTTGTCTTCCTGGATGTAGACGTTCGGTTCCTCGCTCAGCTCGACCAGATCGTTGGTGATCGCGCCCGTGACCAGGCCCTTGTAGCCCCAGTGGATCGGAAGGCCGACGACGTGGACGGTGCGGCCATCGATCGTCAGCGGCCGCATGCGCTCCGTCACCAGGGCTCGGCACTCGATCTCGGCGCGAGCCGAGCGCACCACCATCCAGTCGGTGTTCGTGATGCCGTGCTCGCCGGCCAGCTCGGGGCTGATCTCGGCGAACATCTCGGGCTGCAATTCGTCCAGCCAGGAATTCCAGCGCGACATGACCCCGGAGAGATATTGCTCGGTCACCCGATAGGTGGTGGCCACGTACGGATATCGGGGATCGCCCGGCGCGCTGATGGGATTATCGGGACGCGGCACGCGGTTCACGACCGGACTGCTCTGCTGCCGATAGAGCAAATTCGTCACCGGCGACTCGAGCGGCTCGTAGTGCGTCGGCAGCGGGCCGTCTTTGAGGCCGCTGGGCGCGAACAGCCAGCCGCGGCCGTCCGGCTTGAGACTGAACGGGTCTGAACCGGAATGCTTGTCCATCCCGGTGCCGTCGTCGCGCGCCGGCGTGTCGGGGGCCTTGGTTTGCGGAAAGTCCGGAACGTCCGGCCCGGTCCAGCGCTTCCTGGCCGCGTCCCAGTAGATATATTTTTTTCGCTCGGACCACGGCTTGCCCGACGGATCCGCCGAGGCCCGGTTGTACAGAATGCGCCGGTTCGCCGGCCAGGCGAAGCCCCAGTCGGGCTCGACGTAATTGCCGGGCGTGCGCTGGCGACTGCGAGCCAGGTTCTTGCCCTCTTCGGGGAAGACGCCCGCGTAGATCCACACGCCGCAGGCCGTCGAGCCGTCGGTCTTCAGGTGCTCGAAGTCTTTGAGCTGCTTCCGGTCGGCCACCGTGTAGCCGTTGATTTCTTTCAAGATCTTCTCGGCCGATGGCTCGTCCTTGATGCGAAATTCCGGATCCGGCCGCTCCGGCAGATAGTCCCACGTCAGACTCAGCAAACCCTGGTCCTTTGGATGCGTCGAGTCACGATAGAGCGCCTTCAGTCGCATGCCGAGGTGATAGACGAACCAGGTGTCGGAGCGTGTATCGCCAGGAGGATCGACCGCCTTGTCGTGGAACTGCAGCAGTCGCTGCGTGTTGGTGAAGGTGCCGTCCTTCTCGGCGGGGCCGGCGGCCGGGATCAAGAAGACTTCGGTCTTGATGTCTTTCGGGTTGGGCCGCTCGGGCGCGCCGTACCAGAAGGCGGCCGTTTCAGTCTCATAGAGGTCGACCGTCACCAGCCAGTCGAGCTGCTTCAGGGCCTTGCGTTGGAAGCTGGCGTGTGGGCTGCCCGCGGCCGGATTCTGGCCGAAAACGATGAAGCCCTTGATTTTTCCGTCGGCCATCTCCGTGGCGGTCGCGATGTGCGAGTGGTCGCCGGTGATCTTGCCGATCCAGTCGTAGCCATAGTCATTGTCTTTCTGCGCCGCGTCGCCATACCAGGCCTTGAGCAGCGAGATCATGAACTTCGGCAGATTCGACCAGTAGCCGCTGTTGACCGTGGCGCCCTTGAGATAGTCATCCAGTGAGCCGTCCGGCTTGAACGACGCCGGTTGCGGCAGATAGCCAGGCAACAGGTCAAACAGCGTCGGCACGTCGGTCGAGCCCTGGATCGAGGCGTGCCCGCGCAGCGCCATGATGCCGCCGCCGGGACGGCCGATGTTGCCCAGGAGCAGCTGCAGGATGCCGGCGGCGCGGATGATCTGCGGGCCAAAGCTCTGCTGCGTCCAGCCGACGGCGTAGCAAATGGCGCTGGTTCGCTCGCGACCGGAGTTCTTGGTCAGGATGTCGGCGACCCGGAGAAATAGCGCTTTGGGCGTGCCCGTGATCTTTTCGACCATCTCGGGCGTGTAGCGCGCGTAATGGCGCTTCATGATCTGGAAGACGCAATGCGGGTCCTGCAGCGTCTCGTCACGATCCGGACGGTGCTTGGCCGGACTCGTGCCTTCCTGGCCATGGCCGCTGTGTGAAGCCGCGTCTTCGGGCCCTTCCATGGCCGGCCCCTTGTAGGTCCATGAGCGGTTGTCATATTTCTTCGCCTTGTCATCGAATCCCGAAAAGATCCCGTCGCCGTCCTCGGCGTCGCGATAGTCAGGGTCGATCAGGCTGGAGGCGTTCGTGTAGGCCAACACATATTCGTGGAACCACAAATCGTTGGTCAGCACGTAATTGATCAGCCCGCCGAGAAACGCGATATCGGTCCCCGATCGGATCGGCACGTAGAGATCGCAGCTCGCGGACGTCCGGCTGAAGTGGGGATCGACATGGATCAGCGTGGCGCCGCGTTCCTTGGCTTTCATCGGCCAGCGGAACCCGACCGGGTGGGCCTCGGCCATGTTGCTGCCCATGATCAGGATGGCATCGGCGTTGGCGAGATCCTGCTGAAACGTGGTGGCCCCGCCTCGTCCGAAGCTTGTCCCCAGACCGGGGACGGTGGCACTATGTCATATCCGGGCCTGGTTTTCGATCGAGACGACCCCCAGACCGCCGTTGAAGAGCTTCTTGATCAGGTAGTTTTCTTCGATGTCCATGGTGGCCCCGCCAAGCGTGGCAATCCCGGGCGTCTGGTTGATGAGCTTGCCGTCCGGGGTCCGCTCGACGAACGACGCCTCGCGCACGTCGCGAATGCGCTCCGCGATGCGGTCAATCGCCCAGTCGAGGGGCCGATCCTCCCAATGGTCCGAGTAGGGCGCGCGGTATTTGACCGTGGTCATCCGGTTCGGGTTGACCAGGTATTGATAGGTCGACGCACCCTTGGGGCAGAGCGTTCCCTCGTTGATGGGTGATGCCGGGTTGCCCTCGATGTCGATGATGCGCTTGTCCTTGACGTAGACGAGCTGGCTGCAGCCGACTGCGCAATAGGGGCAGACCGACGCCACAACTTTATCGGCGGTGCGCGTGCGCGGCGCCTTCTCAATCGACTCGCGGGACATCGGCTGCGGCGCCATGCCCAGGCGCCCCAGCATCCCGAGATCCAGTCCCCCTTCCCGTTCGACTGCCATCTCAACGCCTCCTACGTCGCGCCCGACCCCAGCTTCAGTATATGGAGCGTTCGAGTGATCGCGACGAGCTATCGGTTCAGCAGGGACCGGGTCTGCTGGAACCCCCGGATGGCGACCGTCTCAGGATCTTCACGCCAGTAGCCGGGGTTGAAGGTTTCGAGGCTGAAGGGCCCTTGATAGTTGCGCCGCGTCAGTTCGGCCTTGAGATCCGTCAGTCTGATGACGCCGTCTCCGGGCAGGACGCGATCGGCATCCTCGATCAGGCGCGGCGGTTTGTCGGGAGCATCGTTGAGGTGGACCAGGACGAGCCGCTCGACCGGATAGCCAGCGAGCGACCGGCTGCCGCTGGCGTGCCAGTGACAGGAGTCGAGCACGAGGTCGACACCCTCGACCCCATCGACTGTCTCGGCGGCGATGTCCGGTGAGTTGATCGGGCAATCACCGAAACCGAGGAACTCGAAGGCCACGCGGATGCCCAGCCGGCCGGCGCGATCCCGCGCCAGCTCGAGCGCGTCCCGCGTTCCCGGGACGGCCCTGCCGGTGCTGAGCCCCGGAGCACGAGGCGGGATCGACAGGAGATACGGCGACGTCAGGGCCTGGCAGATGGCGAGCCGGGCGTCGAGATCGTCTTCGATCAATCGGCGATCCATGCTGCCGTCCGGACGCACCGTCAAGGCGAGGCCGTTGACCGTCAGGACTTCCTTCGGCTTGACGATCCCGGCCGCCGCCTTCACTTCGGTGGCATCGTTCAAGAGCCGCTCGGCGCGGGCTTCGATGCCCGCATAGCCGGCGTCGCGCGCAATCTCGATCAGCCGCTGCGTGACCGTCGTCATCAGGGTGGCGCCGTTGAGATAGATCGCGGCCGTCATTTCTCGCGGATGACGCCGAAGGTCAGGCCGGCGACCATGTATTTCCGGCCGACGATCATCAGAATGAGCGGGACGGTCATCGCGATCACACCCGCAGCTGCCATATCGTTCCAGATGATCTCGAACTGGGTGACGAGTCCCTGCACGCCCACGGGAAAGGTCTGGGCGTTCGGCGTGGCGGTCAGGATCAGGGCAAAGAGAAACTCGCTCCAGGCAAACGTGAAAACGATCGTCCCGGCCGCCAGGATGCCGGGTGTGGCAAGCGGCAGCAGGACTCGACGGAAGGCGGTCCAGCGGTTTGCTCCATCGACCAGGGCAGCCTCTTCCAGCTCGAGCGGGATTTCGGCAAGAAAGCCCTTCAGCATCCAGATGGCAAAAGGCAGATTGAAGAGCGAATAGATGGCGATCAGCGCAATCGGCTGGTTGTAGATCTGGAGCGTGCGAACGATCGCAAAATAGGGAACGACGACTGCCACCGGGGGGAGAAAGCGGAGCGAGAGAGCCCAGTTGAGGACGCCGACGCGCAGCCGCGGCGGGACGGAGAGGCGCGTAATCGGATAGGTGATCACCAATCCGATCGCGATCGTCACCACGACGGTGGCCGCGCAGACGACCACGCTGTTTTTCAGCAAGACCCAAAAACCTCGGTCGATCAAAACGCTGACATACGAGTTCAGGGTCGGGTTTCGCGGAAAGAGCGTGATCGACTGATAGAGCTCGGCCTTGCTCTTCAAGGAGGTCGCAACCAGCCAGTAGAGCGGGAAAGCGTAGAGAAACCCGGTAACCGCCAGGCCGACCGTGATCAGGACGAGACGGACGGCGATCGCCACCGTCATCCTGCGCCGGCGGGCAGCCGGGGCGGGCATCAGGCGCGCTCCAGTGGGAGAACCCGCGTGACGAGCGAATAGAGAATGCTGATCGACACCAGCACCAGAACGGCCAACGCCGCGGCCTGCCCCCCATCGAAAAACCGGAATTCGATCCGGTAGATATACAGGCTCAGGAGCTGGGTCGCCGTCCCCGGGCCGCCGCCGGTCAGGATGTAGACGTGGTCGAAGACGCG
>DATASI010000113.1:0-5727 GCA_036269255.1 Candidatus Dormiibacterota bacterium
GGCGACGCCTGGATTTGAGGCTGGGCCGCAGAACTTTTGCTCGGCCGCGCCGTCATAGGGAATATGAGGCCATTCGCAAGGGTTGCCGCGTTCGCTTTAGTCGTGGTGGGCCTTAGTGCCTGTCAAGTCGGTCCCCAACCAACGGTCCTCAGAACGCCATCAGGGCCATCGGTCCCACAGAGCCTTACGTTGCGAGGTGTCTCGTATCAGAAGGCGCACGTCTTGCGGTGCGGACCCTCGTCTACTGGCTCGTATGACTACTTTGAAGTGGTGCTGCAGCTACCGGACCAAATCACAATCAATATGCTGATTTCCCCATATTCCAAACCAGCGGCGTATCCCATAGGTCCCGCTGCTGCTGGGAATGATCCGCAGCCGGCGGCGTTCATCACCTATCAGCTTCCGCAGCCTTCACACGCAGGGGAGGCCGCACCGAAGACACGGTTTGACGCCGGCCGGGGCGCCCTGACCCTGAACCCCGACGCGCAGAGCGGAACCGTCGACGCAGACTTCGATGCCACGGTGTCGCTTAAAGGTAAGTGGCGCTGCGCGTAGCAGAGGCCTAGCTCAGCTCGTCGAAGAGCGGCTGGACGTCGCGCTGATAGAGCGGCAGGTCGACCAGGGGGTGCTCCTTGAGCGCCGGGATCTTGGTCGCGAGCTGCTGGTCGTAGGTCGGCAGGTCGATCGAGTAGAACACGCCAACCGCCAGATTGTCGCCGGCCTCGTAGGAGGCGTGCAGCGCCCGCGTTTTTTTCTCCACGATCTCGTCGATGCTGGCTGGATCCTTGACCACGGGGTCCCAGCTGGGATCGGCATCGAGCCGGCGCAGCCGCGTCCGGCCGATGTCCTCACCCGCGTACCAGTCCTTGGTGCGGAGATCGTTGTAGACCGGGCAGGTCTGGAACACATCGAGGAACGACGTACCCTTGTGCCGGATGGCCTGGGTGATCAGTGAAACGAGCGACTTCACGTCGAGCGCATAACCGCGACCGATCCACGTATAGCCGGCGCCCAGGGCGACCGCAATCGGATTGATCCCTTCCTGGATGGCGGCCTCCGGCATCGACTTGGTCTTCAGGCCCTTGGCCAGGGTCGGCGAGGCCTGGCCCTTGGTCAGACCGTAGACGCCGTTGTTGTAGACGATGTAGGTCATGTCGACGTTGCGCCGGCCGCTATTGAGGAAGTAACCCGCGCCGATCCCGTAGCCATCACCGTCACCGCCGACCGCGACCACGGTGAGCTCGCTGTTCGCCAGCTTGGCCCCGGTCGCCACCGGCAGGGCGCGTCCGTGCAGGGTGTGGAGCCCGTAGGTGTCGACGTAATGCGGCGTCTTGCCCGAGCAGCCGATCCCCGAGATCATGGCGATCTTGTAAGGCGGAATCTGCAGCTGGAAGAGCGACTGCTGGATCGAGCTCAAGATGCCGAAGTCCCCGCAGCCGGGGCACCAGTCGACGTGGACCTCGGTCTTGTATTCCTGGAGGGTGAACTTGCGCGGGGCGGCGGTTTCAGGCATGGGAGACCATCACTTCCTTCTTGCGTTCGGAAATCGACGCACGAACGCCTTCGACGATCTCATTGCGCGAGAATGGCCGGCCATCGTACTTGAGCACGTGGTGGTCGAGCATGATCCCGGTCTGCTCCGCGATGAGCGAGCCGAGTTGCGCCGAGTAGTTGTTTTCGATCAGGATCGTTTCGCGCGCGTTGCGCAGGATCGCCGCCACCGCGTCAGCCGGGAAGGGCCGCATCAGTCGAATCTGCAAGAAGTTGACGGTACCACCGTCCGCCTCCAGCTCGGCGATGGCGTCGAGGATCGCGCCCTTGGTCGCGCCCCAACCAACCAGCGTGAGATCGGCCTGCCGCGGACCATGGAGCGTGAACTTGATGGACGCCGGGATCTCCCTGGCGGCGGTCTCGAGCTTGCCCATCCGCTTCCGCATCATCGCGATCCGGTTTTCGATGCCTTCGGTAATGTGGCCCTGGGGGTCGTGCTCGTCGCTGGTGGTGGAAAAAACGCCGCCGGCCATACCCGGCAAGGTCCTCGGGCTGATCCCATCGGCGGTGATGGCATGCCGGCGGTAATTCTCGCCATCGCCATTCGGCTGAAAAATGAGGCCGCGGTCGATTTTCAGCTGGGAGGTGTCGATCGGGTCGCTGCTGAACAGTGACGACGCGAGGAATTTCTCGAGCAGCACGATCACCGGCAGCTGATAGCGATCAGCCCAGTTGAAGCTCTCGAAGCTCTCCTGAAAGGCCTCGTCGATGTCGCCGGGCGCCACCACGAGATGCGGGAAGTCCCCGGGTGCCGGGTGGAGCGCAAACTGCAGATCGGCCTGCTCGGTCCGTGTCGGGAGGCCGGTGCTCGGCCCGCCCCGCTGCCAGAGAAAGACGACCGGACCGGGAGCCTCGGTGATGGCCGCAAAGCCGAACCCTTCTGACATCAGGGCGATCCCCGGGCCGGCGGTCGAGGTGGCGCTCCGGATTCCCATGTGCGCCGCGCCGATCGCCATGTTGATGCTGGCGATCTCGTCCTCGCACTGGACCACGGTGCACTGATAGGCCGGCCCCTTCGCCTCGAGATACACGCTCTCGTCGGTCGCGGGGCTGATCGGGTAATAGGTCTGCATGCCCAGCCCCGCCTTGAGCTTGGCGATCCCGACCGCCTGGAAGCCCTTGATCAGCATCCGTGGCCGTCGTTGCTCCGGCGGCAGGGCGGCCAGCCGGCGCGAAGGCTCCGCTTTGAACTGCGCCCGCGCGTAGGCTGCGGCGGTGCGCACCGCGGCCACGTTCATCTCGGCGGCTTCGGCCTTGCGACCTTTGAACTCCTCTCGGATCGCCTCGAAGAGCAGCTCCTCGTCATAGCCCGAGATCCCGATCGAAGCGCCCAGCGCCACGGTGTTGCGCATCACCGTGTATTTGCGGGACTGGCCGCCCTTGCCCACCTGCTTGAGCGCCTCGTCCAGCAGCTCGAAGAGGGGGATGGGATACAGGTTCACGTCGTCCCGACGGAACTGCGATGGGTCGAGCTTGAGGTCGGCGTCATAGATGATGCCGCCGCCGGGCGCGACCTGATGGACGTGGCCGGTATGGCTGGGGTAGTGCTTGCGCTCGGCCGCATCGCCGAAGAGCGATTCCTGATCCAGCGCCACCAGCATGTGAATGGCGTCGATATGGGAATGAACCGGCACCGGCGCCGCCGTCACCCGGTAGTAGCTGTGCTTGCCCATGATGTTCGAGTGGAACTCGATGTTGGCGAAGACGTGCAGGCCCCCTCGCATCAGGGCCCTGGCGTAGACCTCGGCGGAGGCGTTGATGCCGCCACCCTGGGGGCCGCCAAGGACCCAGGAGAACTCCCGGCGGCTGAGCTCAGTAGGCACGACCAGCGTTGATTGTAATCGCCGGCGGCGTCGACGCCCGACGGTCGTAGACTCAAGGCGCGATGCAAATCTATTCCTGGCTGGTGCTGATCCACGTGGCGGCCGTGCTCGGCTTCGTCTTCGCCCACGGCGGCGCCGCCTTCATCTCGTTTCGGGTGCGCCACGAGCGCAATATCGAGACGATCGCTGAAATGATCCAACTGGCCGAGCTCACCAACAGCTTCATGTACCCGTTCTTCTGGGTCCTGGTGATCTTCGGCCTGCTTGCCGGCGCCAACGGCGGCTGGTTCGGGCATGGGTGGATCTGGGCCGCGATTGTGATCCTGATCGTGGTGACGGGCGCGATGTATGGCGTGGCGGCACCCTATTACCGAAAACTGCGCGAAGCGCTCGGCCTACGCGGACGCGGACGCGGCCGCTCGGGTCCTCGGGAACGGGCTCCTGATGCCGAGATCCTCTCCATGCTGGACTCGCGGCGTCCCGAGATCATCGCGGCCATCGGAAGCGTCGCGCTGCTGCTCTTGCTCTGGCTGATGCTGATGAAGCCGTTCTGAGTGCAGGCGACGGCCGGGACCGGCGCCTGAGCCTCAGGCGGCGACGGCCTGGATTCGCTTGGGCTTGATGAACCCGCTGCCCTGAACCGGATCGAAGTAGGAGACGGGGACTTCGTTGCCAGTCGAGATCAGGACTTCCATGCAGCGCGGAATGGCACCAGTGGCAGTGTGCAAGCCGGAGACCTTGCCGTTTTCAAAGCCCGTCTGCTTGTAGACGAAGATGTCCTGCAGCGAGATCTGATCGCCTTCGATCCCAATCAGCTCGGAGATGTAGGTGATCTTTCGACTGCCATCGCGCGTCCGGTTCTGCTGGATGATGATGTTGATCGCGGAGGCGATCTGCTCGCGAATGGCGCGCGACGGCAGCTCCATGCCGGCCATCAAGACCAGCGTCTCGAGCCGGGAGATGGAGTCTCGCGGCGTGTTGGCGTGGAGCGTGGTCAACGATCCATCGTGGCCGGTGTTCATCGCCTGGAGCATGTCGAGCGCCTCACCACTGCGGACTTCACCGACCACGATCCGGTCGGGCCGCATTCGGAGGGTGTTGATCACCAGGTCACGGATGGAGACCCCGCCTTTGCCTTCCACGTTGGCCGGGCGCGACTCCAGGTTGATGACGTGGATCTGGCGGAGCTGGAGCTCGGCGGCGTCCTCGACAGTGATGATGCGCTCGTCAGCCGGGATGAAACCGGAAAGCACGTTCAGAGTGGTCGTCTTGCCCGACGAGCCACCGCCCGCCACGACGATGTTCATGCGGGCGTTGACGCAGGCCCGCAGGAATGCCGCCATTTCCTCGGTCAGGGTCTGGTTCTTGATCAGATCGCCGATTTGGAGCGGGTCCTTGCGCATCTTGCGGATCGTGACGGTGGCGCCCCTGACCGCCAGCGGCGGGATGATCACATTCACACGGGAGCCGTCGGGAAGGCGAGCGTCGACCATGGGGGAGCTCTCGTCGACGCGCCGGCCGACGCCGGTGACGATCCGCTGGATGACCTGCATCAGATGGGCGTCGCTGTCGAAGCGGATCGCCGACTTCTGCATCTTGTTGCCCCGTTCGATGTAGACCTTGCTGGGCCCGTTGACCATGATGTCTGAGACCTGTTCGTCGGACAACAGCAGGTCGAGCGGCCCGAAGCCGAGGATGTCGGCCAGCAGGGCGGACAGCAGCTGCTCGCGGGTCTGCTTGCTGAGCGCGATCCGTCGGGAGTCGAGGTAGGCGTCGAGCACCTCGGTCGCGCGTTGCTGGATCGCCTCTTTGTCGAGTTCGTTGGCCCGCTCGCCAAGCTCGCCGATGATTCGGTCGTGGACAGCCGCCTTGATCCGGTGAAGGCGCTCCGCCTCGGGCAGCTCGTTCAGTGGGGTATTCGCGTACGCCGCCGACCCCGGTTGCGGCGCCTGAGCCTGGGGCTGTGCCGCTTGCGAAGCGGCTACCCGCTGCGCCAGGGTCTGCGGCGGGGCAGGGGGCTGCGAAACCGGCCGGGCGACCGGCGGCGCGGCCACCGGCGGCGGAGTCTGGGGGACCGGACGGGGGGCTGGAAGGGGAGGCTGCACCGGCCGTGACGGCATCGGGATCGGAGCCGCCTTGGGGGCGGGAGCAGGCGGCAGCGGATTCGGAGCCGGCGCGGGCTGCCGAACCGGTGGCTTTGCCGCCGGGGGTTGACCAGCAGGCTCACCCTGTGATTTTTGAATGCGCTCGAGCAACGACAACGGTTTTCTACCCCCAGTTCGCTTGTATTACGAACCGAGCCGAATGCTACGCAGGCACCCTTACGAACCAGACTGCATGCGAGTAACAGCCC
>DATASI010000114.1:0-7695 GCA_036269255.1 Candidatus Dormiibacterota bacterium
CGACGCGGTGGTCGCCGGCGGAGGTCTCCGGGTGACCACGACGCTCGATTACAACCTCCAGCTGGTGGCCGAGCAAGCCGTTAGCGCTAATGTCAACCGCGCCGACCTGCGAGCGCGCAACGTCAACAATGGCGCCGCCGAGGTGATCGACCCCAGTACCGGCCAGGTGCTCGCCATGGTGGGCAGCGCGAACTACTACGACCAGGGAATCGGCGGCCAGTACAACGTCATCACGGACGGCCAGGGCCGGCAGCCGGGGTCGTCATTCAAGATCTACGAGTACGCCACCGCCTTCGCCAACGGGTACGCTCCCTCGAACCTGATCGACGACACCCAGGGCAAGATCGATGGCCACGCGTTCGTCGACTGGGACCACCGCAGCGAAGGGGTGATTACGCTGCGGCGAGCCCTCGAAGAGTCGCGCAACATCCCGGCGATCATGCTGCTCAAGCAGCTCGGCTACGACCGGGTGTTTCAGACCGCGCGCATGATGGGCGTGACCAGTGCCAACCTGACCCCGGACCGAGGCCTCGCGCAGGCGATCGGGGCCAGCGAAGTCCTCCCCTACCAGCACTTCAACGCCTATGGCGTGCTCGCCTCCGGCGGCATCTATCACGCTCCCACCGTGATCCTCAAGGTCGAAGACAGCGAGGGCAAGGTGCTGCAGCAGTGGAAGCCGGATGCGGGGACGCGCGTGCTGCCCGCCCAGGTTGCCTACGAGATCAGCGACATCCTCCGGCCGGTCGGCGCGGCGCTCAACATCAAGCGGCCCTTTGCTTCCAAGACGGGGACCACCGAGAACTGGCACGACTCCTGGCTGATCGGCTACAACCCCGACATCGTCATCGGCGCCTGGATGGGCCACACCTGCGCCGGCGGCTGCCCCTCCAATGTCAATTCCAACCTCAATGTCGTCTGGGGCGTCCAGGGCGCCGGGCTGATCTTCCGCGATATTTTCAACGCCTACGAAAATGGCAAGCCGGTTCACGACTTCGCGGTACCGGCCGGCCTGAAGAAGGTCACCGTCTGCCGCGCCAGCCAGCTGCTGGCAACGCCCACCTGCGCCGGCCAGACGTTGACCGATTGGTTCATCGCCGGCCAGGCACCGACGACGCCCGACAGCTGGTACCAGCCGATCCGCGTTTGCACCACCGACGGGCTGCTGGCCACGCCCGACATTCCGGGGGCGCTGACGACCGTCAAGACCTTTGTCGTCTACCCGCCGGGATATCCCGACAACCTGAAGGACAAGAACAGTCCGCAGCCGCCGACGCAGAATTGCGGTCTCTTTACCGAGACGACTCCTCCAACCCTGACGCTCGCGCAAAAGGTTCAGGCTGACGGCAGCGTCCTCGTGACGGCCACCGCCACCGACGACCAGGCGGTCAAAGAGGTTGACTTCTTCCTCGACGGTGCCAGCAAAGCGGTCCAGGCCTCCCAGGCTCCCTACAGCTTCACGGTTACGGGCAAAGCCGGAAGCTCCCACACCCTGGTCGCGCAGGCCTACGACTACAACCCGGCCAACGCCCCGGCGGCGCAGACCATCACGATCACGTTCCCCTAGACACGCTCCGGCTGCCGGTCACCGAAAAGCGGTAGGGAAAATCGACGGCTCGCGTGATGCCGATCCGCTTGGAGACCGTGACACGGTCATCGGGCACCGCTGAGCCCGCTGCCATGCCGAGCAGACCGCGGGTCAGGTCCCGGCCGTTGTCGGCGAGCGTCAGCCCGAAGGCGCGGCCGATCTTACCCGGCCCGCTCAACAGCCGAGCCTCCGGTCCGCGGTCGCCTCGTGCCTGCATCAGCGGGATGCCGGCGAGCGGCTCCATGGCGCGAAGCAGGACGGCGCCGGCGACGCCGGGTTGCTCGGCGGTCACGTTCAGGCAGTAGTGCACGCCGTAGCTGAAGTAGACGTAGGCAACGCCGGCTTTCCCGAACATCACCGCGTTGCGTGCCGTCGGCCCTCGGTAGGCATGCGACGCCGGGTCGGATGAACCCGTGTACGCCTCGGTCTCGACGATCCGCCCGGCCAGCAGGCCGCTGGCCTCCTTATAGAAAAGGATCCGGCCTAACAGGTCGCGAGCCAGGCTGACTGGGTCGCGGGCGTAGAAGGTCCTCGTGAGTCTGGGTGCCGTCAGCTGGCTAGTGATTGAGCAGTTGCGTGAAGTAGGAGCCGATGCTGCTCGGGAGCACCACCGAGAAGATCGTCCGGGTGATCGGCTCGAGGCCGTAGAAGTGCGGAGCAAGCAGCGAATTGTTGAACCAATCCTGGGCGGTCAGGAACGCCGGTGGATAGGCGTAGCCACTCGGCAGCTTGCTTCCCACCAGGCCGACGCCGATGATCAGGATGACGGTGACCTCGAAGGCGCCAACGACGGCCCCGGCCAGCGAGCCGGTCAGGCGATCGAAAACGGGCGCGACCAGCATGTCGAGATAGCGTTGATAGACAACCCCCATCACCTCGAAGAGGACGACCGCCGCGGTCACGATCACGGTGTAGGTGATGACGTGCGCCCAGAGCGCCGAGGCGATCCCGAACGAGTTTGCGATGTACTGCGAGGTGTTGGCGCTGGTCAGCGTCGCGGCGCCCACCCCGGCGAAGAGCCCGGCAAAGGCGACCACCCGGCGGATCAGGCCGAAGGCATAGCCAAGCACGATGTTGACGAAGAGCAGGGCAATGATGATCAGATCCAGGAAATCCATCAGGACCGGACCTCCGCTCCGAACTGCTGCTTGAGACCGTCGATGATGCGTTGCTGCAGGGCGGAAACCTCCTCGTTGGTCAGCGTCCGATCGTCGGCCTGGTACGACAGGCGGAAGGACAGACTGCGGGCATCCGGGCCCAGTTGTGGCCCCTTGTATTCACCCAGCATGGAGACCTCCCGCAACGTGTAACCGCCCAGCTGGCGGATTACTTGCACGACATCGTTACCCGCGATCCTGCCCCGAATGACCACCGTCAGATCGCGCTGGACACCTGGGAAGCGCGGCAGGGGGCGCGCCTGGGGCGTGCGGCCGCCGGCGGTGAGGCGATCGAACCAGACCTCGGCGGCGACGGCGCGTCCCGGCACGTCGAGCTTTCGCAGGATGGCCGGATGGACTTCGCCGACCACCCCGATCTGCTGGCCGTCGCCGAGTATCCTCGCCGTCCTCCCTGGGTGGAAACCGGCGGCCTCGGCCTGCTCGTAGGTTGTTGGAGCCAGGGCGAGCCGGTCGCGAACCGTCGACAGCGTCGTCTGCAACCGGCGCAATTCCGTCACCGCCGCGTCACCGTCACCTGACGGCACATGCGCCGCGAGGGCAAGGAGCCGGGGTTCCTCGACCGAATTCGAGGGGGTCTTCCAGAAGGCCCAGCCCAGCTCGAAGAGGCGAACGCCGTCCTGGTCCTGGCGGGCATTCAGGCCCAGGGCGTCCAGCAAGCCCGGCAGCAGGCTGCGCCGCAGGGCGTCCCGGTTTTCCGCCATCGGATTGTCGATCCGGATCAGCTCGCTGGGCGCCCCCGGCATGCCGATCCCGGGCGTGCCCGATGCACTGACCAGGCTTTCGCTCATGGCCTCATCCAGCTCGCGACCGACGAGCACTTCTCTCGCCGTCTCGTCCACATCCTGGCGCCGATAGAGGTCGCGAACCGGCGTCCGTTCGCCAGGAAGCGTGCTTGGCACCCGATCGTAGCCGTAGATCCGTCCCACCTCTTCCACGACGTCCTCCGGGATGGCGCAGTCGAGACGAAACTCGGGTGGTTGAACGCGAAGCCTTCCATCGGAGCGCTGCACCGAGAAGGCGAGGCGTTCCAGGATGCGGCCCGCCTCCTCGGCCCCCACATCGACCCCGAGAACACGGTCGATGCGATCGATACTGAGCTCGATCAGCGGTTGACGGAGGGGCGCCGGATAGACATCGGTCGACCGGGTTGGCGTTGCGCCGGCCAGCTCGGCCAGCAAGGACGCTGCTCGGTTGACGGCCGGCAGGCTCAGCGCCGGACTGAGGCCTTTCTCAAATCGCTGTGAGGCCTCGGTACGGAGCCCCGCACGCCTGGCGGTCGCCCGAACGGATCGTGGATCCCAGGTGGCGGCCTCGAGCAAGACTTCGCGCGTGTCCGCTTCGACCGCGCTGTCGGTGCCACCAATGATGCCGGCCAATGCCTGAGCCCGCTCGGTATCGGCGACGACCATGTCGGCCGACGACAGGGTTCGGATTTTCCCGTCCAGACAGTTGAGCGTTTCCCCTTCGCGGGCGCGCCTGACGATCAGCCGTCCGCCCGCCAGCCGCTGGTAGTCGAAGCCATGCATCGGCTGGCCGGTTTCGAACATGGCGTAATTCGTGATGTCCACCACGTTGCTGATCGGCCGCACGTTGACGGCGCGGAGGCGCGCCTGCATCCAGGCGGGCGAGGGCGCGACCTTCACGTTCGTGACCAGCCGTCCAACGAAACGGCGGCAACCGTCGGGTGCATCGATGCGGACCAGGTCAGGATCGGTTGAGCTCGCGGCATCCGGGACCGCAGGCTGGCGTAGCCCGATCGAGAAGATGGCGCTGACTTCACGCGCGACGCCCAGGTGACAGAGCAGGTCCGGTCGGTTTGATTTGATCTCGAGCTCGAGGATGATGTCGGGCGGATACAGCACGCGCAGGTCTTCCCCAAGGTGCGAGCCCTGGTCCAGGATCATGATGCCGGCGGCGTCCTCGCCGAGCGCGAGCTCGATGGAAGAGCACAACATCCCCGCGGAGGGCACCCCGAGGAAGGTTTTGGTCTCGATCCGGCGGCTTCCCAGCCGCGACCCAGGAGTGGCATAGGGCACCCGGTCGCCGACCGAGATGTTCCAGGCGCCGGTCACCACGTCGACCTCATCGCCGCCGATCGAGATCCGGGCGATCTGATTCTTGGTCGAGCCGGGCAGCGGCCGCAGCGCCTTGACCTCGGCGACGACGACCCCCTCGAAGTCAACCGCCTGCTCATGGACGCGCTCCACCTCGCTGCCGGCCAGCGTCAGGCGTGCGGCGAGGGTTGCGACATCGACCGGGATGTCGACGAAATCTTTGAGCCAGTTCAGGGAGATCAGCATCAGAACTGCCGCAGGAAGCGAACGTCGTTGTCCAGAAACAGCCGGAGGTCGGAAACGTTGTACTTGAGCATCGCGAGGCGGTCGAGGCCGGCGCCGAAGGCGAAGCCGGAATAGCGCTCCGGATCGATGCCACCGTTGCGCAGGACCTGAGGATGCACCATGCCGGCGCCCAGGATCTCCAGCCAGCCGGCCTTGCAGCTCCGGCAGCCCTTGCCGCCACACAGCCCGCAGGAGACCGCCGCCCCAATGCTCGGCTCGGTGAAGGGGAAGTGGTCTCCGACAATCCGGATGCGGCGATCGGCACCGAACAACGACCGCGCGAAGTACTCGATGGTGCCCTTCAAATCCGAGAGCCGGATGTCGCGGTCGACGACCAGGCCTTCGACCTGGTTGAACTGCGACCCATGCGACGGGTCCGTGGCATCGCGGCGATAGACGGCGCCGGGCGCGATGATGCGGATCGGCGGCTGATGGCTCTGCATGTAGCGGATCTGCACGGGCGAGGTATGCGTGCGCAGCAACCAGCGTCCCTGCTCGAGGTAAAAGCTATCCATCGTGTCGCGTGCCGGATGCTCCGCCGGGATGTTGAGCGCCTCAAAGTTGTGGAACTCGTCTTCGACCTGGGGCCCGAGCGCCACCTCATACCCGAGGCTCGAAAAGATGGCCTTGACCTCACGGAGGATCAGCGTCAGCGGGTGAAGGTGGCCGCGGCGGACGGGCGAGGGAACGAATGAGACGTCGATCCACTCCCGCTCCGCCAGCGTGCCCAGTTGGGCATCCTGGATTTCCTCCGCCCGACTGGCCAGCAGCGCTTCCACCTCGGTCTTGAGGGCATTCGACCGGGCGCCGGCGGCGGCTCGCTGTTCGGGCGGCAGCGTGCCAACCGAGCGCAAGGCCGCAGTCAGCCTTCCCTTCTTCCCCAGCGCCTCGACGCGCAGCTGCTCGAGCGTTGCCTGATCGGCCGCGGCCGCGATCCGCTGCCGGATCTCGCGGGCGATCGCATCGAGTGATTCACGATCGGCGCTCATTTACACCTCCAACCGCGCCCAATTCATCAGGGAACCGGCCGGCTTGTCGGGAGGCGTGAGCTGACGGCGCTAGGTCAGCTGAAGCCGGCCCCGGGCCGGCCCGATAAACATGAACCCGAATTGGCGGTACATGTTGCTGGCCATGTTACCCCTTGGGACCACCGCGGGCGACGTCGATCAGTTCGGTGAAGGACTGCGAGTCGCGGACGGCCAGCTCGGCGAGCATCTTGCGGTTGATGTTGACACCGGCAGCCTTCAGGCCGTGCATGAACTGGTTGTAGGGCATGCCCTTGCTGCGCGAGGCAGCGTTGATCCGGGCGATCCAGAGCTTGCGCATGTCACGCTTGCGAGCGCGGCGGTCACGATAGGCGTATTCGAGCGCGTGGAGGACGGCCTCATTGGCGGGCCGGAACAGCGTCCGGTGCGTCATCCGGAAGCCCTTGGCGAGCTTCAGGATTTTCTTGTGGCGTCGCCGGGAAGGGACGCTTCGTTTTACGCGCGGCATGTCACTCTTTCTCCTTCAGGTAGGGCCCAAGCCGGCGCAGCCGCTTGGCGTCCTTGCCGGTCAGCACCAGCAGCTTGCTGTATTGGCGCTTGCGCCGCGGGCTCTTGTGGCCGAGGAGATGACTCTTCTGCGCGTGCGGCCGCACGATCTTGCCTGTCTTGGTCACGCGGAAGCGCTTGGCCGAGGCGCGGTGCGTACGTAGCTTAGGCACTCGTCGCTCCTTTGACGCGTTCGCCCTCGCGCTGCTGCGGCGCGGGCGGAGAAGCCGGCTGAGCCGCCGCGGACTGCGCCGGGGCCAGGATCATGATCATGTTCCGGCCCTCCAGCAACGGCAGTCGCTCGATGGTGCTGATCGTCTTCAACTCGCGGGCCATCCGCTCGAGCAGGTTCTTGCCGATGTCCTGGTGAACCATCTCGCGGCCGCGAAACATGATGGTGAGCTTCACCTTGTCTCCCTCTTCGAGGAAGGACTTGACGGCATGGAACTTCGTCTGGAAGTCATGCTCGCCGATCTTGGGACGAAGCTTCATTTCCTTGACCTTGATGACATTGTGTTTGCGGCGTCCATCTTTGTCTTTCTTGAGACTTTCGAACTTGAACTTTCCGTAGTCCATGATCCGCGCAACCGGCGGCTGCGCCTGCGGTGCGACCTCGACGAGATCCATTTCCCGCTCGACTGCGAGCGCCTTCGCTCGGTCGACGGCCATCACGCCTAACTGCTCGTTGCGATCGTCGATGACGCGGACTTCATTCGCTCGAATCTGGTCGTTTATCCGAAGTTCCCTAAAAGCCGTGGATCAAGCCTCCTTCGATACAAAAAAAGATAGCCCCGAGGCTATCTTCGTCCCCTGGACCTCTTCGGCGCCGGCCTGGAGGTGAGAGCTCGGGACAGCCTCTCTTGGCAGGCGGGAGTATACCACGGCTCCGCCGATACAAACTCGCCGGCCGCGAACGGCGCGAGTCAGGCAAGCTATCGGCCATGCGAGTCCTGACACTGAACCTCTGGAACACGAGCGGACCTTGGGAGGGACGCCGGACACTGTTGCGGGAGGGCCTGCGACAACTGGCACCCGATCTGGTCGCCTTCCAGGAGACCGTT
>DATASI010000115.1:0-3735 GCA_036269255.1 Candidatus Dormiibacterota bacterium
CGCCAGGATGGCGACCAGCATCGCGAAGCTGCCGATGACGGTGTAGATCAGGAACTTGAAGGCCGCGTAGACACGGCGACCCTCGCCCCACACCCCGATCAGGAAGTAGAGCGGGACGAGCATGGCTTCCCAGAACACATAGAAGAGGATGAGGTCGAGCGAGAGCATGATGCCCGCGGTGGCCGCCTCGAGCACCAGCAGCAACAGCACGAACTGCTTGAGCCGTGGCGTGACCGGATCGACGACGGCAATCGCGATCGTGAAGAGCAGCGCGTTGAGGCCGAGCAGGAAGAGGCTGACGCCGTCGAGCCCGAGGTGATAGCTGATCCCGGCCGACGGGATCCACTTGAGCGTCTCCTCGAACTGAAAGTGCAAACCGCCGACACCATGCTGGAACCCGCCGATGATCGCGATCACCAGCGCCAGCGTGAGCACCGCGCTCAGAACGCCGAGCTGTTTGACGACCCGCCGCGCTTCGGCGGGCGCGATCGCGACCAGCAGGGCGCCCGCCAGCGGAATGACGATGGTCAAGGTCAGCCAGGGCACGCCGGCGGGCAACGTATACCAGCTCATGCGGGCTTTACCGGTAGGTATCCGAGGAAGTAGGTCACCAGCAAGAGCACGCCCACCGCGCCGCCCAGCGTGAAGATTCCATAAGTTCGGACACGGCCGCTCTGGATCAGCCGCAGCTCTCTGGCTTCTTCCACCCAAAGGTGCGCGACGCCGTCTACGGCGCCGTCGATCACCTTCGGCTCGACGATGTCGTTGAGGAAGCGCGCCAGGGCGAAGCCCGGCCGCACGAACACGCGGTCGTAGAGCTCGTCGACGTAATACTTGTGTTCGACGAGCGTGTGGATGGGGGCGATCCGGGTTCGCCATTGAACCGCCAGCTCAGGCCGCCGAGCGTAGAGCAAATAGGCGAAGCCAAACCCGACGAGCGCGACCAGCACCGAGAGCGCCGCGAGCCCCCAGAAAGCGGCGGCGCCGACCTCCACCGCGTGACCGAAAACCGGCTGCAAGAAGTTGCCGACCGGGATGAAGCCGCCAACGACGGCGCCAACCGCGAGGATGATGATCGGCACCGTCTGGATGGGCACGGCTTCGTGCAGGTGGCGCTCATCGCGCGAGAGCCACTCCCAACCAAAGGCGATGAAGAAGAGCCTGAACATGTAAAACCCGGTCAGGCCCGCGGTAATCAAGGCAATCACACCCAGCCAGAACTCTGAACCCGCGGCGCTGATCGCGGCACGAATGATTTCGTCCTTGCTCCAGAACCCTGCGGTAATCAGCGGAAAGCCGGTAATTGAGAGGGTACCGATTAAAAACGTCCAGAAGGTGATCGGCATGCCGGCGCGGAGGTTGCCCATGTGGCGGATGTCCTGGTCGTCGTGGAAGGCATGGATCACGTTGCCGGCAGCCATGAAGAGCAGGGCCTTGAAAAAGGCATGGGTCATGAAGTGAAACATGCCCGCGGCATAGGCGCCGATGCCAACCGCCAGAAACATGTAGCCGATCTGGCTCATCGTGGAGTAGGCGAGGATGCGCTTGATGTCGACCTGCGCCATCCCGATGGTGGCCGCAAAGAAGGCGGTCACCCCACCGATGATCGCCACGGTGGTGGCGGCGGCCGGGGCCCAGTCGTAGAGCGAGTGCATGCGGGCGATCAGGTAGACGCCGGCCGTCACCATGGTGGCGGCGTGGATCAGGGCCGACACCGGCGTCGGGCCTTCCATCGCGTCCGGCAACCACGTGTGCAGGGGCAGCTGCGCGGACTTCGCGACCGCCCCGATCAGCAGCAGCAGGCAGATCGCGGTGATGACCGCACCGCCCTTGGGCAGCTGATGGATCCGGCTGAAGACGTCGTGGTAATCGAGCACGCGCAGGTTTAGGAAGACCAGGAAGGCGGCGAAGACCATCCCCACGTCGCCGATCGTGTTCATGACAAACGCCTTGCGCGCGGCAAGGACGGCGGAGGTCCGCTGATACCAGAAGCCGATCAGCAGATAGGAGCTGAGGCCGACGCCGGCCCACCCGATGATCAGCCAGACGAAGTTGCCGGACAGGACCAGCAGCAGCATCGAGAAGACGAAGAGGTTCATGTAGGCGAAGAAGCGGGCGAAGCCCGGGTCTTCGGCCATGTAGCCGATTGAGTAGAGGTGGATCAGGAAGCCGACCCCGGTGATCACGAGGATCATCAGCGTCGAGACCGGGTCGACATAAAGGTTGAAGGGAAGGTTGAAGTCGGCCGTCTGCCACCAGGTGAAGTAGGTCTGGTCGAGCCGCTGGCCGCCGACGACCTGGGTCAGGATCGCCAGGGCAGCGAGGAAGGCAAGTCCAATGCTGCCGGCGCCCACCCAACCGGCAACCTGTCGTGGCAGCACGCGGCCGAAGAACGCGTTGACGAGGAAGCCGGCTAACGGGAGCAACAGCACCAGCGGCGCCAGCGTGTCCATCGTCTCCCCTATTCCTTCATCAGGTCGAGCTGGTCGACGTCCATCTGGCGACCGGAGCGATAGACCTGGACGATGATGGCAATCCCGACGACGACCTCGGCGGCCGCGACCGTGATCACCAGAAAGGCGAATACCACGCCGTCGAGTGAGTTGAGATAGCGGCTCTCCGCCGCAAAGGCGAGATTGACGGCATTCAGCATCAGCTCGATGCACATGAAGACGACCAACGGGTTGCGCCGCACCAGGAAACCGACCGCGCCCATGGTGAACAGCAACCCGCTCAGGACCAGGAAGGTGTAGGCGGGAACGGGCATCTAGCGGATTCTCCGCATCGCCAGATAGACCGCACCCACCGCGGCGACCAGCAACAGGATCGAGGTCACCTCAACCGGGAAGAGGAAGCGCGTATAGAGGGCGGTGCCGATCGCCTGGACATTCCCGACGGCGCTGATCGCCTCGGGCGTGAAGGTGCCGGTCTTGCCCGTCAACCCGCGGTTGAACAGCAGGGCGGCGAACAGCGCCGCAAAGATGACGCCCAGGACCGCTCCCGCGATCCACTCGCTCCCGCGCGGCTCGAGCGAGAGTTCAGAGAGGGGATTGAGCAGCGCGATGATGAAGACAAAGAGGACCATGACGGCGCCGGCATAGACGATCACCTGGGCGGCGAAGAGGAACTGGGCGTTGAGCATGAGGAAGAGCACGGCCAGTCCGAGCATGTTGGCCACCAGCGAAAGCGCGTTATAGATTGGGCGCCGGAAGCCGATCACGCCGGCGGCGGTGACGACTTCCCAGGCCGCGACGATGGCGAAGCCGACTACCACTTGCGGGCGACCGGTTGTGCCGATGGCGCCGCTGTCGGCAGGGCGGTATCGCTGACGCTGGCGCTCAGCGGCTCGAGCAGGTCCTCTTTCACCGCAATGAACTTGTCCGGATGGTCGTCGGCAAGGTCGTAGCGCGGCCCCATCGTGATCGCGTCGTAGGGACAGGCCTCCTCGCACAGGCCGCAATAGATACAGCGCAGCAGGTTGATCTCGTAGCGCTTTGCGTAGCGCTCACCGGGCGACACCCGATGCTCCGGCGTGTTCTCAGCGGCCTCGACCACGATGCAGCCGACCGGGCAGGCGATCGCGCACAGCTCGCAGCCAACGCACTTCTCCAGTCCGTCTGCGTAGCGGTGGAGAATGTGCCGGCCGCGCTCGCGCGGCGGGACCGCCTTCTGCCGCTCGGGATACTCGATGGTGACGATCGGCTTGCGGTTGTGCTTGAAGGTGGTCAGCATCGC
>DATASI010000116.1:0-6901 GCA_036269255.1 Candidatus Dormiibacterota bacterium
GTCACCAACGAGACCCTGCTGGCGAAAGCCTGGGCGGGCGACGAGGAAGCCTACGAAGAGGGGCTTCGCGTCCACATCTCGCGGCTGCGCAGCAAGATCGAGCCCAATGCCGGCAAGCCGACCTACATCCAGACCAAGCGCGGCGTCGGTTATCGCTTCACTCCCAAGGTCAACTACCCCGCAGGCCAGGAGCCGCTGGCGCTGGCCGGCTGAGGATGCGCACCATCTTCTTCGGCCTGCTGATCTTCGTCCTCTCCTTCCCGCTCTGGCTGCACTGACGCTCACCTGACCAGCCGCTTCTAGACTGGTCCCCGTGGTTCACGAGCTCGGAATCGCCCTCACCGTTTTTGGTGTGGTCTTCCTGCTCGAGCTGCCGGACAAGACGGCGCTGGCCACCCTGTTACTCGCGACCCGACATCGACCGCTTCCGGTCTTTTTCGGCGCGGCTGTGGCGTTTGTCGTCCAGAGTGTCGTGGCGGTCGCGGCCGGCTCATTGCTGAGTCTGCTTCCGCGGGAACCAATCCGTGTTGGCGCCGGCCTGCTCTTCCTCCTGATGGCGGCGCTGATCGTCCGACAGAACCTGAAGAAAACGGAAATCGACGAGGGATCAGAGGTGGAGCGCGAGGAGCGGCGACATCGCCGGCCCCTCGTCACCGCCTTCACCATCGTCTTCATCGGCGAGTGGGGCGATCTGACCCAGTTGGCCACGGCTGCTCTGCAGGCCCGGTATCGCGATCCCATCGTGGTCTTCGCCGCCGCCACCCTGGCGCTCTGGCTGGTGGCCGGCATCGCGGTGGCCCTCGGCAACCGCCTGGGCACCTGGATCCCGCAACGCCCGCTGCAGCTCGCCGCGGCAGGCGTCATGGTTCTGATCGCGATCGCCCTGATCACGGGCCTCCTCGGCTGAGCGGTCAGGCGGCGGTCGTCAGGTCGATCGCGTCGGGAAGAGCGCGTTGCGGGATGGTGAAGCTGAAGGTACTACCCTGGCCAGGAACGCTCTTTACCCAGATCCGCCCGCCATGCATCTCGACGAGCTGGCGGCAGATCGCCAGCCCCAGCCCGGTCCCCTGATATTTCCCGCTCATCCCGCTCTTGCCCTGGGTAAAGCTCTCGAAGATTCGCTCGCTGTCTTCCGGCGGCACGCCGATGCCGGTGTCGCGGACGCTGACCACGAGCTCGGCGCCCTGCCGCTCGGCAATAACCCGAACGCTCCCGGCCTCGGTGAACTTGATCGCGTTGCCCAGCAAGTTGAGCAGCACCTGCTTGAGCTTGGGACCGTCGGCAAAGACCCGGCCAACATCCTCGGCCACCGCCACGGTCAGCTCGAGACTCTTCGTCTTCGCCAGTGAGCCGACGCTGTCGACACACTCGGCTACCAGCGCCTCCACCTCCACCTGGCCCCGGTGCAGTTGCGCTTTGCCGGCTTCGAGCTTGGAGATGTCGAGGAGGTCGTTGATCAGGGACAGGAGATGCTGGCCATTCTGGGCGATGATGTCGACGTCCTGGCGCTGATCAGCCGTCAGGTCTCCCCCATCGCCTTCGAGCAGCAACTGCGAGAACCCGAGGATCGAATTGAGCGGGGTGCGTAACTCGTGGCTCATGTTTGCCAGGAACTCCGCCTTGTGCTGGTTCGCCCGCTGCAGCTCGCTGTTCAGCGAGGTCAGCCGCGCCGTCTGCTCGGTAGCCAGGTGAAACAGGTGCGCCTCCTGGATGGCGGTGGCCGCGTGCTGCGCGAAGAGGGTGAGAAGCTCGATCGTATTGCGATCGAGCGGCCGCCGATGATAGACCGCGAGCACGCCGAGCAGCTGCTCACCGACGACCATGGGGAAGCCGGCGAACGCCTGGATCCCCTCTTCCGCCATCCATGGGCTCAGCCCGACCTGCCGGTGGTTCGCCGGGTCGTTCGTGACGATCGGCACGCGCAATTCCGCCACCTGGCCAATCTCGCTCATGCCCCGCTCGACCCGGCCGGGCACCGGTGGGGCGTTCCGCGTGACGTGATGCCCGGCCCGCCGCCACAGGGCGCCGTCGCTCGCCTCCAGCAACCAGACCTGCGCCGCGGCGAAGCCCAGATTTCCGGTGAGCGCCGTCGCGACCACATCCAGCAGCTCGGGTTCAAACAGCTTCTGATTCATCCGATCGATCGACTGGTTGAGCAATTCCAGCCGGCGGGCGCGCTTCTCGGTCTCCTCGAAGAGCCGGACGTTGCGTAACGCCACCGCCAGCTGCTGCGCGAGCACCTCGAGCGCTTCCTGTTCCCACTGGGTCAGCCGCCGTTCGTCATCGTTGGTTTGCAGGTGGAGGACGCCGAAGACCTTGCCCTCCAGCAGGATGGGGGTGCCGAAGGTTCGCGCATAGCGGGCGCTATTGAGAACCGGCTGGTCGAACAGCGGCGCCTGACTGAGGACCACCAACCGGCGCTCGCGCGCCACCCGGCCCACGACGCCGTCGGCCGCCGGAACCTCGCTGCCCAGCGTCGCGCCTGGAAGATGGACGGCGGCCTGCAGCGTGAATACGCCGCGGTCCTCGTCGAGGAGGACGACCGCGCCGGAATCCATCTGCAGCAAATCCATGCCGCAGCGCACCACCGTGTTGAGCATGCGCGGGACGTCCAGCTGGCCGACCAGCTCGCCGAGAACGTTGCGCAACTGCTCCGTCTGGTCGAGGCGCCGGCGCGTCCCGCGAATCTCGCCGTTGAGCGCGCGCACCGCCGCGCCGAGCCCGGTGATGACCGCGACCGTCGGGATGGCACGGAACAGGGCATCGCGAACCGAGACGGCCAGGCCAAGGTCGCTGGTCTGGAAAAGCACGGTGCCGCCGGTCAGGAACAGGCTGGTCCCGATCCCGCCCCAGAGCTCGAACCGGAAAATGGCTTCGGCGGCGACCAGCGCGTAGAGCAGGTAGGGCACGCTCGACGACGGGGTGGCAAAGAGCAGAATCCAGGCGCTGGCGACGAGGTGGTCGAGGACAATCAGGAGCACCGCCATCGGGCGCGTGAAGCGGGGCACGGCCCGCCGCTCGATCGCCAACCAGGCGACCGCGTTGTAGGCCGCCATGAATCCGGCGATAGCGAGAACGACCCCGACCGATGCCGGCCGCAGCCAGAGCAGCAGGCCGATCGGAATCAGCAGCGCGCCGAATCGGAGCTTGACGAAGAGCCGGTCCAGGGCAGTCACGCGGGCCCCGGCAACCTACGCCGCTTGGCTGGTTTGAAGGTTGTTGATCATCTCGAGGAACCGGTCCTTGCCGAAGTCCCCCTTCTGGATGATCGATTGGATATTGCCTTGCAAGCGCTCGCGATCCTCGCTCGTGATGTTTTTCGCCGTATAGATAAGGATGGGAATCTGGCTGGCGCCCGGATCCTCGCGCAGCTTGGAGACCACCTCGAAGCCGTCGACGTCGGGCATCATCAGGTCGAGGATGATCAAGTCGGGCTTCTTCTTCAGGGCCAGCTCCAGGCCCGCCTTGCCGCCGTCGGCAACCATGACTTCCATGTTGAAAGGCTTGAGCATGGCCTTGATCAGCCGGATGTTCTGCGGATCGTCGTCGACGATCAGGATCGACGACGGCGTCTTCTTGCCCCGCTTGCCGTCGGCCAGCAGGTCGAACTTGACCATCATCTGGAGCAGCTGCTGACGGTCGATCGGTTTGGTCAGGAAGTCCGCCTGGCCGATGTCGAAGGGCAGGGATTCCTTGTTGACTTTGGAGGTGAGCACGATCGGGATGTCCTTCGTCTTCGACTCCCGGCGCAGGTCATAGACCAATCCACTGCCGCCGTTGGGCGGCAGCTGGGTGTCGATCAGGACGGCCAGCGGCTGGAGTTGGACCGCTTTGCGCAGCGCCTCCTGGGCGCTCGCCGCGATCACGACCTCATAGCCGGCGTGGCTGAGGAAGGGCTCGATGCGCTCTTTGACCGCCGGGTCGTTGTCGGCAACCAGGATCACCGGTGGCTTGCTGGCCGCGCCGGCGGGCGGCACCATGGCGATCGGCCGCTCCTGGATGCCCGCTTCCTGTTTGGCAAATTCGATCAATTCCCGGATGTGCTCGACCAGCCGCTTGCCGCTCTCATTGATGTGGGCCACGAACTCGCGGCGCTCCTCGGGCGTGGTCTTGTTCGCCTTCTCGTCGAGGAGGATCTCGGAGAAGCCGATGATGGCGTTGAGCGGGGAGTTCAGGTCGTGGCTCTGGTCGTAGATCACCCGGAACTTCGCCTCGAAGTCGCGCTTGGCCTGGGTCAGCGCCGGCGCCACGTCCTTGTTCCTGCCGCTGGCCGCGAGCTCGGTCTTCAGCGCTTCGAGCTGCGCCTGCAGCGCGCGCTTCTCCGTTTCGAACTTGCTGATGACCTGGCTGACCGGTGGCCCGCTGCCCGCCACCTTGCGCGCTTCCTCGAGTTGCCCCTTGAGCGCGGCCTTCTCGCGCAGCCAGGCCTGCTCCAGCTCGCGCGCCTCCGCCATGTGCTGGCCCTGCAGCTCGTTCGTCTGCGACATCATGTCGGAGAGTTGCGCCTGAACCCGCTCCAGGTCCACCTTGAGCTGGTTCTTCTCGGAGGTCAGCCGCTGCTCTCGCGCGGTCCATTCTTCCGCCTTGCGCCCGGTCTCCCCCGCCAGGTCCGCGTGGAGCCCTTTTAACTTCTCGTAGTCCTGCTGCATGGCCGCCAGCCGGGCGATGCCATCCTGCACCTGCTTTTTGAGCGCCGCCTTCTCTTCGGCAATCGATGCCTCACGGCTCTGCCAGTCTTTCTCGAGCGCCTTGACTTTGGTGAGCAGCGCGGAGCGCTCATCGCTGACGCGCTGGAAGTCAGCCTGCAGCTTTTCCAGCTCGCCGATTTTCTTGCGTGCCTCGTCGAGCTGCCCCTGGAGCAGCTTGCGATCAGCCTTCCCCGTAGCCTCGGCGTTCTGCGTCGCTTGCTCGAGGCGCGCGACGTCATCGACCAACCGCTGGCGCTCGGCCTGCCACTTGTCGCGGGCAGTCTTGAGCGGATCGATTTCCGCCTGCAGCGCCCGGAGCTGCTGCTGCAACTGACTGTTGAGCTCGGTGAGCCGGGTCTTGTCCTGGGTCAGGTCCACCCGCGCCTTCTGCCAGTCCTGCTCCAGCTGGGCCTGTTTGGTCACGGCGGCATCGCGATCCTTAAGGAGGGTCTCCCGGTCGATCGCCCACTGCAACTGTGCGGTCTGCAGGCTGTCCAGGTCATCCTGCGCGCTCTTGAGGTCGGCGCGAATCTTCTTCTGATCGGCTTCGAACTTCTGGGCGAGCTGGATCCGCTCTTGCTCGAGCTGCTTGAGCTGGCCGCGCCGCTCCTCGTCTCGGGTGCGCGACCGGTTCAGGTCTTCCTTGATTCGCGCCAGCTCAACCTGCGCCTGGTCGTGTTTCTGCTGGAGGTCCTGATGCCCCTGTTTCAGGCTGTCGTGCTTGTCGAGCAGCGCCTGACGGTCCATCGCCCACTGCAACTGAGCGTTCTGCAGCTCATCGAGCTCCTGCTGCTTTTCGACCAGCTGCCGTTTGACCAGCGCCAGCTCCTTTTCCTTCTGCTCGAGCTGGGCGCCGATGTCGTCCTGCAGCGACTGCAGGTGCGCGATAAATTCCTGGTTCTGCTGCAGGATGTCGGCGAACGATTTCGCCTTGGGCGCTTCGGGTGCCATCAGGCGGCCTTTCGCCCTTGCTGCAGGTAGCGGTCCACCGCGGCTCGCATGGCATCGAGGTGCGCGCTCATGCCCCCCAGCTGATCGACCCGCTCCTGCTCGAGCTGGCGCAACTGCTCAGCCCGCTCGGTGTCGCGCTGGTGCGCATGCCGCAGCTCTTCTTGCAGATGGGCGACCTCGGCCTGCGCCTGGTCGAACGCGTACTTGAGCTCGTCGAGTTCCTTCTTGCGTGCCTCGTGCTCCTGCACCAGGCCCTCGAGGTTGTGCACCAGCTCCTGGTTGAGCTGCAGGATGTCGGCGATTGGACGGCTCGACTTGGCGGCCGGCTCTCCGGCGCGGGCTGGCTTTAGCGGCTGCTCGCTCATCAGGCGGTCTTCAGCCGTCCCTGCTGGAGGTAACGTGAGACCTCACTCGGCAGCCCCTGGGGGTCGACCGGCTTGGGGATGTAGCCGTCGCAGCCGGCACCCAGGATCTTTTCCCGATCCCCGGCCATGGCATGGGCGGTCAGGGCGACGACGACCACCCCGGCCATCCGGGCGTCGGAGCGGATCTTCCGGGTGACGGCCAACCCGTCTTCGCCGGGCAGCTGGATGTCCATCAAGACGATGTCCGGCAGCTCTCTGGTCATCTCGGCCAGGCATTCGGCGCCGGTCGTGGCTTTTCGCACGATGAACCCTTTCTTCTCGAGGAGGAATTGCGCCAGGCGCAAATTGACCGGGTTATCTTCGACGATCAAAACCTTGCCGGCGGTCACGTCCTGTCCTCCTTCGCCTCTGCACGATGTCCAGGGCCTTGATGGCGTGCAATACGGCATCTGGCTGGTCGAGGCCAGAAGGTATAACGGCGCTCCAAGCCGTCGCTGGCACCCTCGGTGAAACTTCGCCTACGGCAATCAGCGCAGGCTGGCCGGGCAGTCCCCGCAGCCCGAGCACCCATTCGGGCTCGGCCGGCGCCAGGGCGACCACGTCCGGCGCCGCTGCCCGGGCCTTCTCCAGCGCCTCCTGGAGCCCGGGGGCCCGAAACACCTCGAAGCCCTCTTCGACGAGCGCGGCCGCCAGCGGGGCCAGCGCCCGACGATCCCGGTGGACGAGCAGCACGCGCACCCGGTCGCGGCGTCGCTTGATGCTCTGCCCGATGCGGCGCAGCTCGTCCTGCATGGTTTTGGTCGCCCACGGCTTGGCGACATAGCCGAGCACTCCGTACTGGTCCATCAGGGCCTGGTTCCTGGTGACCGAACAAACCAGGACCGGGACATCGGCGGT
>DATASI010000117.1:0-9546 GCA_036269255.1 Candidatus Dormiibacterota bacterium
ACCCGCCAGCGGAATACCGGCCGGTGTGAACGGCGCCAGCAGCAGGGCGACGGCGGCACCCCCGAGCGCGCACCGAACCGCGTGATGACCGCCTAGCATCGGCCAGAGGAGGGCGACGAAACCGGCCGGAAACGCGGCATCAAGGCCCAGCCGTTTTGGATCACCGAGCACTGGTCCGAGCGACGCGCCGAGCGTGGTCCCGATCAACCATGCCAGGTAGAACAGTCCGCCGCTGAGCAGCAGCGTCCGCCGGTCGGGAGTGCCACGCTCTCCGGCGCCAACGCCGAGGGCGTAGCTCTCATCGATGATCAGCTGCCCGAACATGGCGCGGCGCCAGCGGCCTCCCGGCAGCGATCGCGCCGAGGCAATGCCGGTGGCAATAAACCGCAGGTTGAGCAACGCGCCCGCCAGGACCGCGGAGACGACGCCCCCGCCGGCGGCGATCGCGCCCAGGGCCGCGAACTGTGCCGAGCCGGCGAAAACCAGCGCCGACATCAAGACGGCTGCCCATCCCGGAATGCGCGCGGCGATCGCCAGCACCCCAAAGGACACCCCGAAGACGAAGACCGCGACGGCAATTGGCGCGGCCGTCACCAGGATCTGCCTGGTGGAACGGGGGGTCGCTGACATCAGCCCCCACCCTACCCTCCCCCGCGAGCGGGGGAGGGTAGTTGAACGCGAGGTTTTAGCTAGCGGGAGCCGACCGGGACCTTCTCCAGCAGCTTCATCGACTCGCGAATGAACGCCGGGATATCGGACGGCTGCCGGGATGTCACCAGGTTCCTGTCGACCACGACCTCCTGATCGACCACGTCCGCTCCGACCTGCTCGAGGTCCTCCTGGATCGTCTTCCAGGCGGTGAGCTTGCGGCCCTTGACGACCCGGGCGGTCATCAGCAGCTGGGGACCGTGGCAGATGGCGAACACCGGCTTGTTGGCGTCGAAGAACGCCCTGGTGAAACTGACTACTTTGGGGTTGGCGCGTAGGTGGTCGGGCGAGTAGCCGCCCGGGATGAACAGCGCGTCGAACTGTTCCGGGGAGACCTGGTCGATGCCGGCCTCGGCCTTGACCGTGACCTTCCCCTTCTTGCCTTTCAGCTCCTTGCCGGGCTCCAGCCCGATGATGGTGACCTGATGGCCTTCCTTGACGAAGGCATCGTACGGCTGCTGGAATTCTGAGTCCTCGAAATCACTGTCGAGAAGACACGCAATTCTCATAGTGATACCTCCTGGCTGATGTTTCTTTATATCAACGCTTCAGCCTACCGGCCATCCCGCCAGCACGTCAAGCTCAATAGCAGGGCGCCCATGTTGCATCCCGGCGCCGATTCCGTATCTTGTGGTAGATGATTCGCCGCCTGGTGCCCTATGGCCTGGCTCTGCTCTCGGTCGCGGTCGTCGCGGCGGGGCTCGGAGTCGTGGCCTGGGCGCTGCATGTGCCGCGTGTGGAGAGCTACTGGGCGCTGTTCATCGTCCTGATCGGGGCGATCGGATGGCGCTTCGGCCGTGGGCCCGCGTTCCTCGGCACCGCGGCGGCGGCGGTGCTGTCGGATTACTTCTTCGTCGGTCCACCGACCGGCTTTGACATCCCGACGCTCACCGAGTGGGTCCGCCTGGTCGTCGGGCTCGTCGCGGCCGTGATCGTGATCCAGTTCGTTCACGTCAGCCGCCGGCGCGAGGTTCTGACCGAGAAACGGAAGGACCTGCTCCAGGACGTTTCGCCGCAGATTCTGCAGAACCTCGACGCCGACGAGGTCTTGAACACCGTTTCGGAAGCGACGTTGCGCGTCATCGACTACCAGCACTTTCGGCTCTATCGCTGGGACGAGAGCTCCGAGCGTCTCGTGCTGGTCAAGTCGGTTGCCCGGGCGCCCGCCTACGCCTCGATCGACTGGCAGAACATCACATTTGCCCTCGGCGAGGGCCTGACCGGAATCGCGGGCAAGTTGCGGAAGTCGCTGCTCGTTCCCGACGCCAGCAAGGATCCCCGGATGATCTACCCGGCGGGCACGCCGCGGCTCGAGGAAAGTGTGTTGAGCGTCCCGATGGTCACTCGCGATCGGCTGTTCGGCGTCCTCACGCTGGCCCGCCTGGGATCCCGTTCCCTCAGCGGCGAGGACATGCGGCTGATGGAAGCCATCGCGGCGCAGACGGCGCTGGCACTGGCCAACGCCGAGGAGTACGCCGATGCCGAACAGACCATCAGGGCGCTGGCGACGATCGAGAGTCTGCATGCCGGGGACACGAGCCTGCCCGATGCGGAGGTCGACCGCAACATCCTTAGCGGCCTGGTCGACTTCAGCCAGGCAGACATCGCCACCCTCCGCTTGCTGCAAAGCGACGGCCGCTATCACATCGCCGCGACCGGCGGCGCCAAGTGGCCGACGAGCGAGGCACCGGCGGGCGAGCCGCTGTCCCCCGCCGACGTCGCCTGGTTGACCGACAGCAGGGTCTCGGTCTACGTGGCCGAGCCGGCAACCGACGAAAAGCTTCCCGCGTGGGCGCGTGAGGGAACGGAAAGGAGCGGGATCAAGGGGAGCATCTTCCTGCCGCTGCGCGTCGGGCAGCGCCTGGTCGGGATCGTTGGACTCCACTGGCGGCGCCCTCGCTGGTTCCGGACCGCACAGCTCGGTCGACTGCAGCTGCTGGCCGCGTCGGCGGCGATTGCGATTGACACCCGGGAGGCCCTGGATCGCGAGCGACGCCGGGCGGAGGCTCTCTCCGAACTCGAACGGGCCAGGCGAGAATTCATGCAGATCGCCTCGCACGAACTGCGCACGCCCCTGACCGTCATCCGCGGCTACGCGTCCATGCTGGAGGACGGCTCGCTGGGCACGGTTCCTCCGGGCGCCAAGCAGGCGCTCAAGACCCTGCTCGACAAGTCGACCGAGATGCGGGTCCAGATCGAGCGGATGCTGCTGCTCGCCAGGCTCGAGGACGGCGCGGCGCCGGCCCTGCTCTCACCGCTCGACCTCCGCGTCGTCGTCCGCGATGCGATCGAGCGGCTTCGGCCCCAGGTGGCCCTGAAGCATGGGGAGGTCGATCTCGCCCTCGACGAGCAACCGCTGCCTGTTCTCGGCGACTCGGAACGGCTCGCCACCGCCGTCGACAACCTGCTTCAGAACGCCGTCAAGTTCAGTGCGGAGGCGCCGCATATCGAAGTCAGGGGGAGCCGCGTCGACGGCCAGGTCACGCTCGAGGTTCGGGACCACGGAGTCGGCATCCCCGAATCTGCCCGTTCCCGCCTATTTGAAAAGTTCTACCGCGTCAGCGATCCGCAGCTCCACAACGTCGCCGGGACGGGAATTGGCCTTTACCTGGTCCGCCAGGTGGTCGAGGGCCACGGCGGCCACGTCAGCGTCGAGAGCCAGCTGGGCCAGGGGAGCAGCTTCCGGATCGACCTTCCGGCCGCCGCTGAGGCCCACTAGCCGAGCAAGACTGCCGGGTATTTAGGGTTCCTTCCTATGTGGCGATCCAGCCAGAAACCAACAGCGACATCCCCCAGGCCCGGATCGAGATCCCGAGCGACTGGTTGATGCCCGGGCTGGACCTGGACGGCGTCCGGGAGGCCCAGCGTCCGGATTCCCTCGCCACCATGAGCAGCCAGGGCCTGACCCTGGCCGGCGTCGAACTGGTTGTCGAGCGGCGCTGGCTCCGGGAGGCCTTCTGGCGCCAGGTCAAGCATGCTGTGACCCGCGGATACATATATAAGAGCTCGGCGGTGCAGGTCACCCTTCGCGGCGACCGCCGGGAGCGCGAGCGGCGTACCACGGCCCGAAGCTAGTTCGGTTGCGCTTCCGCGGCTGATACAGTCAGCGTGAACCCGTGAAGACCGTCATCTCGACTGATCCACCGGTCAACCAGGCACCGCGCGATCTCGATGCACAGCGGGACCTACCCCGGGGGTTCTACGACTTCTTCCTGCCGCTGCACAAGGCCTTCGCCCGACGCCAGCAAGAGCTGGTGGCGCAGCGCCGGGCGGTGCTGGAGCGCGCGCACGCCGGCCAGCTGCCGACGTACCTGCCGCCCTCCGAATCGACCACCGGAAGCTGGAAGGTCTCCCTGCCCGGCTGGTGCCAGGACCAGCGCAACCAGATGACCGGGCCCGCCGACGACGGCGAACTCGTGGTCAAGATGCTGAACTCGGGGGCGCCGGGCGTCATGCTCGACCTGGAGGACTCGGTGGCCAACGCCTGGCCGAACATCATGCGCGGCATCGACAACATCATCGCCGCGCTCAAGGGCGAGCTCAGCTACCAGGATAAGAAGCGCAATCGTGAGGTCTCGATCGCCGAGAGCAAGACCGTCATCTACACCCGCCCGCGTGGCTTGCACCTGGACCAGGACGGCGTCATCAACGGCGAGCGGACGTCGGGTTCGCTCTTCGACGTCGCGATGGTGGCCTTCCAGGTCGACCCGAGCAAGCTCAAGCACCCGCTCTCGATCTACATCCCGAAATCGGAGTCGGCCGACGAGGCGCTCTGGTGGCGTGATGTCTTCCGCGCCATCTCTAAAGCGCGCGGCTGGCCCGAGGACTACATCAAATGCATGGCGCTGGTCGAAGCGCACCCGCTGGCCTATCAGATGGAAGAGTTCGCCTACAACCTGCGCGCGCACATCATGGGGCTCAACCTGGGACGTTGGGACTACATGGCGAGCCTGATCGACTTCACCCTGACCCAGCCTGCCTGGGTGCTCCCCGACCGCAACACGATCCCGCACGATGTCGCGTTCTTCCAGGCGGTGCGTGAGGTGATGCCCGAGGTGTGCCACAAGCGCGGCATGCTGGCGATCGGCGGCATGACCGCTCTCTACCCCAGCCGGGAGGACGCCGAGCTGAATGCGCGGGCGCTGCAGGCGCTGGAGAAGGACAAGAAGAACGAGGCCACCAGCCTGATGGATGGCGCCTGGACCGGCCATCCCGATCAGAACGAGATCGCCGTCAACCAGTTCCCCTATCCCAACCAGCTCCAGGCGCGCCGGAAGGACGCCGACATCCGCAAGGACCTGCGGCCGAGCCCGGAAGGCGTCGGCAAGCGCACCTTGCAGGGAACCCGCGACGCCGTGCGCACGGTGATCCGGTATCGAAACGGCGTCCTCAACGGCAAAGGCGCCAGCCTGCTCGACGGCTACATGGAAGACCTCGCCACCGACCGGATCTATCGCTACATGATCGCCCAGCGAACGCTCCACAAGGTCGAGGTTCCTGATGCCGACGGACGCCAGGTCGTGCACACGACCGAGGTGGTTTCGCAGCTGTTCGACGAGGAGCTGGATCGACTCTTACGCGAGAGCTCGCAGAATGGCGACACCGGAACCCGCGAGACCTATCGCAATGCCCGCGAGCAGGGAGAGGGCATGGTGCTCGGCGTCCTGCAGGAGCAGGGCGTCGCAATCCGCTGAGTAACTGATTTAGCCTCCTGCGGCGTTTATACCCGCGTGGAGGTTCCCAGGCAGCCGGCCGCCGATCTCTTACCGGTCCAGCGCCGGGCGACGCCCATGTTCCGCTTGATCCGGTTGACGGCCAGCCCCCTGCTCTTTTCGCTCTTTCGGATCAAGGTCGAGGGGCGCGAAAACATCCCGCGAGGCGGCACCTACGTCCTGATCGCCAACCACCTGAACTGGCTCGATTCGTTCGCCATCCTGGCGACATTTCCCAGCGAACCCCGGGTCCATTTCCTCGGCGACACCACGATGCTGGTCACGCGCCGCGTGCAATGGGCGCTGGTCAAGAGCGTTGCCGGTTTCATCCCGGTCAACCGCCAGGCGCATCCGGACCTGGTCCTCTTCGAGCACGCCAACCGCTGCCTGCAGCGCGGCGGCGTGATCGCGATTTATCCAGAGGGACACTACGGGGAGCGAGAGGGCGAGGTCGGCCCCTTCAAGAAGGGCTTCGCCCACTTCGCGATCGACAACCACGTGCCCGTCCTCCCGGTGGGGCTTTCCGGGACGCGAGACCTCTGGCTGCGGAAGACCGTGCGCATGATCATCGGCCCGACGATCGATAGCGCCGGTCACAGCATCGAGTCGCTGGTCGAGGCATCGGAGCAAGCCATGCGCAACCTGTTACCGCCCTACCGAGACCCAGGCGGCGTCAAGCTCTTGCGTCACCGTCTGACCCACCTCTTTTAGGTGGGAGGAAGTGCTACGGCCGGCCGGAGCGCAGGATGCTCCAGGCCACGTAGACCCCCAGCACGCTCGCCAGAATGAATCCGGCCACCAGTACCGCCCCGATCTGGGGATCGCTGCGCACGTGATAGGCCGCGAGCAGCACCGCTAACGCGATGACGAAGGCGGAGGCTACCATGCCGAGCACGAGGCGGTTCGCGATCCGCTCCACGCGGCGCAACATCGGTTGAAAGCCGGTCGGCCGGACGGCCAGCTCCAGATCGCCGCGCTGCAGCGAGCTCAGCAGCCGCCGGAGCTGCTGCGGGAACTCAACGCCGAGCCGCGCCAGGTCGAGCGCCGCTCTCCCGAACGCCGGACCCCAGCCGACGGGCGAGAAATGCCGGACCAGCATCCCCCGCGCATAGGGAACGAGCACCGAGGTGAACTCGAACCCCGGATCGAGCTGCGCCACCAGGCTCTCGTGCATCAACACCGTCTTCAAGAGGAGCGCGTAGCCAGCCGGCAAATGGAGCCGATGCCGCCGGACGACGCCCAGGACGTCGTTGATCACCGGCCGGATCGTGATCTCGCCGACGGGCCGGCCGTAGTAGCGCGCCCGCAGCTGCTCGACGTCTCGGCGCAAGGCGGCGCGATCGACGTGATGCCCGGCAACACCCATCTCATACAGCGTGTCGACCTGGCGCTCGGGATCTTCGCCGGTATAGGCCAGCAGCGCCCAGGCCAGCTGCTCCTGGATCCGCTCCCCCACCGTGCCCACCATGCCGAAGTCGACGACGCCGATTCGCTGGTCGGCCTCGACAAAGAAATTGCCGGGATGCGGGTCGGCGTGAAAGAACCGATCGCGGAACACCATCTTCAGCACCATCCGCGCGCCATTGGTGGCGATCCGATGCCGGTCCACACCGGCAGCATCGAGCGCGGCGAGGTCGTCGATCTTGATGCCGCGGATGCGCTCGAGCGTCAGCACGCGCCCGGTCGTGGTGGGCCAGTGGACCAACGGGAAGTGCACCGTCTCATCGCCGGCGAAGTTATCGGCGAAGCGTTCCGCGTGGTGGGCTTCTCGCAGGTAGTCGGTCTCGGCCCGGAGCGTCTGGGCAAACTCCTGGACCAGGCCGATCACGGCGTACTCTTCGGCGACCGGCCAGCGCCGGCTGGCGGTGGTCGCCAGGCTGTGCAGAATCTGGAGGTCCTGCTCGATTTGCGGGATTACCCCAGGCCGCTGCACTTTCACGACGACCGCGGTCCCGTCGGCGAGCTCCGCGGCATGCACCTGCCCGATCGATGCAGCCGCGAGGGGCGTGCGGTCAAAGCGCTTGAAGACCGTGTCGACCGGTTGCCCGAGCTCGCGCTCGAGAATCGACTCGATCACCTCCGACTTCAGGGGCGGCGCCGAGTCCTGCAGTTTCGCCAGCTCCGCCTGATACGCGGGCGGCAGGAGGTCGGCTCGGGTGGAGAGGATCTGGCCGAGCTTGATAAAGGTCGGCCCCAGCTCCTCCAGCGCCTTTCGCACATGTTCCGGCCGAGTGAGCGGCTGGTCGTAGTTGCGGTTGAAGATCCGCTGCAGAAGGACGAAGCGCTCGAGCCCCGTGACGCTGATGAAAAAGCCTAGGCCGTGGCGGGCGAGCACGCGGCTGATCTGGCGGTAGCGGCGAGTTTGCGGCTGGGTAGCGATGTCAGCCAGATTAATCGCCTCGGTCCGGGGATCGGGTGGCGGCTACGCTATGCGGGGATGGGCGCTGAGGTGGTCGAGCGCAGCATGGTCGAGCGCGTTCCCAGCTGGGCGGGCAATGTCCGCCAGGTCGAGCCGCTCCAAGGGGGAATTACCAACCGGAACTTCCGGGTCGTCGTTGGGGAGGAGTCCTATGTCCTGCGGATTCCCGCGGAAACCGGATCGCTCCTGGGGATCGATCGCGCCATCGAGCACGAGGTCAGCCGGCTGGTCGCAGCCGCGGGGGTCGGGCCGGCCGTCATCGCCTTCCTCGAGCCGGAGGGCGCGCTGGTAACGGCGTTCATCACCGGCCGACCGGTAGCGATGAGGCGGTTCACGAGCCGGCGACGCTGCAGCGGATCGCACACGCGCTCCGCCGGATCCATCAGGCGGGAGCGGTTGCGGCGAGCTTCTCCGCCTTCCGCGTGGTCGAGGCGTATGCCCTCACCACCCAGCGGTACGGCGGCACGCTGCCGCCGGCCTTCGAGCGAGCTCAGCAGGTCGCCCATGCGATCGAGCAGGCACTGCCGGCCGAGCCCGCCGTGCTCTGCCACAACGACCTGCTCAATGCCAACTTCATCGACGACGGCGTCACCATCCGGATCGTCGATTGGGAGTACGCGGGGATGGGCGATCGCTTCTTCGACTTTGGCAACTTCGCTGTCAATCACGGGTTGTCGGAGCCCGATGAGCTGCGTCTGCTCGCCGCCTACTTCGGCCGGGTCACCCCGGCCCAGGTCGCGCACCTGCGCCTGATGCGAATCATGTCGGACTTTCGCGAAGCGATGTGGGGCGTGCTGCAGGGCACGATCTCCGACCTCGATGTCGACTTCGCGGCCTATGCCGAACGCCATTTCGACCGGATGTTCGGTGCCGCCGACGACCCACGCTTCGACGCCTGGCTGCGCCAGGCTGCGACTTGACGCTTCCCGACCGCGCTCGGGTCGTCGTCATCGGTGGCGGCGTCGGCGGCACCAGCATCGCGTATCACCTGGCCAAGCGTGGTTGGCCGGAGGTCGTGCTGCTCGAGCGGGCTCAGCTGACCAGCGGCTCGACCTTCCACTCCGCCGGCCTCGTCGGGCAATTGCGCTCGACCCTACCGCTGACGCGCTTGATGATGGACAGCGTCGCGCTCTACGAGCGCCTCGGGCGGGAGACGGGTGTCGACATCGGTTGGCGACCGGTTGGCAGCCTTCGCCTTGCCTCGACGCAGGCTCGCATGGAGGAACTCGAGCGCCAGGCCGGATGGGGCACGAGTTTTGGGCTTCCGCTCCAGCTGCTCACGCCGCAGGAAGCTGTGCAGCGGTTCCCGTTGATGAGCGTCGAGGGTGTCGTCGGTGCGGCGTTCCTCCCCACCGACGGCTATCTCGATCCCAGCGGCCTGGCTCTTGCCCTGGCTGAGGGCGCGCGCCGCGGCGGCGCGCAGATTTGCGAGGGCGTACGAGTCACCGGCATCGAGAGTAAGCGAGGCCGGGTCATCGCGGTTCACACCGAACAGGGCCGCATCGAGGCCGAGTTCGTCGTCGACGCCGGCGGGATCTACGCGCCCGAGGTCGCCGCGATGGCCGGCGTAACGGTCCCCATCGTCCCGATGGCGCACCAGTATCTGCTGGCGAGGATTGGCGAGAGAATTCCCGATGACCTCCCGACGATGCGCGACCCTGATCTCCTCGTGTACTTCCGTCGCGATGCCAATGGGTTGGTCATGGG
>DATASI010000118.1:0-10425 GCA_036269255.1 Candidatus Dormiibacterota bacterium
AGATGCTGTTGTTGTAGCCGCGCACCGAGACGGACTGATAGCCGGGTCGCACCTCGAAACCCGGCGTGCCCTTGTCGATGAGAAAGCAGGTGATGCGCTTCTTCGTTTGCGTCCCCACCTTCTCCTCGCCGGTGCTGGCAAACAGGATGATGAAGTCGGCGGCATCGGCATGGCTGATGAAGTGCTTGCTGCCGTTGATGACCCAATCGTCTCCGTCTCGCCGGGCCGAGGTTTTCATGCCGCGCATGTCGGAACCAGCATCGGGTTCCGAGATCGCGAGCGCGTCGATCTTTTCGCCGCGCACGCTCGGCAGCAGATAGCGAGCGCGCTGGTCCTCATTGCCGGCGCAGAGGATGTTGGACGGTCGTCCCCACCAGACGTGAAGCGCCCAGGTCGTCCGTCCTAGCTCCCGTTCCAGCAGCGCCAACGTTATGTTGTCCAGGCCGCCGCCGCCGAATTCCTCCGGGATGTTGGGGGCGTAGAAGCCAAGCGCCTTGACCTTCCGCTGAATCTCCCGGCCGACCTCGATTGGCACTTTGCCCGTCCGCTCGACCTCAGGCTCCAGCGGATACAGCTCTTTTTCGACGAAGCCGCGGACGCTGTTGACGACGAGCTCCTGCTCAGGCGTCAGGCCGAAATTCATGCGCCGGTGACCGCCATGATCTTGATCAGCCGGTCGTCGCGCCAACGCTCCAGCTCTTTGATGGTGCGGCCATCGGCCTGGGCCGCCGTTCCGTTGATCACGCGCCTTGCTAGTTTCGGTGTCAGCTCCGGTGCCTGCAATTTCGTCCACGGAAGTTTGAGCGCAGGGCCGAACTGCTCGAGCATGTGTCGCATACCGCCGTCGCCGCCCGCCAGGTGGAAGGCGAGAAACGTTCCCATGAAGGCCCAGCGCAGTCCCGGCCCATAGACGATCGCATCGTCGATCTCTTCCGTGGTCGCCACGCCATCGGCGACCATGTGCAAGGCCTCACGCCAGAGCGCTTCCTGTAACCGGTCCGAGATGTATCCCTCGATCTCTTGCTTGACGCACAGGGGCCGCATGCCGAGCCGCCGGTAAAACGTCGCCGCCTTGGCGATTGCCCGCGGGCTCGTGCGCTTACCCGGAACCACCTCCACCAGCGGCAGCAAGTAAGTCGGGTTGAACGGATGACCGATCAACACTCGCTGGGGATCTGCGCAACCAGCCTGGATCCGGCTAGGTAGCAACCCCGAGGAGCTCGATGCGATGACGACGTCTGGGCGCACCTGGCGATCGATCTCCGCGAGCAGCGACCGTTTGAGGCTCTCGTTTTCAGGACCGCTCTCCTGCACGAAGTCGGCCCCTTCGACAGCACGGCTCAGGCTGCTGGCGAACGTCAGCCGCCGGCGGTCTGCCCCCTTGGCCAGTCCCACCCGCTTGAGCGCCGGCCAGGCGTTGTTGATCGAGGCCCGCAGCCGTCGCTCGGCATCCGGTGCCGGATCCCAGGCGCTGACCTCCAGGCCTCGAGCCAGCGCCCGCGCCGCCCAGCCGCTTCCGATGACGCCGGCGCCGATCACGGCCAATCTCTTCGCTGTCAAGAAACGGCCGCCTTTACGCCTCTCAGACGGAGCTTGGTACGGGCCTCGGCCGGAGTCAGCGCCCGGCCACCCATCAGGTCGATGATCTGGATTGCCTTCTCCACCAGCTGGCCGTTGCTGGCAAAAACGCCGCGTTTCAGATAGAGGTTGTCCTCCAGCCCCACGCGCACATGCCCGCCCAGCAGCACCGACTGCGCGACCATCGGGAACTGATGCCGGCTGATGCCAAAGGCGGCCCAGACCGCCCCCGGCGGTAGCTCGTCGCGCATTGCTTTCATGGCGTTCGTATCGGCCGGGGCGCCGTAGGGGATTCCCAGGCACAGCTGAAAGAGTGGCGGGTCATCGAGCAATCCCTCAGAGTGCATCTGACGGGCGAGCCACACGTGGCCCATGTCGAAGCATTCCAGCTCCGGCTTCACGCCCAGCTCCTGCACCCTCTTGGCCGCCTTTCGCAGCATCGCCGGGGTGCTGATGTACGTCAGGTTGCCGTCGCCGTAATTCAATGTGCCGCAGTCGAGGGTGCAGATCTCCGGCATCAGCTCCTCGACATGCTTCAGGCGCTCGAGTGCGCCAACCAGGTCGGTGCCTTCCCCCGGCTTCAGCGGATCGGGATCACCAACGACGTAATCGCCGCCCATGCCGGCGCTGAGATTGATGATGACGTCGACGCCGCTGCTGCGAACCCGCTCGACCACCTCGCGATACCAGTCCGGATGGCGTCCGCCTTTTCCCGTTTTCGGATCCCGCACGTGGATATGCGTCACGGCGGCGCCCGCTCGCGCCGCCTCGATCACGGCGTTCGCGATCTGCTCGCCGGTGACCGGGATCGCCGGATGCTTGCCCACCGTATCGCCCGCCCCGGTTACGGCGCAGGTAACGATGACCTCGGTGTTCATCAGTTTTCTGTCCCTTCCGCTCGCTCGACCGCCCTACGGATACGGCTTGCAACCACGTGCTGCTCCTCCTCTGAGTAGTCATGAGAAAACAGGATGTCGACCGCAATCGCCCTGCCCTTGTCGTCCTTGAGCGCGAGGTGCTGTCGCACCGGTGGTGGTCCGGCGCCGGCCGCCTCGGTCTTTCCGCCATTGCGCAGCCCGGCGATCTCGTTGCGGACCCGCTCGACGGTGAGGCCTCGATCCCTCAGCACCTGCGCAGCCATACCGTGACCCTCTTCAGCGATGGCCATCAGCAGGTGGCCCGTGTCCACGACATGGCTGTTGTCCGCTTTCGCCAGCTCAAAGGCCAGCTCGATGATCCGCTTGACGCGGGACGTCGGCACGATCTGGGACAGCACCGAAGCGCGATCGGATTGCAGCGCAGCTTGCAGGTCGGTGCGAATGGTCGCCATGTCCAGCCCGCACGTTGCCAGCGTCACGGCGGCCAGGCTGTTTCCATCTCCCATCAACCCGAGAAGCAAGTGTTCGGTGCCGATGTAGGACTGGCCACCTTGCTCTGCCTCCTGCTGCGCGCGCGTCAGCGTGCCCTTGGCGCTTTCGCTAAACCGCTCGAACGGATACATGTCACGAGACCGCGGTCTCGAGCGCGACCTCCAGCGATGGCGTATCTGCCAGCAAGCGCGAGGTGTAGGGATCCTTGGGCGTCTCCAGGATGTCGGAAACGGCACCCAGCTCGACGATGCGTCCCTTGCTCATCACCGCGACCCGTTGGGCGATCGACCGAACCAGGGGCAGGTTGTGGGTCACGAACAGCATCGCCAGACCCAGGTCACGCTGCAATCCGTGCAGCAGCTCGACGATCGCCGCCTGCACGCTGACGTCCAGCGCGGATGTCACCTCGTCGCAGATCAGGATCGACGGCTCACAGATCAAGGCGCGCGCGATCGCGACCCGCTGGCGTTCGCCGCCCGACAGCTGATCGGGGAACCGGTTGGCATACGACGCGGTCAGGGAGACGCGCTCCAGCATCTCCGCCACCCGTCGATCGACCTGGTCACGTTTGACGTTGCCGAAGATTTCCAGCGGCTGGCTGATGATCTGGCGAATCGTCCGTCGGGGATTCAGCGAACCGTATGGATTCTGGAACACGTACTGAATCGATCGGCGGATCTCCCGAGGTCGGGCGCGGGCGACGGCAGCCAGTGGGGTGCCCTTGTATGCGATCTCGCCCCAGCGGTCGCTGTGCAGGCCGGCGATCGATCGGGCCAGCGTCGTCTTTCCCGACCCTGACTCGCCCACCAGTGCCAGGCACTCGTGCGGCGCAATCGCCAGCGTGATGTCGTGCAACACCGTGCGGCCGCGATAGCCTGCATGAACCGCGCGCAGCGACAGCACCGGCTGGATCGCGTCGGCGCTGCTGCCGCTTGGGATTTCCCCACTCCGCATCGGTGCCTGGCGCCGGACCTCCTCGGCGCGGATGCAGCGTACGTCGTGGACCTCGGCAATCGGCCGCAGCGCTGGGACCGCCTCCTTGCATTGCTCGATCGCGAAGGTGCAGCGCGGTTCGAAAGCACAGCCCGACGGGCGGCTCCCCGGCGATGGTGCATGCCCCGGGATCCCAACCAGCTCGCGTCCGCCGGTCAGGTGCGGAATCGCAACGATCAACCGCTGCGTGTAGGGATGGCTCGAGGCCCGAAACATCTCCGACGCCGGACCGAGCTCGATGATGCGCCCCGCATACATGACGGCCACGCGTGAAGCCAGCGTGCCAACCACGGCCAGATCGTGACTCACGTACAGGGCCGCCACGCCATGCGCGGCGGCAAGCTCGCGAACCGTTCCCAGGACATGCGCCTGCGTCGTCACGTCCAGTCCGGTGGTCGGCTCATCCAGCACGATGACCCGAGGCCGGCAGGCAAACGCGATCGCCAGGCCGATGCGCTGCTGCTGGCCGCCCGACAGCTCGTGCGGGTAATTCCGAAGGAAGCGCGTGTTGTCGGGCAGCGCGACCTCGCGCATCATCTCGGCGACCCTGGCGCGTCGTTCTTCCGCGCTTTTCCCGAAGTTGTGCGCCTCCAGGATTTCGCGCAGCTGTGTTCCGATCCGCAAGGCCGGGTTCAGCGCCGACGCCGGATCCTGGGGGACATAGCTGATCAGCCGCCCACGCAGTCGCTGCCGATCGGCCGCATCGAGTTGCAGCACCTCGACGTCGCCGATCCGAACCGAGCCTCCTTTGATTTCTGCGCCGCGCCGGCTGTGTCCCAGCAGGGCGAGGCCGACGGTCGTCTTGCCCGACCCCGACTCGCCGACGAGGCCGAGCACTTCGCCGGGCGCGATGCTGAAGGAAACATCGTTGACAATGTCGAGCCCGCTGCCCGCCACGACGATGTGCAGCCCGTCGACCACGATGGTAGGTTTCTCCAACGCGACCGCCGTCGTCATGCTGCACCTCGGGTGCGGTCGATACCGGCGGCGGCGCGAGCGATGCCGTCGCCGACGAGGCCGGTGCCAACCGTGAGCAGCGCGATCGCCAGCACGGGAAGCACCACCCCCCATGGTTGGACGGTCAGGGCGATGTAGTTCTCCTGGATCATCAGGCCCCAATCAGCTGCGCCCGGATGTGCCGTGAATCCTAGAAAGGCCAGCGCGGCGATCACGCCGATCGCATAAGTCAGGCGCAGGCTGGCCTCGACCAGCAACGGGCTCAAAATGTTCGGGAAGATCTCGCTCAGGAGGATGCGGTAGCGCGGCACCCCGATCGCTTCGGCGGCGGCCACGAAATCGCGCTCCACCACCGGCTGGGCTGCTCCTCGGGTCACGCGGGCGACGCGGGGCATCGTCGTCAGGCCGACCGCGAGGATGATCGTGCCCGGGTTCGGCCCCACCGTTGCGATCGCGACCAGGGCCAGCATGATCTGCGGGAACGCCAGGATGACGTCCATGACCCGCATCAGCACGTCATCGATGAAGTTCCGCGAGTAGGCAGAAACCAGCCCGACGATAATGCCGAGGACCAATCCCAGGGCCGTGGCGACCGCGGCCAGCCCGAGAATCGTGAGGCCGCCACTGAGGAAGCGGCTCCAGACGTCCTGCCCGATGTGATCGGTACCGAACAGCAACCCGTGGACGGAGACCGTGTTTGGAATGCCAACGAAGGCGCTGGGATCGTGAGGCGCGATCCGTGGGCCGATCAGCGCCAGTCCGACGATCAGGACCACCAGCCCCAGACCGATCTGGGTTCGCCGCAGCCGCAGGGCGGTCCGCAAGAGCGCGCCGGTTGGCCTCGGGGCTGCCATGACCTCCGGCGTCACCACCTGGCTGACAACCGCCATCAGAGCTTGGTCCTCATCCGCGGCGTGACCAGGATGGTGCCGATGTCGGCGAGCAAATTGAGCAGGACGTAAAGGCCCGCGATCACCATCGCCAGCGCCTGCACCACCGGGATGTCATGGTTTCCCACCGCGTCCTTGAGTGCGCCGCCGATCCCGGCGTAATTGAAGATGTACTCGACCACGATCACGCCGCCGGCGAGGTAGGCGAGGTTGATCGCGATCACCTGAAAAGTCGGGCCCAGGGCGTTGGGTAGGGCGTGACGGCGTAGCACCAGGCGCTCGGCGAGGCCCTTGAGGCGGGCCATCTCAACGTAATCACTTTCGAGAACTTCCACCATCGAGGCGCGCATGATGCGGGCGACATATGGCGACACCGCCAGCACCAGCGTCAGCGTCGGCAGGATCATCGCAATCGGCTGCTGCCATGGTCGGCCACCGGGCGGGATGAGCGTGATGGCGGGCAGCAGGTGAAACACGGTCGTGGCGAACAGCACGACCAGCGCGACGCCCACGACGAATTCGGGAAGCGCGGCCAGCACCAGGGTGATGATCGACGTCGCCACATCGAACGGCCGGTCCCGCCAGAGCGCTGCGTAGGCTCCAACGACGATCGACAGCGGGATCGAGATGATCGCCGAACATAGCAGCAAGAAGGCGGTGTTGATCAGCCGGTCACTCAAGAGCTTGCTGACGGGTTCCTGGGCGGCGAAGGAGCGACCGGCGTCGCCGTGAAGCAGCCCGGCCGCCCACGTCAGGTACTGCTGGACGACCGGTTGATTGAGATGAAGCTGCGCGCGCAATGCGGCCAGGCTGGCCGGCGTCGCGCCCCGTCCCAGGATGGCGCGGGCGGGGTCACCGGGCAAGGCCTGGGTGGCGGCAAACACGACGATTGAAACCAGCACGAGCACCAGCAGGCCCTGCAGCGTGCGCCACAGGATGAACATCCCGATGCCGCCGCGGCGCGCGGGGCCACCGGTCGGCCCCTGCCGGTCCAGCATCGACGGACCGGCGAGGGGCTCCAGTTGCAGTGTTGCGCTAGGCGAACCAGATGGAGCGGAATCCATGACCAAAGGAGTCCAGGTTCAGCGTTGCCTTGCTGCCGTTCTTGAAACCGGCGACCTTCGAGCTGTAGGCATCCACCAGGTTGTTGAACATCGGGATGATGTAGCCGCCGTAGTTGTATTCCTCCGTCTGCATCTGGTGGATGATGTCGGCTCGCTTTCCGGCGTTCGGCTCTTTCAGCGCCTGCTGATAGAGGCTGATGTAATCCGAGCCGTTCCCACTGGTCGGCGGCCAATGGCACTCGTTGTAAGGTGCCGTCGGAATGCTCCCATTGGCGACCTGGGGCAGGAAGTTGCGGGTCCCCCAGAAGTCGACGGAGAAGGCGAGCTTCAGGTACTGGTCGCCGTAGTAGTTCGGGTCGTTATGGACGTTGACCGTCACCCCGGCGGCCTTTGCCTGGGTCGCAAAGATGTTCGCCGAATCGACCATTCCGGCGGCGCCGTCGGTCGTGTGCAAATCGACGACCAGGTTGTCCTGGCCGGCCTGGTGCAGCAACGACTTCGCCTGGGCGATGTCCTGGTGCCGCTGCGGCAGCGCAGAGTCGTAGGCCGGATCGAACGGCGAATACAGGTCGTTCGCGATTCGGCCGTGCCCGGAGAAGACTTGCTGGACCATCGCGTTGCGATCCACCATCAGGCGGAACGCCTGGCGGACTCGGTTGTCGTCGAACGGCTTCATATCGATCGCCATGCAGAGCGGACGCCAGTCCGCACCCTGGCCTTCCAGGACCGCCAGGCCGCCGTGGCTGCTGACCACACTGATCTGGGCGGCGGGAATGTCGGTCATCGCGTCGATCTGACCGGAGAGCAGCGCATTGACCTGCGCCGCCACATCGGGGAAGTCGATGATCGTCACCTGGTCGAAATACGGTTGGCCGCTCCGCCAGTAGTTCGTGTTTTTGACATGCACGCTCTGCTGGCCCTTCGTGAAGCTCTGCACCTTGAACGGGCCGGTGCCGATTTGGTCGCCGGCGCGCGTGTAGCCGACCGGGACCATCCCGTTGTAGTACTGGCCCAGCTGGTCGGCGATCGTCGAGTCGGCCTGCTTGAGGTTCAGTCGGACGGTGCGATCGTCCATTTTGGTGATGTTGTTCGGGTCGACGGAGGCAAGGCCGGCAGTCCCGAAGAGTCCTTGCTTCGGATCGCTGATCCGCTGCAGCGAATAGATCACGTCGTCGGCGCTCAAGGTCTTGCCGTTGTGGAAGGTGATCCCCTGTTTCAGCCGGATGGTCCACTTGTCAGGGGCGTCCTGGGTGACCGATTCGGCCAGTCCCGTGGTCTGAAGCTTGTAGTTTTCGTCGTATTCGAGCAGCGTCTCGAAGCCGGCCACCAGCCGCGCCTGGTCCGGTTTGGTCACGATCTTCTGGCCGTCGATGATGTCGCCGGAGCCACCGCCGGTCACCCCCAGGCGGAAGGTTCCACCGGACTTGGGGCTCGATGACGTGGTCCCCGGGTTGTTCGAGGTTGTCCCGCAGGCGGCCAGCGGCCCGGCGAGCATCGCGCCGCCCACCACGATTCCGCTGTTGATCAGCAGTCGCCGCCGGCTGATCGTCGACGTCAAGGGATTTCTCGGCTCTGGATTCGGCGTGTCTTCCATCGCTTCCTTCTTCCTCCTCCTCTTCTGGGTCGATCGCTTATCGCTGTTTCAGCAGTCGCACCGAGAGTCGCAAGTGCTCGGCCACCAGGTCGGGCGTCGTGGGGTCCCTTCGCCGAAGCGCGTCGATGAGCTTCTCGTGATCTTTGGCATACGTTCGCCAGGGATAGGGCGGATGGCGGCGAAGCAGTATTCGCGTTTCGGCGGCGAAGGTCTCATGCGCCTTCGTCAGCCGTTCACTCCCCGCCAGCCGCACCAGCTCGTGGTGAAAGCGAAGGTCGGCGGCGATCGTTTCTTCGGTCGGCGTTTTCTGACGGGCCTCGCGCGTTTTCATCACCGCAAGGGCCCCTTCGAGCTCCGTGAGGTCCGCACGCCTCGGCCGCTCGATCAGCGTCTTGGCCGCCCAGCTTTCAATCGCCTCGCGCGCGACATAGACATCCAGCCGGTCCTCCAGCATCTGGGCCTTGACGAAGGCTCCGTGGTGCAGCTGGTACTCGACCAGGCCTTCCTGAACCAACTGCCGGATGGCTTCCCGAACCGTACCGCGGCTGGTCCCAAGCATCGCAACCAGTCGCGCCTCGCGAAGCTGCTCGCCGGGAGGGATGCGGCCGTCGACGATCGCCTCCCGGATCATCTGTCGGACGGTCTCCGTGGCGGAATGCCCCTCGAAGCGCGGCAGTGCCCATGCTCCCCTTCGTACGGTGGCAACGGGCCCCTCCACCGTGACCATGGTCGGATTGTAGGACGATCCGTCAGCTAGTCAATAGTCAAATTCCGGGGACGATGACCCCCTCGGCGGGCTCCCCGTTCAGGACCGCGGACAGCGCGGTGCAGGCCTTCTGAACGACCTCCGCTTCGGCTTTGGGGCTGTACCAGGCCGCGTGCGGCGTCACGACCAGCTTTGGATGCGTGGGAATCGGGTGGGACGCGGTCGGCGGCTCCGCCGGCAGCACATCGAGGGCGGCGCCAGCCAGCTGGTCGCTCTCGAGAGCAGCGATCAGCGCCGCGGTATCGACGAGTTGTCCTCGAGCAGTGTTGACCAGATACGAACCCTGCGGCAGGAGCCGCAGCTCGCGCTCACCGATGAGATGCTCGCGCTCCTTCGTGAACGGGACATGCAGGCTTATGACGGTCGATTCCCGTAATAGCTCGTCGAGAGCCATCGGCTTGACCCCCTCCGCAATCATCTCGCTCGCCGGCACCAGCGGATCGCTTGCCCGTGTTTCGATGCCCAGCCCGCGCGCTCGCCGGGCAACCGCTCGTCCGATACGTCCAAAGCCGATCAGGCCGAGCCGCATGTCCGAGAGCCTCGGCAATGGCCCCGCCGCGTGGTCGTCCCAAGCACCGGCTCGGACGCTGCGGTCCAGAACGACGACACCGCGAACCAGCGATACCAGAAGAGCCATCGTGGTGTCGGCCACTTCCTGGACGCACTAGTCCGGCACGTTGCAGACCCAGATGCCTCGTTGCTCTGCCGCCTTGAGGTCGATGTGATCGAAGCCGATGCTGCCGGTGACAATCACGCGCAGCGATGGCAGCCGGTCGATGTCGGCGGCGCTGACCGCCTGCCAGACGAGCAGTCCGACGACGTCGTCGCCAATCCATGGTCGCGGTGGCGCCTCGACGATGAGATCCGAGCCGTCAAGCCATGGTCGGACGGTGTCGACGGTAAACACGGGTTCCTCGACGATCACCCTCCCCCGCGCGCGGGAGATGGCAGGGTGGGGGTTCCTCAAGGAGTCGGCTGCGCGGCGCCCAATAATCCCTGGAAGATCACAACCGCAGGTCCGTCCAGGGCCAGTGCCCAGCGCAGATTGTCGCTCAGGGTCTCCACCGTGGTTACCCGTACCGGGACTCCGCACGCGTCGCACAGCTTGCCGAAGTCGGGTTGCACCAGGTCGACGGCGTGCGTCTCGCCTAACGACGCTCGCTGATACTCGCGACGACTGCCGTAGCCGCCGGCATCGATGAGCCGCAGCTTG
>DATASI010000119.1:0-10911 GCA_036269255.1 Candidatus Dormiibacterota bacterium
GGCGAGGAGCGGGAAGGGGGCGCTCCTCGCCAGGAGTTAACGGCGACCGCGGAGAAACGCAGGAATGTCGAGGTTGGAGGGGTCGAAGCCTCGATAGGCGGGGACTTCCTCGACCGGCGCCGGGCGGGTGTATTCCTCCTCGACCTCCCGTTCACCCTCAATGCCGCCGACGAACCCGGTGGCAACGACGGTGATCTTGACTTCGCCGGACATCTTTTCGTCGATGACGGTCCCGAAGATGATGTTGGCGTCCTTGTCCGCCGATGCGCGGACGATCTCGGCGGCCTCGTTGACCTCGTGGAGCGTCAGGTCGGTGCCGCCCGTAATGTTGAAGAGAATCCCCCGGGCCCCGTCGATCGAGGTCTCCAGCAACGGGCTGGCGACGGCATCGCGTGCGGCGTCGGCGGCACGCTCATCGCCGCTCCCGAAGCCGATGCCCATCAGGGCTGCGCCCTGGCCGGACATGACCGCCTTGACGTCGGCGAAGTCGAGGTTGATCAATCCAGGTTGGACGATCAGGTCGGAGATGCCCTGAACACCCTGTCGAAGGACGTCGTCGGCGATCTTCAAGGCCTCGGTGAACGGCACTTTCTTGTCGGTGACGTCGAGCAGTCGCTGGTTCGGAATGATGATCAGCGTGTCGACTTTTTCCTTCAGCGTTTTGGCCGCCTCTTCGGCGATCGCCCGCCGGCGCGTGCCCTCGAAGGTGAAGGGCTTGGTGACCACCCCGATCGTCAGCGCGCCATTGTTGCGGGCAATCTCCGCAACCACGGGAGCTGCGCCCGAGCCGGTGCCGCCGCCCATGCCGGCCGTGAGAAACACCATGTCCGCGCCCTTCAGCAGCTCGGACAGCTCTTGCTGGCTCTCCTCGGCCGCCTCCCGGCCGATTGTCGGATTGCCACCGGCGCCCAGGCCGCGGGTCAGCTTCTTGCCGACGTTCATCTTGGTCTGGGCTTCGGAGTGCGCCAGGGCCTGCAGGTCGGTGTTGATGGCGATGAACTCGACGCCGCGGAGTTTCGACCGGATCATGCGGTTGACGGCATTGCTTCCACCCCCACCAATGCCGACGACTTTGATCCGCGCGTTCCCTTCCAATGTCCGGTCGACCTCGCGCATTGTTACTTCCTCCTTGTCGCGCTCCAGGCGCGCCCTCATGAACCGCGCGGCGTATGATCGCGAGCCCTGGCCATCCGCGTAATCACCAGGGATGACCGGCTTCGAGGCCAGGCCCTTCATCCGCAACTGATCGTCGTACTCCACTTCCCCAGCCTCCTTTCCTTAGAAGAAATCCTTGATCCAGCGAACCGTTCGCGCATACGCCGCCGAAACGCCCGCTCCCGCCGGGGCGTGCCCGTTGCCCTGATAGCGAAGCTTTGTGCCCCAGCGCAGCAGCCCGACCGCCGTCGCATAGGCGGGCCCGCTGACCTGGTCGCTCATGCCGATGGTCTGATGCGGAGCGCCGATGCGGACCGGGAGATCGAGCAACGCCGAGGCCGCCTCAGTGAAGCCGAGCAGGCGGCAGCCGCCACCAGTGAAGACGATGCCGCCCGGCAGAAAGCCGTCATGCCCGCCGCGTCGCATCTCCAGCCGGACCATCTCGAGGATTTCCCGCGCCCGGGGCGCGATGATCTCGGCCAGATGCCGGCGTGGCACGACCTGGACGCGGTCCTGGCCGATCTGATGGAGCTCGACCATCTCCTCACGGGGGATCGCCGCTGGAACGGCGTGCCCGTAATTCACCTTCAACATTTCGGCCTCGCCCAGCGTGGTGCGCAGTCCGATCGCGATATCGTTCGTCACGTGCGTGGCGCCGATCGGCAGGACGGCGGTATGCACGACGCTGCCATCGCTGAACAGGGCAACATCGGTCGTTCCGCCACCGACATCGACGAGGGCCACGCCCAGGTCGAGCTCGTTGTCGTTCAGCACCGCCTCGGCGGAGGCGAGCACCTGGACCACCAGGTCCTCGACGCTCATTCCCGATTGGTGCACGCACTTGACCACGTTCTGCACCGCCGTCAGCGAGCCGGTGATGATGTGCGCTTCGACCTCGAGTCGACCACCGGACATCCCAACCGCATCCTTGACGCCTTCCTGTCCGTCGACGATGTAGCCGCGCGGAACGACGTGGATGATCTCGCGGTCGTTGGGGACCGAGATCGCGCGCGCCGCGTCGATGACCCGGTTGACGTCGTCGCCACCGATCTCGCGAGTCGGGCGTGAGACGGCAATCATGCCGCGGCTGTTCTGGCTCAAGACATGCGTGCCCGCCATCCCGACGAAGGCTGATTCCACCTTGTGGCCGCACATCCGCTGGGCGGCGTCGACCGCGTGGCTGATGCCGCGGACCGTCTTTTCCATGTTGACGACCACGCCGCGACGGAGGCCTTCGGACGGAGCTTCCCCGACTCCGACGATGTTCAGACCGCGCTCCGTCGGCTCGCCGACGACGCAGCAGATCTTGGTTGTGCCGATATCTAAGGCTGTGACGTATTTAGAACGGGGCAAAAACCTTTCCTGGAACGCTGGCTAGGACGCTTGCGGCACATTATAGAGGGCTGTCAAGACCAGAACAACACAATCTGGCCAGTTATCCACAGTTTTGGAAGCAGCGCGCGGAAGCCTGATGCCCGAGATCGTCCTTACTGGGCGTTTATCGAAGCATTTCGCCGTGCCGGTGGACGCAGCGCCAGCGGCCTTCGACTCGGCGTAGCACCGTGGTTACTTTCAAACGCATTGGTCGGTGCTCGCCCCCATCAACCCGAACGGAACCTTCCTCGGTGCCAACGAGATGGGCAAAATCGCCGGCGATTGCTCCCGCGGCGTGGTTGTAGCGCATCTGGCCCTCAGACAGCCTGCTTGAGGCGTTGATCAAGCCACTACGCACACCCGGCCACCCTATCGCCGTGAACCCGAACCCGCCGTGAAGACTAACGGAGTCGTCGTGGACCCAGGCGTCGAGATCGGGATCACCGTTATAGAACTTGTCGTTGTGGCTCTGATGCTCGCGAACGATCTGGTCAATGTCCTGGCTGGCGACCGCACTCGATTGCTCCATGGCTCCTCCTCACCCCCACACGGCAGGGACTCAGGTACAGTGTCACTGTACTCAGTACTTTCATACTGTACCGCCATGGCGCCGAAAGTCAAGAGCGAACATCGGCCCACGTTGAGCCGGAGGGCCGAGCAGGCAGCCCAGACCCGCGAGCGGATCGTGCGGGCCGCCGGCCGCCTCTTCATGGATGCCGGCTACGGCTCCTCGAGCATCGTGGCCATCGCCCGCGAAGCGGGCGTGGCGCCGGAGACCATCTATAAGGCCTTCAAGACCAAGCGGCGCATTCTGCAAGATCTGATCGACAGCTCGGTGGTCGGCGCGGTCTCCGCCAGTCCCATGCCGGTCCTCAAGAGTCCAGCCTTTCAGGCGATTCGCGATGAACCTGATCAGCATCGCCGGCTGGCAATGTTGGCGCACCTGACCCGGACGATCCTCGAGCGAGCCGGCCCGATCCATGCGGTGATCCGCAATGCCGCGGCCACAGATCCTGAGATCGCGGCCCTGCGCCTCCAGCAGCAGGCCTTTCGACTACGGGCGCAAACCGAGTTCGTTCGAGTCCTGTCGGAGGCCGGTCCGCTTCGAAACGGGCTCACCGTGAGACAGGGTGGCTACCACTACTGGATCCTGGCGACGCCCGAATTGCAGCACATCCTGGTCCAGGAGCAGGGCTGGTCCGACGACCGTTATGAAGCCTGGTTACGCGACGCGCTCGACGCGGTCCTTCTTCCCCCTACAGCAGGTGTCGACGGATGACCGCGATGTTGTCGAAGATGCGAACGCCAAAGGCGACGATCGCCGCCAGGTAAAGGTCGACGGCCAGCTTGTCGCCCAGGTACGTAAGGCCACCGGCCACGATCGAGTTGACCAGCAGCCCCGAGAGAAAGACCTTGTTTTCGAAGTTGCCGTTCAGCCAGGCCTTGACGGCGCCAAGCACCGAGTCGAGCGCGGCGAGGATCATGACCGCGGTGTAGCGCGAGTAGCCGGGCGGGATCTGGACCGGAGAGTTCAGGCCGAGGACGATGCCGAGGAAGCCGAAAACGATGGCGGCGCCGACCAACCACAGCGCTTCCCGCGACCCTGTGGCGCGCACGTTCACTTCCTGCCGCGCATCTGGACCGCCGGTGCGCCGGGATTCTCGAGATTGATGTAGGCGATCGGTGATGCGATCAGGTCGAGGCGGCTGCTCAGGGCTCGAAGAGCGGCGAGCTTCGGCTCCAGGGTCCCCCGGTCATCGGCGGTCAGCATCTGGCCGAAGACAATGCTCCAGCCACGATCCGTCTGGGCAGTGAGCACCTCGCGGCGGTCGATCGTGAAGGAGCTGATCGAGACTCGGAAGGCGGGTTGAAACCCAGCGCGGAGCTGCTGCAGCATCGGGAGTAATTCGGCCGCGACAACTCGCTGGCCGATTCTCACCGAGCCCGCCTCGGGCCGGTTGATCACCAGCAGCCGGCCGGCTTCCGAGGCCGGTTCGAGCACCTGCCCGACGTCGTTCAAGGCGTAGCTCGACTCACCCACTTGCAGCACGGCGGAGGGCTTCCATTCGGACACGCTGATGCTGACGCGGTTCGGTAGTGCCAGGTTCACCGAGGCGAGATGAACCCAGGGCAGCGTCTCCACCCTCTGCTCGAGCTCGGTGTGGCTGACGAAGAAGATGCTGCGATCAGGCGGGAGGTTGAGCACAGCTCGGACGTCGGCAGCGCGGACGTGACGGATGCCGGAAATCTCGAATTGCTGGGGCCGGAAGCTCGGTTGAGCCAGTAAGAAGAGCGCCGCAAAAATCTCGGTGCCAAGAACGGCGAGCTGGATCAGGGCCCAGATCCACCCGCGCGACGCCGCAACCGGGGCCGCCGGAGCCGGCGCCGTTGGGCCGCGACGCTTTTCCATGGTGCCGACCGTCATTCGTTGCCCGGCTCCGTGAGGAGGCGGCTGTCGATCGCCGTCTGTGACCGCTGCTTGTCATTGAAACGTTCCATCGCCAGGTCGACCAGCCGGCCGATCAGCTGTGCATACGGCAATCCCGAGGCCTCCCAGAGCTTGGGGTACATGCTGATCCGGGTGAAGCCGGGCAGCGTGTTGAGCTCGTTGATGAATATCTGTCCGGTGGTCCGCTCGAGAAAGAAATCGACCCGAGCCATGCCGGCTGCGTCGACCGCCTGGAATGCGCGGACGGCGAGCGATCGAAGGTGTTCGCTGACGTCGGCGTCGATTGGAGCCGGGATCAAGAGCTTTGATCCCTCGTCGAGATACTTCGCGTCGTAGTCGTAGAACTCACGCGCGGGGACGACCTCGCCAACGACGGACGCCGCCGGGTCATCATTGCCGAGCACGCTGACCTCCAGTTCCCGGGCGTCAACCGCCTTCTCCACCAGCAGCTTGCGATCGAAGCTCGCCGCTACCCGTAGGCCTTCTACCAGCTCTTTCCGGTCGTGCGCCTTGCTCGTGCCGACGCTGGATCCTGAGTTCGCGAACTTGGTAAAGCAGGGATAGCCAAGGCGGTTCTCGACCTGCTCGATGAAGCTTGCCGGATTGCGCTCATACTCCCGCCGCGTTACGGGCAAATAATCGACAACCGGCAAGCCGACCGCGGCGAAGGCCCGCTTCATGTAGACCTTGTCGAGGCCAAGCGCCGAGCCGAGCACACCCGCCCCAACGTACGGAACGTTGGCCAGCTCGAGGACCCCCTGGATGGTGCCGTCTTCGCCGTTGAGGCCATGAAAGACGGGAAAGACCACATCGAGCGGGGGCAAGCCCCCACCCTGCGCTCCCCCGGAGGCGGCAGGACGACTTGGGGACGAGAGAACACCATTCGACGCAGGCACCAGGGAGTGTTGCGTCGGATCAGGCGGTAGGTAGACGTATTTGTTCGCCGCGGCATCGCTCACCAGCCGCTTCAGCGAGTCGCCGACCAGCCAGCGGCCCGCCCTGTCGATATACACCGGCACCGGCTCGAAGCGTTGTGGATCCATGGCCGTGATGATCGATTGAGCCGAGAGGATAGAAACCTCGTGCTCCGTCGAACGGCCGCCGAAAAGGACACCGACCCGGAGCCGCTTCACCCGGCCGAGGGCCCCATGATGCGAACCTCCGGTTCGAGCTCGATGCCGAATCGTTGGCGGACGCGATCCCGCATCTCGGCCATTAAGGCTAGCACGTCATCGGCGGTGGCTCCATCAACGTTGACGATGAAATTGGCGTGCTTGGGTGAGATTTGGGCGCCCCCAATGCGCGTCCCCTTGAGGCCGGCGGCGTCGATCAGCCGGCCAGCCGAGTCTCCGGGAGGGTTCTTGAAGGTGCTGCCCAGGCTGCGTTGCTCGATCGGCTGGGTGGCCCGGCGGTGCTTCTGCACCTCCAGCAGGCGGGCCCGCACCTCCTTGGGCGGTTCCGGGCGAGTCGCGAACGCAGCCCGCACGATGAGCCATGGCGGACGCTTCGACTTGAAGATCGAATCGCGATAGCCGAAACGGCACGCCTCCGCCCCGATCCGCTGGCGACGCCCCTGGTGGTCCAGGACGTCGGCGTAGAGCAACGCGTCCTTGATCTCTCGGCCGAACGCGCCGGCGTTGCCGAAGACCGATCCCCCGACCGTGCCGGGCACTCCGGCGCCAAATTCCAGGCCGGCGCGTCCCACCCTGGCCGACTCGGCGGCGAGCTTCGGCATCAGGGTGCCGGCACCGGCGACCACCGTCGCGCCCGCAAACCCCAGCTCGGAATTGCTCAGCTTGATGATGACCCCTGGCAGCTCCGAACCCACGAATAAGGTGTTGGTGCCAGCGCCGATCGCCTGATAAGGCAGCTGCTCCCGGTTCAGTCTTGCGATGAATTCCGTCAGCGTCGGCTCATCCCCGGTCTCGAGGAAGTACCGCGCACGGCCGCCGATCCCGTACCAGCTGTAGGGGGCCAGCGGCTCGTGCTCCCGGATACCCGGAAACGATGCCAGCCAGTCCTCACGCAACCGGTGAGCGCTCCAGCACCTCGAGGGTCTTGCCGACGACGTCGTCGAAGCCGCGAACTGACATGCAAACGATCGCGTCACCCGGCCGCGCCACCGATGCCAGCTTGTAGGCCGCCGACCGCGCGGAATCGACCACCACGACTTCGTCGACTCCACGGATTCGATTCGCCAGGTCCTGTGAGCTGACGGTATGCGCCAGGTGGCGTTCGCGTGCCGGCTCGATGGGGCCGAGGACAACCAGCGCGCAGCCCTGGAAGGCATCGGCATACCCGTCCATCAGGCTGAGCGTGCGGCTGTAGGTGTGGGGCACGAAGCAGGCGAGCACTCGACCGGGATGGAACCGCTCCTGGGCGGCCTGAAGCGTCGCCCGGACTTTGGCCGGGTGATGCGCGTAGTCATCGACCAGCGTCACGCCACGCACCTGGCCGCGGATCTCGAACCGGCGCGACACACCATGGAATTTCGCGATCGCCTCCACCGCCGTCGAGATCGGGACGCCGAGTCGAACACTCGCGGCCAGGGCCGCCAGGGCGTTGCTCGCGTTGTGCTCGCCGGGCAGGCGGGTGGTGACGACGGCCAGCACTTTGCCTTCATGCCAGGCCGTGAAGCGCATGCCATCGCCTTCGAGCTGGACGTCGCGCCCGTGCCAGTCGGCGCCGCCGCGAAGCCCGTAAGTCTCGACGTGAGCCCGGGTCCTGGAGAGCATCCGCCGGACGCTGGCGTCGTCGGAGCAGGCGATCAGCCGATCCTCGGCGCCAAGATCCTCGACGAACTGACGGAAGACCGCCTCGTACGCCGCGGGATCGGGAAACACGTCCGGGTGGTCCCAATCGATGTTGGTCAGCACCGCCAACTGCGCCGCGAAGTGCAGGAACTTGGGGCGCGGATCGAAGACGGCGGAGGTGTACTCATCGCCTTCGAAGACGAACTCGCGGCCGCTGCCCCATGCCGCCGACGCGCCGAGATCTTTGACCGCCATGCCAAGCCGAAATCCCGGGTTGCGTCCGGCGCTGCGCAGGATCCAGGCGATCAGGCTGGCCGTCGTGGTCTTCCCGGCGCTCCCGGCGACGACGACGCGGAAGCGATCGGCGGTCAGCTCTCCCCAGTACTCCGCCTCGCTGACCAGGCGGATGCCGAGACGGCGGGCGGCGGCGGTTTCGGGGTTTCCGTCGCGGACCTGGTTGCCCTGCACCACCAGGTCAGGCTTGCCCCAGCGTGTGACGTTGGCGGCGGCGTGACCGTCCACCCACCTGATCCCGGCGTTGGTCAGGATGTCGGTGGTCGGCGGGTAGGCATCCTCGTCCGAACCGGTGACGTCGTTGCCCAGCTGCTTGGCCACCAGCGCCAGGCCGGACACGGCATAGCCGCAGATGCCGATGAAATGAATCCTCACGCCGCCTTCGCCACCGACTGCAACAACGTGACCACGTCGTCGGCGGCGCGGGGGCGGCCGAGCCTGTGCATTGCGTCCACCATCTTCCTATAGGTCGTCGGCCCCTGGACGATCGCCGAGATTTCCTGCACGATGCGCGGCCCGTCGCAAGCCTCGTCGGGAATCATGACCGCCGCGCCCGCGCGGACAAACGGCTCCGCGTTCAGCCGCTGATGGCCTCCCGCAAAGGGGCCCGGAACGAGGATCATCGGAATCCCGACCGCGCTCACCTCACTGATGGCGCTGGCCCCGGCACGGCTGAGGACCAGGTCAGCAGGCTGAACGATCGAAGCCAGATCGTCCGCGAAGCCGAACGGGTGGTAGCGAGCCTCAGCCTCACCGAGCGACGCTCGAAGGGTCTCCAACTGCTGGAGGTCCCGCCCGCCGGTCTGGTGCCAGACCTCCATGCCCAGGTGGCCGGTCAGCTCGGGGGTGGCGGCCGCCATCGCCTCGTTGATCCGGTGCGCCCCCTGGCTGCCACCCAGGATCAGCACGCGCTGCGGGCGAGACGGGAAGCTGCCGCGCGGGCTCGTGAATTCATCCCGCACCGGTGTGCCGGTCACAACGGATCGGGTGTGGAGATACGAGCCTGACTCCTCATAGCCGGTGGCCACCACGCGCGCGAATCGTGACAGCCATCGCGTCGTGCGGCCGGGCAGCAGGTTCTGCTCCTGAAGCACCACCGGGATGCGGCGGGCGGCAGCCGCCAGGATCAGTGGCGCGCTCACGTAGCCGCCGGTTCCCAGCACCACGTTCGGCTGAAAGCGGCGCACGATGCTCGCCGCCTGCCACAGCGCCCGCGGGGCGATCAGCGGGAACGACCAGTTGCGCCAAAGCTGCTCCATATCGAGTTTGGGGGCCACGATCGTCTCCAAGGTGAACCGATAGCGCGGCACGACTTGCTCCTCGATGCCACCCCGGCGCCCCACATATAGAAGGATGCTGTCAGGCGCGTTCCGCGAGAGCGCCTGCGCGACGGCGATCGCCGGGAACAAGTGTCCGCCCGTGCCGCCGCCCGAGATCAATACTCGCATGCCGTATCCATCACACCTTCTCGCTCTGGGTCGAAACGTTCAACAGTATGCCCACCGCCGCCAGCGCGATGGCCAGCGACGAGCCACCATAGCTGATGAAGGGCAAGGGCACGCCAGTCGTAGGCAGGGTCACGGTCACCGCCGCGATGTTGACCAGCGCCTGGACGGCGATCCAGGTGGTCACGCCGCAGGCCAGCAGCGAGCCGAACGCGTCGGGCGCCTTCAGAGCGATGCGATACCCACGGTAGGCAAAGAGCGCGAAGAGGGCGAGCACGCCGCCCGTCCCGATCAGACCGGTCTCCTCGCCGACGATGGCGAAGATGAAATCGGTGTGCGCAAAGGGAAGCCACTGATATTTCTGGATGCTCTGGCCCAGCCCGACCCCGACCACGCCACCGGAGCCGAGGGCGACGACCGACTGGATCGCCTGGAACCCGGTGTTGAGAGGATCGGCCCAGGGGTTGAAAAAGGCGACGATCCGATGCAGCCGGTAGGGCTCGATGCGGACGAACATGTAGAGGCAGAGCCCGATGATCAAGGCCAGCAGGAGCACATGTCGCTTCTTGCCTCCGGCGACGAGGAACTGGGCCAGCAGGATCGCGGCCAGGATCATCGTGGTTCCCAGGTCGCGTTCGAGGATGACCAGGCCGGTGACGAGGCCAAGCAGCGCGAGAAACGGCACGACGCCGTCCTCCAGCGAGCCCAGGCGCTCCCGATGGCGTTCCAGCCAGAGGGCCATGAAGACGATCGCCGCCACCTTGGTCAGCTCGGCAGGCTGCATCTGCATCGGGCCAAGCTTGAGCCAGCGCCGGGCGCCGTTGACCTCGATGCCGAAGTGCGGCAGCATCACCAGCAGCATCAGGGCGACGGCCACGATGCCGAGCGGCCAGGCGAGCGGCCGCAGGCGATGGTAGTCGATATGCGCGCCGGCCCACAGGAGGCCGATCCCGAGCGCGAGCCAGATCAGCTGGCGTTCGAAGTAGTAGGCCGCGTTGTGGAACCAGAGCCAGCCCTGGACTTCGGAGGCGGAAAAGACCATCACCAGCCCGAAGGCGCTCAGCGTGCCAACCGCCAGCAGCAAGGCGCGGTCGCCCCGCCGCCAAAGCATGGTCGACGTGAGGCGGCGCCGGACCGCCTGGGTCTCGAGGAGCATCGTCGCTCTCAACTGGCCAGCTCCTGGAGCACGGTCGACTTGAAGCGCCGGCCGCGATCCTCGTAGTTCTCGAACATGTCGTAGCTGGTGAATGCCGGCGACAGCAGGACGACCGAACCCGGGGCCGCCGCCGCGGCGGCCTTGCGGACCGCGTCACGCAAGTCGGCCGCGCGGTCCACCCGCTGCAGCCCGGCAGCCCGCACGCGCCTGGCCAGCTCTTCGCCGGTCTCTCCCATCGTGACCAGGGCAGCCGCGCGCTTCGCGATCGTCTGCGCCAGCGGCTCG
>DATASI010000120.1:0-9037 GCA_036269255.1 Candidatus Dormiibacterota bacterium
GCCGCGTTCTTCGGGTCAGCCCGCCGCTGGCGGCGCTGATCTCAGGGATGGCGTTGTTCGTTGTTGTCGATGAGGGCCTGACGCCGACGCTCGGGTTGAGCGCGCCCAACATGGAGTACCCACTCTCGACGCATCTGCGCGGATTCCTCGGGCACCTGGCGTACGGTGCCGCTGTGGGCGTTACGGCGGAGGCGCTGCTGGCCGCTAGCCGACGGTAATGGTGCCCTGCATCCCGGCCTGCCGGTGGCCGGGAATCGCGCAATAGAAGGTGTAGGTTCCAGGCGGCGCGTTGAAGGAGATCTGACGGTGCCCGCCGACCGGTACGGCGACATTGACGCCGAGTCCGTCGATCGTAAAGGTGTGCCAGAACAAATCCTGGTTGCTCACGGAGATCGACACCTGGCCTGAGCCGGCGCTAAGCGTCCGGGTCGAATAGGCAGTGTTCTGAATGAAGAGCTGCAGGCTGCCGGTGCGCGGCTGCAGCGCGTTGCCGGCGAGCAACGCCTGGCCGCCGAGCCCGAGCCCGAAGACCACCACCGCGACGGCGGCAATGGCCGGCAGGCCATCCAGCGAAGGCCGGCTCCGGCGCAGGAGCGAGGCGATGACACCGGCGAGGACCGCCGCCGTGACGATCGCCAGCACGAGCGGCTGCAGAACCGCGATCAGCGCCTCGCCGTTTTGCAAATTGCTGACGGTGGCGGTGACCATCCAGAACTCCGTGTCGGCAGCGAGCAGGCCGATCAGGATCAGCCCCAGGATTCCCCGACGGCCCAGTCGCAGCAACGCAATTCCCGCGACGAAGAGCACGGCAAAGGCGATCGCCTCCCGGTCGACATGCCGAATGCCGATGGCGGCAAAGAGGGCCGCGTCGATAGCAGTGGCCCAGAACACCAGGCGGCCCCACCCCGAGCCAGCCCGGCGACCTCGGGAAGGAGAATTCGCCCAGCGGTCCATGGTGCTAGCGTAGGGTCCGTTCGTCCGGGCTGCCAGCGTGCTAGCCGAACTGTGGGCCGGAGGGCAGCCCCCTCGACGCCGCGCGTTTGATCAGGCACCATCGGAGCATGTGGTTGAGACCCGGCCCGCGGCTGGCCTGGGCGGCCTGCGTCCTTACCTATGCCCTGGTCGCCGGCGCCCTCGTCCTGACCGTGGCGAGCCTTCCGGCTTTTCGTGACCCTCAGTTGGTTGGTTCGATGGCTCAGGACACGATTCCGGCGATGGCGATGGCGCTCGTCGGTGCTCTTGTTGCGTCGCGCCTACCCCGGAATGCCCTTGGCTGGACTCTCCTGCTCGGCTCGCTCCTGACTGCGGTCCAGGGCGTGACGCTGGCCTATGAAACGCACACGCTTCTTTCCAACCGCGGATCCCTGCCTGGGGTCGAGTGGGCTGCCTGGCTTGGCTCGTCGGTCGGCGGAGTGGTTTACCCAGGGATCGTCATCCTGATCCTGCTGCTGTTCCCGAACGGCCGGCTATTGTCTTCCCGTTGGCCGGTCGTCGTTGGGCTGGGCTTGCTGTTCACCCTGCTGAATGTGTTGGTCGGTGCGTTGGATCCGTCGCCACTTCAGGCGGCCGGCCTGCCATCCGTTCACAACCCAACCGGTGTGGCCATGTTCCGCGGCCTCCAGTTCGGTCCCCTCGGCTGGATCACCTTCCTGGGCGGTATTCCGCTGCTCGTGGCGGCGATCGCCTCGTTGATCGTGCGCCTGCGCAGCTCTCGTGGCGAGGTGCGTCAGCAGGTGCGTCTGGTCGTCTATGCCCTTGCCGTCAGCACCGCGCTCAATGTCTTGCTGACGCTGTCGACGCTTGTGATTCCACCGAGCCCGTCGGGGCGGGTGATCGGAAATGTCATATCGAACCTGGTTGTGGTACTGGGATTCGGCGTTGCCGTGCCGTCCGCGATCGGTCTGGCGATTCTGAAGTACCGCCTGTACGACATCGACATTGTGATCAGCCGAACGCTGGTCTACGGAGCGCTCGCTGCGTTCATCAGCGCTGTATATGTCGGCATCGTCGTTGGCATTGGCGGCCTGATCGGCTCAGGCAACCGGCCAAATCTGCTGCTCTCGATCGTCGCCACGGCCGTCGTCGCGGTCGCTTTCCAACCGATTCGCGAGCGGGTTGAAGCGCTCGCGAACCGTGTTGTCTTTGGCTATCGGGCGAACCCCTACGAGCTGCTCAGCCAATTCTCCCACCGGGTTGCGGGCGCATACGCCGATGAGGAGGTGCTGACCCGGCTGGCACGGGTCCTGGTCGAGGGAACCGCCGCCTCGGTCGGGAGCGTCTGGTTGCGCGGGAGCGAGCAGGCGGCCGCGACCTGGCCGGAGAATGCCCCGCCGCTTATGCCAACGAATGCCGATCGCATTGCGGCGGTGCGCCACGAGGGCGAGATCCTTGGCGAGCTGACGGTCAAGAAACGATCGAGCGAGCCATTCACTCCGGTGGAAGACCGCCTGGTCAGCGACGTGGCGGCGCAAGCCGGGCAGGTGTTGCGCAACGTGCGGCTGACCTCGGAACTTCGGGCGCGCGTCCAGCAAATTACTCGACAGTCGCAGGAACTGCGCGCTTCGCGCCAGCGCATCGTGGCAACCCAGGATGCGGAACGCCGCCGTCTGGAACGAAATATCCATGATGGGGCCCAGCAGCACCTGGTCGCGCTCGCCGTCAAATTGCGTCTGGCGGCGATGACCGTCAAACGCGATCCAGAGACGGCGCGGCGATCGATCGAAGAGCTTACGGTGCAGATCGATGATGCGCTGACTACCCTGCGGGACCTGGCGCACGGGATCTATCCTCAGGCACTTGTCGAAGGCGGCCTGGTCAGGGCACTCGGTCAGCACGCGCGGGTCAACGCCGACGGCGTTGGTCGATTCCATCCGGAGATCGAAGCGGCGGTCTATTTCTGCTGCCTGGAAGCGCTGCAAAATGCCGCCAAGCACGCGGGGGCGACGGAGATCCGCATTGACCTCCGAGAATGGGATGGGAGTCTCCTTTTCGCCGTGACGGACAACGGCAGGGGCTTCGATCCACATCGGGTCCGGGCCGGCAGCGGACTGCAGAACATGCAGGATCGGATCAGCGCCCTGGGCGGCAACCTTCGGCTGGACTCTGCTCCAGGGCGAGGCGCAACGGTGACCGGCGTTTTGCCGCTGCGCGCCCCAGTCGAGGCACTGGCTTGACACTAGGCCTCCGCCTGCTTGCCTTCGGGCTTGCTGGCCTGACTCTGCTGATCGGCGTTGGCGGCGTGTTACTCAACCTTGCTAACGGCAACCCAATCGATGTGACAGCCATCGCGGTTGTCAGTTTTCTTGCATTTCCCCTGATGGGCTTGCTGATTCTCCGCCGCCGGCCCAGGCAGGTCATTGGCTTCCTGTTGCTCGGCATCGGTGTGTTCATCTACATCAACTTCGCCAGCTCGGACTACGCTCGGTTCGCGCTGGTTCGTCATCCCGGCTCGCTCCCCCTGGGGGAGCTCGTCGCTTGGATCAGCGGCTGGGGCTGGATTCCTTTTGCCCTCCTGGTGATGCTCTTCCTGCCGCTGTTGTTCCCGACCGGACGGCTGCTTTCGCCTCGGTGGTGGATCGTGATCGCCGCCGGCCTGGTATTTGCGACCCTCGCCTTTGCCGGCAATGCCTTTACGCCAGGACCGTCGGTCAGCAACTACCCGGATGTGCTGAATCCCTACGGAATCAAGGGCCAGCAGCACCTCTTCGCGATGCTTCAGAATCTGGCGCTGCCCTTTGGCCTTTTCGCCATCGTCGGCTCCGTAAGCTCGGTGGTGGTCCGCTATCGCCGGGGTGATGGCATCGAGCGGCGCCAACTCCGCTGGTTCCTTTTCGCGCTGGTACTCGCCACGATCCCCTTTATCGTCCAGGGGTCCGTACCGGTGCCGATCGGTGAGGCCGCGTCGGCTTTGTTAATCCCGCTGCTCCCCATCAGCATCGCGGTCGCGGTTATTCGCTACCGGCTATACGAGATCGACGTCGTCATCAACCGCGCCCTCGTGTATACGGTGCTCGCGGCCTTCATCACGGCGGTGTACGTGGCCATCGTGGTGGGCGTTGGAGCGATTCTCCAGGCTGGTGGCCGTCCGAACATCCTCTTGTCGATCCTGGCGACCGCCATCGTTGCCGTGGCGTTCCAACCCGTTCGCGCGCGTGTGCAGCGTGTCGCAAACCGGCTCGTGTACGGTGAGCGCGCTACGCCGTACGAGGTCATGGCGGGTTTCGCGGATCGGATGGCGGGTGCCCTCGCTGCGGAGGAGGTGCTGCCCAGGATGGCCGAGGCCGCCGCGCGCGGGGTAGGCGGCGTGGCCGCCCGCGTCACCCTGCTTTTGCCGGACGGTTCCCAGCGGGTCAATACCTGGCCGGCGGGTGTCGATCTCGGGACCTTTTCGGCGCAGCTTCCAGTCCGGTACAAGGATGCCGCCATCGGCGAGATCGCGGTGCGCAAGCGGCCCGGGGAACCCTTGACGCCAGGCGAACAGCGGCTGCTGAGCGACCTGGCCGCGCAGGCGGGATTAGTGCTTCACAATGTCAGGCTCGCCGCCGAGTTGCGCGCACAGTTCGAGCGTCTCTCGGTTCAAGCCGGCGAACTCCGTGCCTCACGCCAGCGAATCGTGACGGCCGAGGAAAACGAGCGCCGACGGCTGGAGGAGCAGATCCGCGGTGGGGTCGAGCGCGAGCTGGAGTCGATCAAACTGCAGCTCGCCGATACGCTCCGAACGCTGGGTCAGGATGCTGACGAAGTGAGCCATCGGCTGGAACGGCTGACATTGGCGACGCAAGAAACCCTCGATCGGCTGCGCGAGCTGGCCCGTGGCATCTTTCCACCGATCCTCGCCGACCGCGGCGTGGTTTCCGCGTTGCAGGCGCAGCTGCGCAAGGACGACCGGACGATCACCGTAGAGGCCGCCAGCGATTTCGAAAAGACGCGATTCGATCCGGAAGTCGAGAGCGCGGTCTACTTCACCGTTCTCGAGGCGCTCCGCCGTGCCACCTCGTCAAGCGCGATTCGACTCAGCCAGCAGAACGGCGAACTGCGATTCTCAATCGACGGCCTGACGCCCAACGGCGAGATGCTCGACAGCCAGGATCGAATCGCGGCGCTCGGCGGTGAGTTCCACCTGCGAGAGGGCTCTGTATCGGTGTCGCTACCTAACAAGCGCTGAAAGCGGAGCGAAGGCCTCCCGAACGCCTCGCTCGGCGTCGTCCCCAACTCCGGTGATCGAAAGGTGAAGCCGGCCACTCGACTCCTCGAGAGCGAAGCGCATCCAGGCGCAGCATTCCGCCTCGAGCCGGATCAGGACGTCCAGCGATTCCTGGAGACCGGTGACGGCACGAAAGCTGTAGGCAAGGCCGCCCTTGACCTCAGCCACACCGGTGGCGTAGGCACCCACCCTAAGCCAGGCAGATTGGCGGTCGCGCAGGTCGGCGTCGGTCAGCGTGCAGGCAATCGGAGTTGTTTCTTGCATGTCATCAATGCTTGCACTTCAAGTCGACTTGAAGTCAAGTACAATTGGAAACGAAATGGCGACGGCGATCGTGGACGGAGCGGCGTTAACCATTGGTGAGGTCGCCCGTACGGTCGGCCTGCGCACGTCGGCGATCCGCTATTACGAAGACGCTGGACTACTGCCGAGGGCAGCACGCGTCGGGGGAAAGCGTCGGTACCAGCGTGACACGATCGATCGTCTGCTGCTCGTTCGCTTCTCCCAGCGACTGGGATTCAGCCTCTCGGACATCCGCCGGATTCTGGCCGATCCGACGGGCCGTCGTCGCAAGCAACTCTGGCGCCAGCTCGTCGACGCCAAGCTCGGCGAGATTGACGGGTTGATCACGTCGGCGAGGCGCGTGCAGCGCGTCCTGCGCGAAAGTCGTGACTGCGATTGCGTGACACTATCCAGCTGCCGTCTTCTCCAGCAGGAGTTGTCGAGGTAGCTCCTATCATGGCGGCAACCGCTGCATAAGGAGCCAGCCATGGCATATAGCCTCGTCAAGTACGTGCACGTTCTGCTCGCCATCACCGCCGTCGGCTCGAACATCACCTATGCCGCCTGGAACGCGCGCGGGTCGATGGATCCGCAGCACCTCGGCTTTGCCTTGCGTGGGATCAAGTTCATCGATGACTACATCGCCAACCCGTGCTACGCGCTTCTCCCCGTGACCGGGCTGGCCCTCCGGTTCATCGGCTTTAATCTCTGGCCGCGCTGGATGATCTCGGCGATCGTGCTGTATATCGTCCTGGTCGTGGTCGCTCTGGCCGGCTACAGCCCTGCGCTGCGTCGGCAGGTCAAGGCATTGGAGGCCGAGGGTGCAACGTCGGCTACCTACCTGAAGTGGGCCGGTCGAGCGCGGCTCACTGGAATCATCTCGGGTGTGTTCGCGCTTGTCATCGTGTTCCTCATGGTCGTCAAGCCGGCAGCCTGATGCGGATCGCGATTGTCCTGTATCAGGGTTTCGACGAGCTGGATGCGATCGCGCCGTTCGAAGTGTTTCGGCATGCCAGCCGGCATGGCGCCGACATCGACGTAAAGCTCGTCACGCTTGACGGCGCGGAAGAAGTGACGGCGTCAGGCGGCTTGCGCATCCATCCCGACGGGCTGCTCAGCGGGCGGCCCGATCTCGTCCTGGTCCCGGGCGGCCGATGGGGCGACCGTTCCGCTCCAGGGGCGCGGGCGGAGGTGATGCGTGGCGACCTGCCACAACGCCTGCGTGAGTTGAAGGCCGATGGTGCGATCATGGCGACGGTCTGCACGGGGGCGATGCTCGCCGCAGCCGCCGGACTCACGGCCGGGCGTCCAGCCACGACGCATCACAGCGCCCTCGATGATCTGCGGGCGAGCGGCGCGCGGGTGATCGATGCGCGAGTCGTGGACGACGGTGATCTGATCACGGCTGGCGGCATCACCTCGGGTCTTGACCTGGCGCTATGGATCGTCGAGCGTGAGTTCGGCTCCAAGCTCGCGAATGAGGTGGCCGAGACGATGGAGTACCGGCGCACCGGCGACGTCTGGAACGCGGACCCAGAAGCGAGGCGCCCAGCTTAGCTGGCAGCTGTTTCCGAGCCTGGCCCGGTTTTCACGGCCTGCTGCAGCTCGGGCATGTTGCCGACCAGGCTGGTGAAATCCTGCCGGGCCAGGGCGAGGACTGTCGTGTCGGTGAGCGCGCGAACGCTTGCGGTGCGCTTGACGTGCTGCAACAGCGCGAGCTCGCCGAAATGGCGGCCCGGACCCATTCGGCGCAGCCGCCGCTCCTCACCGTTCACCTGCTCGATGACCTCGACCTCGCCGGAGGTGATGATGTAGAAGCGGCTGGCGACCTCGCCCTGGCGCACGATCGTCTCGCCGGCGCTGAATCGCATCGGCATGACGGCATCGCTGCGGCCCATGCGAAGCTGGCTGATATCGCGGCGGAAGATCGCACTCGACCACCAGTGCATGAGCAGCGCCAGCCTGCGCCGCCAGGTCGGCATATAGGTCAAGAAAAGCCCGCGTGAGAGGACGGCTGCGGGCCAGCCGTGCAACTTGATCCCTCGGATCTCGGCCAGGCCATAGCCACGGCTGAGCAGCGCCGCTTGACCGAAGCCCTTGAATTCGACCGGTCGTAGCGGCTGGCCGCGAACCTCCGCCACGATGTTCCGCGCCACCTGGCGGCCCTCCGCAAAGGCCGCCAGCAGCATCGCTGGGTAGGGGTCGCCTGACGGGCCGGGAACCGCCGCATTGTCGCCGACGGCATACAGATTCGGCCAGCCCTCGACGCGGCAGAACTGGTCGCACTGGACCCGGCCGCGCACCAGTTTGATCGACAGCTTGCTGAGAAGAGGATTGGTGCCGACACCGACCGTCACGATGATCGTTCGCGTCGGAATCCGCTCGCCATTCGACAGCGTCACCGCGGCGGCGGTTGCGTCTGAAAGCCCGACGCCCAGCCGCAAATCGATGCCGCGCTCTCGCATCCGTCGCATCGCCCGGTCGGCCATCTGTTGCTCGAATGCGGGGAGGATGCGCGTCACGATGTCGACTTCGATGACACGGACCTCTGCCGGAACGATTGCCGGGTAGAGGCGAAGCGCCGAGCGGATGAATTCATTCGCCTCCGACGCGATTTCGATCCCGGCAAAGCCGGCGCCCGCCACAAAGAAAGTCAGCAACCGCTGCCGTTCCTCGGGGTCGGTTTCCACCGACGCCGTCTCCAGCATGTCGATCAGGTGGTTGCGCAGGTAGACGAAGTCGCCGATCGTCTTGGTCTGCAGCCCGTGCTCCTGGAGGCCGCGGAAGCGGGAGAGATCGGTCACCGATCCCAGCGCCAGGACGAGGTCGTCGTACTCGAGCACGATCTGCCGGCTCTCGTCGCCGCGCACCAGCGTGACGCGCCTGCTCTCGAGATCGATCTCCTCGACGTCGTAGGTATAGACCCGGACGCCGGGCAGAAACTCGCGCAAGGGGACCAGGACGTGCTGCGGCTGGAGCACGCCGGAGAGGATCTGGGGCATGAGGCCGTGCCAGACCTCGGTGTTATCGCGGCTGACCAGCGTCACGTCCAGCTGGTCTTCCGGCCGCCGGCGGCGCATCAGCTCCTGGGCGCAGCGAACGCCGGCGTGGCCACCGCCGAGGATGACGACGCGCCTCATCTGAACGCCCGCTTCAGCGCCACCCTGGCCGCGAAGTATCCGCACAGTCCGTGGACGCCGCCGGTCGGTGGCGTCGACGAGGAACAAATGTAGACCTCGCGGTTGGGCGTGCTGTATTGCCGCCAGGTCGGACGAAAGAACCACTGGCGGAGGTCGGCACTGCCGCCGTTGATATCGCCGCCGACGCAGTTGGCGTTGTGCCGCTCGATGTCCGCTGGCGTCATCACCGATCGCTGCAGGATCCGGTTGCGGAATCCAGGCGCGAAGCGCTCGATCTGCGACTCGATTCGATCCGTCATGTCCACCGTCGATCCATTCGGAACATGACAGTATGCCCAAAGCGTCTGTTTCCCCGCCGTGGCACGCGTCGGGTCGAATAGACTCTGTTGCGCCGCGATCACGAATGGGCGCT
>DATASI010000121.1:0-74623 GCA_036269255.1 Candidatus Dormiibacterota bacterium
GGGAGCAGCCCGTCCTTGGGCATCTCCTGGTAGAGGCCACAGAGGGCTGTCATGGCGTCGAGGACCCCGTCGCGCCCCTCCATGCGAATGGAGCTCAGCCAACTGTCCGGGATCATCGATAGCGCCCCGATCCGGCTGCCATTCGCCGCGAGCGCATCTCCGCCATTGTATCGAACATACGTTCGTTCGTCAAGCATTTTGTATTCAGGCCGCGCGGTGAGAGAATGCCGTCGTGGTCACCGCCATCGTCCTGATCGAGGCAGAGCGCTCCGCGATCGCGACGCTGGGCTCAGCCCTCGCGGATGTCCCGGGGGTCGCCGAAGCCTATTCGGTGACCGGGGAATTCGACTTCGTCGCCATGCTGCGGGTAAGAGACCATGAGCAGGTGGCAGACGTCGTGACCACCCGGCTGTCGCAGATTCCCGGCATCGTTCGCACCCGCACCCATGTTGCCTTCAAGGTCTACTCGAAGCACGACCTCGAGGCGATGTTCAGCGTCGGGCTGCAGGAGTCGCGCTAAGGGCCCGACCCGACCCCCGATCAGCTGCTGAGCCCGCTGATGGCCAGGCCGTTTCGTTTGCCTTGACGGGCGAACATTTGTTCGTTAAGATCGAGGCGGCCTCAGCGTCTGGTCCTGCGTCCCCGGGGAGGCTTGATGTCAGCGCATACCTGCCGTCAATCCAAACACGGGGTGGGATGAGATGTCCGATCGTCTGCAGCAAGCCGTCACGGTGCTCCAGACCCGCTTCGGGAGCGCCGCGCCGCGACCGGCGGCGGCACCCTCCCCCGCACGCGCGTCGGGGATCCCTGAGCTTGATGCGCTGACGGGCATCGGGGGCTGGCCGGTCGGACGGTTGAGCTTGCTGACGGGACCACGCGGCTCGGGCAAACGAACCCTGGCGCAGCGCAGTCTCGCCGCCGCCAGCCGCGAGGGATCGGTCGCGTACATCGATCTCCCCGGCCGCCTTGATCCGGAATTTCTCAGCCGGTTGGACACTCGGCTCGATCGGCTGCTCGTCGTCCGCCCGAAATCGCTGCGCGACGCGATGGCCAGTGTTCGGGTCCTGGCTCGAGCGGGCGTCGACTTCATCGAGATCGATCTTCCCCAGGGGCGATCCGCCGGTCTCGACGCCGAGCTGCCGCATCTGCTGCATCGGATCGCCGAAGCCGAATGCACCCTGTTGCTGATTCATGCCGCCGAGAGCGACGACGCCATCCGCTATTACGCCAGCCTGAGCCTGAGCCTGCAACGCAGCGCCTGGGTCCTCGGTGACGACGGCGATCTGCGTGGCCTGCAGGTCGATGCCACCGTGGTCAAAAACCGCCTCGCGCCGCCCGGACGCCGGGCCAGCTGGGTCGTTCCCTACCCGATCGCATGATTGCGTGCGTCCGGACCCCTCATCCCTCGCTGGTCGCCGCCTGGCTGACCTCGCCGGGGCTGCGCGGGCGACCGTTGATCCTGGGGGGACGAGCCGATGAACGCGGCGTCGTTGCCGCCGCCTCCGACGAGGCGCGCCTGCAGGGCGTTGCGGTTGGGATGAGCCTCAACCGAGCTCAGCAGTTTGCGCCTGAAGCGATCTTCGAACCGGTTGACGAGATGGCCACAGCCAGGGTCCATCAGTCGCTGCTCGCGACCCTGCATCAGCTCACGCCCGACGTTGCCGTCGATGAAGACCCTGGCTGTGCCTTCCTTGGACTCGACCGGCTCGTGCTGCGCTGGCCCGACTCGTCACAGCTGCTGGCGGCGATCGAGCGCGCGGTCGCCGGCGCCCTCGGCGTCTCGCCGGCGATCGGGGTGGGCAGCTCGATGTTCGTCAGTAAGGTCGCGGCCGGTCAGGCGAAGCCGGGATCACCGGTGATCGTCAAGGCGGAGGCGACCACCATGTTTCTGGCGCAGTTGCCCATCGAAGTGCTGCCGCTCGACGACGACGTTCGCGAATACCTCGAACTGCTCGGCCTGCGCCGGATTGCCGGTCTCCAGTCGATCTCGCGAGCGGCATTCCGGCGGCAGTTCGGCGTCAAGCTGCTCGACATCTATGACCTTGCCTTCGGCATCGATCGCCGGCGGTGGCGGCCATTCAAGCATCCGGTCCGGATCCAGGTGGCGGAGCCGCTCGAGCCGCCGATCGACAACCTCGAGGCCCTGCAGTTCATCGCGCGGGCCCTGGCCGACCGTATCAGCGCCGACCTGCTCGAGCATGGCCTGGGCACCCGCGGGTTGCGCGTGACGCTTGGCCAGGAAGCCGCCAAGCCGGTGATTATCGAGGTCCGCTTCGCCTACCCCGTCACCATGGCCGGCGAATTGTTCGACGGGATCCGGCCGCGCTTGCTTCGGGCTTCCATCAGTGCGCCGCTGGAGCGCATCACGCTGCGCGCCGGGCGCCTGGAGCCGGCCTATGTTCGCCAGCCAGGCCTGCTGATCCGGCGTGACGGCTTTGCGGAATCGATCGCCGATGCCATCGCCCGCTTGCAGGAGGAGTACGGACCGGCGATGATTCAGCGCGCCGAGGTTCGTGCGGACGCGGCGCCTTTGCCCGATCACCGCATCCTCTGGAAACCCGCATGACCGAGCTGCTGATACCGGCCAGGCCGGTACGCGTGCGCCTCGACGGCGACGGGCTGCCGACGCACCTCGAGTCGGCAGCGGGCTGGCAGCCCGTGACCCGCATCCTCAATCGCTGGCGGATCGACTGCGACTGGTGGCGCAGCCCGGTTTCGCGCGAGTACTGGCGGTTGCTACTCGATGAAGACCTCGCACTCGAGTGCTATTGCGATCGCGCTCGTGATGAATGGTTCGTGGAGCGGGTTTATGACTAAACCGGGCAGGTGCGTCTCACAGCATCCCATCGCGCACTCGGTCGAAATTCCATTGACCTCGTGTGCGCGATACAGGACGCTGTTCGACGCCTGCCCTTATTCGGCCGAAAGGCCGGCGCCCTGAAGGGCGCTAAACGGAGGCATAGTTGTCCGGGTTTGTCGAGCTGCACTGCCATTCGAACTATTCATTCCTGGAAGGCGCGTCACATCCTGAGGAGCTCGTCGCGCGCGCCCGCGACCTGGAGATGCCAGCGCTCGCCATCACCGATCGCAACGGCTTCTACGGGGCCGTCAAGTTCTTCGGCGCAGCCCAGCGCGCCGGGATCAAGCCGATCATCGGTACCGAGCTGACGATCGACGATGGCACCCCGCCCCCCAAAGATCGCGTCGACTACGACCAATGGGGCGAGCGTCTCCTCCTGGTCGCCGAAGACAAGACCGGCTACACCAACCTGTGCCGGCTGGTCAGCCAGGCGCAGATGCCGAACCCCAAGGGGATGGCCCGGCTCAAGCCGGATGCCCTGCGTGATTACAGCCGCAACCTTTTTGTCCTGGTCGCCGACCCGAAGGACCGCCTGCCGTTCTACCAGGAAGTCTTCGGCCGGGACCGGGTTTTCATCGAACTGCACGACCACCTCGCGCCGGGCGACCGCGGACGCAACCAGGCGCTGCTCGAGCTGGCCGAACGGCACGCGGCGCCGCTGGCGATCAGTAACGAGGTGTTCTATGCCACGCCTGATCGTCACCGCCTGCACGACGTGCTGACGGCGATCCGGCATCGCACCACGCTCGACGAGGGACAGCGATATCTCCACCCCAACGCCGAGCATTTCCTCAAATCCGGCGGCGAACTGCGCCAGGTCTTCCGCCGCTACTCGCAACGGGTCGTGGACGAGGGGCTGGCGAATGCCGCGGAAATCGCGCGGGCCTGCGACTTTCGCTTCGAGCTGGTCAGTGCCCGCTTTCCAGGCTTCCCGGTGCCGCCCGGGGAAACCCCCTACTCATTCCTCTACCGGCTTTGCCAGGACGCCGTCCGTGAGAAGTATCGCCCGGTCACCTCGGAGGTCGCCGCGCGTCTGCAGAAGGAGCTCGACGTCATCAACAAAACCGGCTTCAGCGAGTTTTTCCTCATCAACTGGGACCTGATGCGCTTCGCCCAATCCCGTGGTATCCCAGGGCAGGGACGCGGGTCGGCGGCCGACAGCATCGTCGCCTACCTGCTCGGCATCACCCGGGTGGATCCAATCGAGCACAACCTGCTCTTCGAGCGCTTTCTCCATGAAGAGATGACGACGACCCCCGACATCGACATCGATTTCTCCACCGCGCATCGCGAGCAGGTCATCCAGTACATCTACGAAAAGTACGGCCCGGAGCGGACCGGCATGGTGGCCAACGTCGTCACCTACCGGCAGCGCTCCGCGATCCGCGAGGTCGGCAAGGCGCTCGGCTTCAAGGAGGAGACCATCGACCATCTGGCCAAGTCGGCCTCGGCCTGGCATCCGGAGAGTCCCGAAACGATTGCCGAAGCGGCCGGCTATCCGACGACCGGCATCAGCCGGCCCTGGCAATTGCTCTTCGACCTGGCGACGCAGATCCTCACCTTTCCGCGCCATCTCTCGATCCATGTCGGCGGCATGCTGGTCACCGGCGAGCCGCTGATCGACATCGTGCCGGTGGAACGCGCGACCATGCCCGGCCGCATGGTGGTCCAGTTCAACAAAGACGACGTTGAAGAGCTGGGCCTGATCAAGATGGACATGCTCGGGCTGCGCATGCTCTCGGTGGTCGCCGAGGCGCTCGACCTGATCGAGGCCGACACCGGTAACCGCCCCGATCTCGACGCGCTCGATCTCAAGGACCCCGAGGTCTACAAGCTCTGCCAGGAGGCGGACACCATCGGCGTCTTTCAGATCGAGAGCCGGGCGCAGATGCAGACGCTGCCGCGGTCACGACCGGAGACGTTCAACGACCTGGTCGTCGAGGTGGCGATCATTCGGCCGGGGCCGATCCAGGGTGATGCGGTGCATCCCTACTTGCGGCGCAAACAGGGCAAGGAGCCGGTGATGTACATCCATCCACGGCTCGAGCCGATTCTCAAAGAAACCCTCGGGGTCGTCCTCTACCAGGAGCAGATCCTCAAGATCTCGATGGACTGCGCCAGCTTCTCGAGTTCGGAAGCCGATCACTTCAGGCGGGCGATGAGCAGCCATCGGTCACACGAATTGATGGACGAGATCCGCGACCGGTTTCTGCGGGGCTGCGACGAGAACGAGATTCCCCGGCCGGCAGCCGAGGAGATCTTCAGCAAGCTCGCCGCCTTCGCCGAATTCGGCTTCACCAAATCGCATGCGGCCGCCTTTGCGCGTACCTGTTACGAAACGGCCTGGCTCAAGCTGCATCACGCGCCGGCGCTCTACGCCGGGTTGCTGAATGCCCAGCCGATGGGCTTCTATCACCCGCACGTCCTGGTCGAAGACGGCAAACGCCACGGCGTCAAAGTTCTGCCGATCGACATCAACAAGAGCTACACTCGCTGCACCGTCGAGCACGGCGCGATGCGGCTCGGCTTCAACTACGTGCACGGCATCGGCGACAAGGCGCTCGAGGTGCTCGAGGAAGCGCAGCTCAAAGGGCCGGTGGAATCCCTCGAGCAGTTCTGCCGGCGGATCCGGCTGACGACCCAATCGCGCAACGGGCTGACCAAAGCGCAGGTTCAGAACCTGATCCTGGCCGGCGCCTTCGACGCCCTCGAGCCGAACCGCCGCGAGGCGGTCTGGCGCTTCAACGAACACGCCGACGATTGGCAGAACGATCCCCTGCTGGCGCAGCCGTCCGAGCCGGTCAGTCTGCCGCTGATGACCCATCGCCAGCGTGTGGCGACGGATTACCGGCTGTTATCGCTGTCGACGACCGATCACCTGATCCATTTCTACCGGCCGCAGTTCGACCAGCTGCACGTGACCGACTCGAAGACGATTCGCGACAGCGTGCGCGACGGCGCCCGCGTCCGCGTCGGCGGCCTGGTGGTGACCCGCCAGTCGCCATCGACGGCAAAAGACTTCAAGTTTTTCACGCTGGCCGATGAGTTCGGGCACATCGACGTCATCGTCCGGCCGCCGATCTATCGGCGCTACCGCCAGGTGGCCAACCTCGAACCGATCCTGATCATGGACGGCAGGCTCCAGAAACAGGACGGAGTCATCGGCGTGCTGGTCGATCACATCGAGGCCGCGCCCACCCTGCCAGAAGAGGACGTTTTCCCGTCGTCACGCAACTATCGTTAAGCAAAGAGACGCGCGAGGACTGTCCAACGCTTCAAACCCTCGCCGATCGATCTGCTGAAAGCCTGGATCGACGAGAGCTACTGCGCGGTCGCGCCGCGGAGAATGGTTGCCAGCCTCGAGCACCGTTGAGTCAGTCGCGGAGCTTCAGCTCGCCGCCCCACTCCGCGGGATCGACATCCGTGAGGCTCTCCGAGAAGGTCCACACATGGCCGGCGAGGTCTTCCGCGGTGTACTGACGCTCGCCAAAGGGATGGTCGGTCAAGGGATCGACAATTTTCGCGCCATTGGCCTGGGCCCGCTCGCTGTGCGCCGTCGCGTCCTCGACGCGGACCATGACCGATTGCGTCACCTCGCCGGGCCGGGGCGGCCGGCGGTTTCCGCGAACGTCGCCGACGATGACCGCCCCGCCGTCGCCCACGGTCATCTGCGACCGGTGGTCCTCGCCGATCTTTAGCCGCTCGCGGAAACCGAATGCCTTCTCCAGCCACGCGACCGCCTGGCGGACGTCCGGATAGATGAGCACTGGAATGACAGTCGCCGACGGTACCGAGCGGTTCTTGCGCACTTACTCAACCTCCAATCGGGCGCGTTGATCGCCATCGCGGGCCAAAAGACGAGCAGGTTTGCCTCGCGCGTAGAGGCGATCCACTTCGATCGCTTCCCAGCCTTCTGGAAGGATAACCGGACGTTCGCACCACTCCGAGGGCGAAAGCGAGCTGATCCGTAGCCCAGGGAGACCGCCGGGGGTCAGGCGACCTGCCGGCGGAGGGTCGTCGCGCCGGCGAGGATGACGAGCAGGCAGAAGCCGGCGACCACGCCAAGATCCAGCTGCAGCTGCGACCAGCCGAGGTCGGCGCCCTTGATCATGATGGTGCGCATCCCGTCGACGGCGTAGGTGAGCGGAAGGACATTGGACAGGACCTGCAAAGGCCCTGGCTCGGTGCTGACCGGGAAGATGACCCCTGAGAGCAGCATCTGCGGAACGATCACCAGGGGAATGAACTGCACCGCCTGGAACTCGGTCCGGGCGAACATGCTGAGGAAGATGCCGAGGTTGACGGCGAAGATGGCCATCAACGCCTCCATCAGGAAGATCAGCGCAACGTTTCCCGCGTTGTGCACGTGCAGGACCAGCAGGCAGAAGGCGAGCACCTCGATGGCCTGGATCAACGCCAGCACGGTGAAGCCGAGCATGTAGCCCACGACAATCTCGGGACGGCGGAGCGGGCTGGCCATCAACCGCTCCAGCGTTCCCTGAGCGCGCTCGCGGAGGAAGGCGACCGCGGTGATGACGAAGACGAGGAAAAAGACGACGAGACCGATAAAGGCTGCCCCGAAATAATCGAGGGTGTCGAAGCTTGGCCCGCCGTAGCGGTAGACAACCCGTGGCTGGAAGCGAACACCACCCGCCTGGGCGGCGAGGCTCGTGAGCGACTGGTTGACCGCCTGCACGATCGTTTGGGAGAGGCCGGGCTGGCTGCCCTCGAGATGGATCTCCGGCGCGATCAGCCGAGCCTGCTGCGCGAGAGCGGAGAAATCGGACGGCAACAGGAGGTAGCCGGCGATCGTCCCGGATTGCAGCCTCGACTCGGCATCCTGCGCCGACATGGCCGACGCCGAGACCAGTTTCGAGCTCTCCAGCGACGACGCGACGACGCTGCCGAGAGGGCCCCCATCGAGATTGACGACGCCCATCTTGGGGACGGTGCCGCCGCCGCGGAGCAGGTAGCCGAGCAGCGCCAGGATGACCAGCGGCGCGATGAACAGGAGGGCCAGGGTGCGGCGGTCTCGCCGGAACTGTTGCAGGATTCGCCGGGTGAGGGCGCCGACGCGTCGCAGGCTCATCGGGCACCCCGCTCGGAGAGCTTGAGAAAGGCATCTTCGAGGCGGTCGACACCGGCTTGCTGCTTGAGCTCCGCGACGGTTCCCTCGGCGAGCAGCTTGCCGAACCGGATCAACCCCAGGCGGTCCGCCCGCTCGGCTTCATCCATGACGTGGCTCGACACGATGATGGTGGTGCCGGTCTTCGCCATCGCCTGGAATCGGTCCCAGAGCTGGATGCGCAGCTGCGGATCGACCCCGACCGTTGGCTCGTCGAGCAGCAGCAGATCCGGCTTGTTGACCAGGGCGCAGGCCAGCGAGCAGCGCGTCCGCATCCCGCCGCTCAGCGTGCCGACGACCGAGTGACGCCGATCCCAGAGATCGACCAGCTCGAGAGCCTCGCGGACGCCGTCGGTCGCGCCCATGATGGCGCCGAAGAAGCGCAGGTTCTCTTCGACGGAAAGGTCGGGATAGAGGGCGGCCTGCTGCGTCATGTACCCGACGCGGCCGAGGACATCGAGCTGCGGCATGCGCTGTCCCAGCACGGTGATGGAGCCGGCATCGGGCGCGACCAGCCCAACCAGGCTTCGAATCAGTGTCGTCTTGCCGGCGCCGTTGGGCCCGAGCAACCCGTAGACCTCACCCCGTCGTACCCGCAGCGTCGCGCCGTCGAGGGCGGTGATGTCCTTGAAGCGCTTGACGACACCGTCGACGTCGACGGCGAGATCCGGGGCGGATGCAACGCTCACAGCGGCGACATTCCTTTCAACCAGAGCTGGGCGAGCTGCCGCACCGCGGGTTCAGCATCGGTGGGTGGCACGCCGGCATCATGCAGCACAGGGGTCGAGAGGACGAGCATCATGACCGGGCCGATCAACGCCTGCAAGGCCAGCAGGGGAGGCATGCGGCGCAGCCGGCCGGCGTCCATGTGTGTCTGGACGTAGCTCCCCAGGCGAGCGATCGCCTGCATACCGGTTTGCGCGAAGGCCTGTCGCGTCTCTTCGCTCAACGACGTCACCTCGACGATCAGCGTCCGGGCGATGCCGGCATGTGGGGCAACCGCGCGGTAGGCGGTGACGACGATCACCGGAATCAGCTCCTCCGGCAGCCGGTCGCCCTGTTCATCAAGGAGCCGCATGATCGGCTCGAACGGCGAGAAGACGACGAGGAGCTCGCGGAACAGGGCGGCCTTTCCGGGAAAGAGCCGATAGACACTCGCCCGGGACACGCCGGCACCGGCAGCGAGCTCATCCATAGATAGTCGGGTGAGGGTCTGCCGCTGAAGCAATGCCGCGGCGGTTTCGAGGAGGCGCTGCCTGGCATCGGGCTCCGGTTCGAGCTTCAGCTGAGCGAGCAGCGCCGCACGCGAGGGAAACGCGCGGTAAAAGGTGGTCCGCGAGACGCCTGCCGCGTGAGCGATCTCGTCGACCGAGGCCTCGTCGTCGCGGCTCAGCAGCGTCATCGCCTCCGTCACGATCCGCTCCTTGGTCGAGGCTGCACCCGAGATGGGACAAGACTATACGAGATGTCTCGTATCGTCAAGTAACATCGCGGCCGGTGAATGCCCGCAAGCTGAGCTAGCCTGATGTGCTGTGCCCGAGTTGCCCGAGCTGGAAGTGCTGCGCGAATACCTGGGCCCTCGGCTGGAGGGGAAGCGGATCGCGGGGGTATGGACCTCTCCCAAGCTCAGCTTTCTGTTACGCACGCCCCCCCAGGAGTTCGCTCGGCAGCTGACCGGCGGAAGCTTCGAGCGCATCTGGCGACGCGGCAAATTCCTGATCTTCGATATCGCCGGCCAGCACCTGGTGATCAATCCCATGCTCGGCGGCCGTCTGCAGTGGACCACCGACACCGAAAAGGTGGCGGCGCCGACGGTGTTCCGCCTCACACTGGAGGGGGGCGAAGAGCTTCGCTTCCTCGACTCGGTGAAGATGGGCCGTGTCTACTGGGTCCCACCGGGCGCGTTGCCGACCATTCCGGGATGGGCGGAGCTGGGCCCCGATGCGTTGACCGTCACCGAGGGCGAATTTGCGCAACGGATTCGGCGGCATCCAGGCGAGTTGAAGAATCTGCTGCGAAACCAGGCCTTCATCGCGGGCGTGGGCAACGCCTATTCCGATGAGATCCTGCACGAAGCGGCATTGCTTCCCTTGCGAAAACGCACCACGCTGAAATCGGAGGACGTGGTCAGGCTGCACGAGGCGACGGGCAAGGTGCTTCGCTCCGCGATCGAGACGATCAAGGCGCAGCCGAAGTACGAGCCGCACAAGCAGGATCGCAGCTTCATGGCGGTGCACGGCAAGGCCAAGGAGAAGTGCCCACGCTGCGGCCACCGCATCTCCGAGCTGACGGCTCGCGGCGAAGCCACCGATTTTTGTCGCGGCTGTCAGCATTAACTGACGTGCACCTGAAGGACGCGCGCGTCATCGTTACCGGCGCCTCCAGTGGAATCGGTCGAGCGATCGCCGTCGAGTTCGCGGATCGCGGCGCCAGCGTCGTCCTCGCCGCCCGCCGTGCGCAGGAAATCGCCGAGCTCGCCGAGCAGATCGCCACGAAAGGTGGTTCGGCGATCGCAATCCCAACCGACGTCACCGAGGAGGGAGCGCCTGACCGGCTCGCCCAGGAAACCATCGCCCGCCTCGGTCGGATCGACCTCCTGGTCAACAACGCCGGGATCGGATTGCACGCCGCGATTGCCGACGCGTCATCCCGCGATGTCGAGGCCCTCTTTCGGCTGAACGTCCTGGCCGCAGCCGCGATGATCCGGGCCGTCATCCCGACCATGCGAGCCCAGCGATCCGGCATGGTGATCAACATCTCGTCGGTGGCAGGACGAATTGCCATCCCGCGAATTGGCTATTACTCCGCCAGCAAATTTGCGCTCACGGTCCTCGGCGAGGCGCTGCGCTTAGAGGAAGGGCATCGGGGAATCCGCGTGATGAACGTTTTTCCGGGAACCACGCGCTCCAACTTTGGAGACAACCGGCTGGGGGACCGCGGTCGCGCGCCGCATCAGCGGATCCCCGCCGTCCCAGCCGAGAAAGTGGCGCGTCGCATCGCGCTCGCGGTCGAGCGCAATCGAAAGTCGGTCTACGTTTCCTTGATTCCGGACCGGATGGGCGTCGCCATCAACCACGTCGCCAGCTGGGCGGTTGCGGGCGTGTTGCAGCGGTGGGCCCGGCGTGGCGAAGCCTGATCGCCATTCTGCGCTGGAGATCGGCAAACGCGTGTATCTTCGAGAACCGACCCGAAACGATCAGCAGGAAATCCTGACCAGGAACCGGGCCAGCCGCGCGCTGCATCGCGGCTGGGTATCGCCGCCGACTGACGCGGCGGCCTTTGCGGCCTGGATCAAGCGCCTCGACAATCCGGCGGCGAAAGCGCTGCTCGTCTGCCGGATTGACGACGGCGCCATCGTCGGCGTCTTCGTCTTGAGCCAGATCGTGCGCCGCCTGTTCCAGAGCGCCTACCTTGGGTACTACGCGGAGCATCCCTTCGAGGGCCAGGGGTACATGACCGAGGCCGTCCAGCTGGTGCTGCACCACGTGTTCGTCTCGATGAAGCTGCACCGCGTCGAGGCGAACGTTCAGCCCGAAAACGCCGCCTCGATCGCCCTGATCAAAGGCGCCGGCTTTCGGTTGGAGGGCTTTTCGCCGCGATACCTAAAGATCGCCGGCCGCTGGCGCGATCATCAACGCTGGGCGTTGCTCATCGACGACTGGCGGACCCTTCGCCGGCGGCGGCGCGCGCCTTCTCGACGTCAGGGGCGCCGATCACGATCCGCGTCTGGGTCGCCAGGTAGACCGCGTTCAGGTTGACGCCCGCGTCGGCCAGCTTGCGGGTCAACTTGCCCAGCGCTCCCGGCCGATCGTCGATCTGGATGACGAGGGCATCTTGCTCGCCGGTGACGCGTGCGCCGGCGGTCTGCAGCGCCTGACGGGCGTTGCCCGCGTCTTCGACCAGCAAATGGCCGACGCCTTTGCCCCCGACGACAAAGCCACAGATTCCCTCGATGTTCACGCCGGCCTTGCCAAGCGCCTCCGCCGCCGCGGCCACGGTGCCGACCTTTTCCTCGAGCTCGAACGTCAGGTCTTTCAAGTGATGTGCCATCGATCCACCTCCTCGGAGGATCATACGACGCGATTCGGGTCGTACAGCCAGTTCAAGCCGAGGCCCAGCACGGCGATGACGAACGCCATCACCAGGATCAAGAGCAGCGCGCGGCCGGCGGATCGAATCATCGGCGGGTGATGCTCGAGCGGCCGCGACCGATCGAACCAGATGGTCCAGATGGCGAGAGGCAGTATCGGTGCACAGCGCAGGGCGATGCGAAGGAGGGGACTGGGCGCGGCGAAGGCGGCGATGACGTACAGCGCTGCGACGCCGACGAGGGGAACTCCCACCCCGACCCTTCCCCAAAGGGGGAGGGAGCTGAAAACGCTAGTAGGTCTCCAGGTAGGCGTCGAGCTCCCAGGCGCTGACCTGTTTCTCATAACTCTGCCACTCGATTTCCTTGGCTTCGATGAAACGTTCCAGCAGGTGCACTCCTAGCGCCTCGCGCATAACCTCGTCCTGTCGCAGATGACGGAGCGCCTCGGCCAGCGAGCCGGGCAGCTGCCCGAGCTGGTGGCGGGCCAACCGCTCGGGATCGAAGGCGTAGAGGTTCTCCTCGACCGGCGGCGGCAGCGGCAGCTTTTGCCGGATCCCTGACAGGCCGGCATGCAGCATGGCGGCGAACGCGAGGTACGGGTTGCAGGATGGATCCGGAGCGCGGAACTCGATTCGGATGGCTCCCCGGTCGGCGCTGCTGACGCGCGGCACGCGAATCAAGGCGGAGCGATTCATCTGCGCCCAGGTGATCGCGACCGGCGCCTCGAAGCCGGGCGTGAAACGCTTATAGGAGTTGACCAGCGGCGCCACCACGGCGCAGAGCCCGCGGGCGTGGGCGAGTTGCCCGGCGATGAAATGGCGGGCGACCGCCGACAGGTTGTACTGGTCGGCCCGGTCGAAGAAGGCGTTGCTCTCTCTGCCAACCTCGGTCAGCACCTGGTGGGTGTGCATCCCGGAACCTGCAACGCCGAACATCGGCTTGGGCATGAAGGTGGCCAGCAGCCCGCGGCGCTGGGCGATGGCCTTCACCGTGTGCTTGAGGGTGACCAACTGATCCGCGCCTCTGAGCGCATTGCTCAAGCCGAGGTCGAGCTCGTACTGCCCGGCCGCGACTTCGTGGTGACTGGCCTCGACGGCGATGCCCATGCGATCGAGCGCCTCGACAATTTCTTGACGCACGCTGCCGGCCAGGTCGACCGGATGATCGAAGTAACTCGCCCGGTCGCGACGTTCGAGCCGCGCGAGGCTGCCGGCGGCATCCGGATTGAGCAAGAAGAACTCGAGCTCGATCGACACGGCGTAGTCGAAGCCCAATGAGGCTGCCTCGGCGAGCGCTCGGGCGAGCACGCCTCGCGGGTCACCGGCAAAGCGCTCCCCGTCGGGCGTGAGCAGGTCACAGATGACCTGGGCTCCAGCGGTCCCCTCCACCTCGCTGATCGTCAGCGTATCGAGGTCAGGCCGAAGGAACATGTCGCTTTCGAAGATTCGTGCGAACCCTTCGACCGACGAGCCGTCGAACCACTCCCCCTGGCGGACCGCGTGCGGCAAACGCTGCGCCGGGATGGTGATGCTCTTCACGGTGCCCAGAACGTCGACGAATCGCAGGTCGAGGAACCGGATGGCGCGCTCGGCGAGACGCTCCATCGCCCGCTCGATCGCCGGCGACGCGCTGCGGGCGCCGGTCTCAGTCTTCGGCGTCGGGGACTCCGCGGTGATCGGAGCTCAGCGGGCGGTCAGGGTCGTCCCAGGACGGTCCGGGGCGGGGATGATCGCCGGGTCGCCAGGGCTTGTCTTTCAACGGCTCTTCCATCGCGTGCTCCTCTTCGGTAGATGAGAGACGGCTGCCAGGGCGAGTGACAGCCGCCTCGATGTCGGACGAACCAGCCGAACTAGATGTCGTGGTAGAGGTAGAACTCCCAGGGGTGCGGTCGGAGCGCGACCTGGTCGTACTCCCGAACGCGCTTGTAGTCAATCCAGGTCTCGATCAGGTCTTCGGTGAAGACGCCGCCCCGCGTCAGGTATTCGTTGTCGATCTCGAGGGCGTCGAGCACCTCGAGCAGCGATCCCGGCGTGCTCTTGACCTGCCGCTTCAGCTCCGGCTCGAGCTCGTAGAGATCCTCATCGATCGGCTTCGGCGGCTCGATTTTGTTGATGACCCCGTCCAGGCCGGCCATCAGGCAGGCTGCGAACGACAAATAGGGATTGCAGGACGGATCCGGCGTGCGGAACTCCAGGCGCTTCGCCTTCGGATTGTCGAAGTACATCGGAATGCGGATGCAGGCGCTGCGATTGCGCTTCGAGTAGATGAGGTTGATCGGCGCCTCATAGCCCGGAACCAACCGCCGGTAGGAGTTGGTCGTGGGCGCGGCAAAGGCCAGCAGCGACGGCGCGTGCTTCAGCAGGCCGCCGATGTACCAGCGGCACATGTCGCTGATCCCGGCATAGCCGGCCTTGTCGTAGAAGAGCGGCTCGCCGTCTTTCCACAGGCTCTGATGGGTGTGCATCCCCGACCCGTTGTCCATGAAGAGCGGCTTGGGCATGAAGGTCGCGACGAAGCCGTTCTGGGCGCAGACGTTCTTGACGATGTACTTGTAGAGCATGACCTGGTCGGCCATCTTGAGCAGCGTTCCGAAACGCATGTCGATCTCGGTCTGCCCGGCGGTGCCGACCTCATGGTGATGGACTTCCACCTCGATGCCGGCCTCGATCAGCTTGAGCACGATCTGCGAGCGCAGGTCCTGCAGCTTGTCGGTGGGCGGCACCGGGAAGTAGCCCTCCTTGAATCGCGGCCGATAGGCAAGGTTGGGCTCGCCGTTCTTGGCCGAATTCCACACCCCCTCCACCGAGTCGATCTCGTACATGCCTGAGAACTGGTTCTGGTCGAAGCGCATGCTGTTGAAGATGTAGAACTCGCATTCCGGGCCCCAAAAGCTGGTGTCGGCGATCCCGGTCGACCCCAGGTAGGCTTCGGCCTTCTTCGCGACGTAGCGAGGATCGCGCGAGTAGGGCTCGCGGGTGATCGGATCGATGACGTCGCAGACGAGATTCAAGGTCGGCACCCGGAGCACGGGATCGACGATCGCCGTCGAGGGGTCGGGCATCAGCAGCATGTCGCTCTCGTGGATGTGTTGGAAGCCGCGGATGCTGGATCCGTCGAAGCCGATGCCGTCGCTGAAGAGGCTTTTGCTCAGCTCCTGCACCGGGATCGAGAAATGCTGCCAGGTGCCGATCAGGTCGACGAACTTGAGATCGACGATCTTGAGGCCCTGCTTCTGAGCCATGTCGATGACGGCCTGCGCGTCCGCCTTCGTTTCTTTCCTGGCGCGCACGCCCTGATCAATCGCCATAAATACCGTCCCTCCGTGCTACGAAGTAATCCGACGCTCTCGATGCTAGGGGCGACGATTCACCCTGTCATCGGGCCGCAACGACGACTTCCGGCCCCGATTTTTGTGCGCCGCGCCCAATCGTCAGCTGCTTGGGCTGGCGGAGGGGGCGGGCGTCGCCGAGGGGGCTGCGCTAAGCCGGTCGAGCGTCAGCGTGTAGCCGCTGGACGGCGGATCGATGCCCACCGAAAGCACGAAGTCGTCCCTGGTGAAGCGGAGAATTGGCGTGGTCGCCGAGGTCTTGTCCTCGGCCCACCCGAGGCGGGCCAGCTCGCGCTCGTAAAAGGGCACGATGCTGTTCAGGTTGTTGGCGGCGATGTCCTCCGATATGCTCTCGGTGCCCTGGAGGCCGGGCGTCTCGTCGAGCAGCCGGGTGCCGGGTGGCCGGGGTAGCGAGTCCATCACGGGCCGGGTCAGGTGGGTGTCGGCGCCGCTGAGCACGGCAGACACGCTGGCGTTCTCGATCAGTCCGTAGATGGCGAGCAGGCCCAGCAGTGCCGTGAAGACGGAAGCCGCGATGGTCACGACGAGATGTCCTCGGAGTCCCTCGCGATACCGACGCCAGCCGACGGGCAGCAGCAAGCCAAGCGTGAGCAGCGCCAGACCAAGCACGCCGGCGGCCAGCAGCTCGAACCATGCCCCGGGCATGTAGTCCGCAAGCTGATCGGCGGCGAGGAGGGTGAGGGACAGTGACCCGGCATAAAGCAGCGACACGCCGGGCACGACCCAAGGCCGCGCGGCCGACGCGACAGCCGGCAGCGGAACGACCGCTTGGCTGAGCCGGCGGTCTATGCGCCGGCGGCTTGCTCCCACTCCTGGTAGAGCCAGCGCAGCCGGCGGCTGGCGTCCTCGTGGGCGCGCGACAGCTCGGCGACCAGCGCGGGATCGTCATAGGTCTGGTGGTCGGCCAGGCGCTCTTCGATCTGGTGGATCTCGGTTTCAAGGCCGTCGATCTGATCCTCAACCGGAACCGCGGGTTTCACGACGGCGGCCGCACGGGTCGCTGTCGTGCGCCGTCCCTCCTCGGCCAGGGGGCGTCGCGTCCGCTGGCGGGCCCGTTCCCAGTCGCTGTAGTTGCCCAGATGCATGCTGACGGTGCCGTCCTCGACCACCCAGAGCCGCGTCGCCACGTCGTCGATGAAGTAGCGGTCGTGGGACACGAACACGATGGTGCCCTCGTAGTCGTTGAGCGCATCTTCGAGCATTTCCTGCGCCGGGATGTCGAGGTGGTTGGTCGGCTCGTCGAGCATCAGCAGGCCGGCATCGTCGAGCATCAGCTTGGCGAGCGCGACCCGGCTCTTCTCGCCGCCGCTCAAGGAGCGGATCGCCTTGAACGCGTCGTCGCCGCTGAACAGCAGCCGGCCGAGGAAGGTTCGCAGCGTTTCCTCGGGAAGCCCGAACGCATCCTGCAGCTCGCCGATGACGGTCTTGTTCGGATCGAGATCGGCGAGATTCTGATCGTAGTAGCGCATCGCGACTCGGGGACCGGTCTTGACCCGCCCCTGCAAGGGCCGCAATTCTCCCAGCAGCGCTTTCAGCAGGCTGGTCTTGCCGGAGCCATTTGGTCCGACGATCGCCACCCGCTCGCCGGCGCTGACGGTGAACGCGGGAACGGAGACGATCTCGCGCTTGTCGTATCCGACGCGCAACCCTTCGCTCTGAAAGATGAGCTCGCTGGTGACGGAGGCCCGCAGCCGGATCCGAATCTGCTGATCCTCGGCCGGGGGTGCCACCCGTGCCAGGCGATCGAGCTTGGTCTGGCGCCCGCGCGCCTCACGCGCCCGCTGCCCGGCTTTATAGCGGCGGATGAACTCCTGGGTGCGGGCGATGTACTCCTGCTGCGCCTCGTACTCCTTCTGCCGCACCGCGCGCCGCTCCTGCCGCAGCCGGACGTACTGCCGATAGTTGCCCGGATACCATTCCCCGCCACCGGCCTGCAGCTCGAGGATGTCATCCGCGACGTGCTCCAGGAACCGCCGGTCGTGGGAAACGATCAGCATGCCGGCGCGCGAGAGACGGAGAAACCCTTCCAGCCATTCGATCGCCTCCAGGTCGAGATGGTTGGTCGGCTCGTCCAGCAGGAGCAGGTCGGCGTCCTGCAGCAGGAGCCGGGCCAGCGCCAGCCGGCGGCGCTGGCCTCCGCTCAAGGCGGCGGGCGCCAGGGCCTGGTCGGTTTCGGAAAGCCCGACGCCGTGGAGGACCTCGGCGACCCGGCTGTCATAGGCATAGCCGTCGAGGCGCTCGTACTCGTGCTGAACCTCGCCATAATCTTCGACCAGGCGTGCCAATGACTCGGCTTGGGCGCCGGCCATGGACGATTCCAGCTGCTCGAGCTTGCGGCGGAGCTCCATGATGTCCGGGCGGCTGTGTAGCGCGTCCGCGTAGACACTCTCATGCGGACCGGCCTCCAGCTCTTGCGGCAGGTAGGCGAGCCGCGCTCTAGGCGCCAGGCTGACGGAGCCCGCCGTCGTCGGGACGTCGCCGGTAATGGCCCTGAGCAGGCTGGTCTTGCCGGTGCCGTTGGCGCCCACGATGCCCAGCCGCTGGCGCGGTTCGAGCTGGAACGTCAATTCTCGGAGGACCTCTTCGGCTCCATACAGGAGGGAAAGTCGCTCCACGCGAAGCACGGGCATTACCCGCAAGTCTACGGCCAGCTTTTTAAGAATCCCGACCAGAAATTGGCCCGGCATGAGGGAATAAAGGATGAGAGTTGACGGTTTGCCAGCGTATAAACACGTTTCCAGCTGCAGTAGATGAGGGTTCGTCAATGACAGGATTGCTCGCGCAAACGAATGCCTATATCCGTGACGCAGAGCGGCGCCACCGCGACCGCAAGGCGCACCAGGACCGCGTCCGCCGGCCGATCGCGCTGATCGACCGGCTGCTCGAGGAGTTGGAGGAGATGAATCTCAAGGGCATGAAGCGGGTGCCGGTTTCCTACGAGCCGCGCCTCGAGGAGATCGTCACGCTCGTCGGCCCGATGCCGGACCTGGCTAATGACATCGCGAACATCAAAGTCAAGGTCGGGATCGCCAAGCTGATGGACGCGCTCTTTGCCGTCGAAGAAGCGCTGTTCACGGAGCGTCGCGGTCCTGCCATGGACGTCGACGCCGAACCCTTCGAGAGCCCCTTCTTCACCGCCGCCTAACTCACTCAGCGCCCGCATCGCGGCAGGCGGCAGTACGATACCGCCGTGCCGAACGCGCTCGACCTCACGCTGCGCCTCGTCGTCGCGCTGCTCCTGGGTTCACTCATCGGCCTCGAGCGCGAGCGGCAGGAGCGTGCCGCCGGGCTCCGCACGGTCACGATGGTGTCGCTCGGCTCGTGCCTCTTCACCGTCGTCGGCGCCTACGGATTCCCGGGAACCGATCCCTCGCGAGTCGCAGCGCAGATCGTGACGGGAATCGGCTTTCTCGGAGCGGGCACGATCTTTTTGCGCAAGGACCTGGTCCGCGGGCTGACGACCGCTGCCACCATCTGGGCGACCGCCGCGATCGGAATGGCCGCCGGCACCGCCCAGTATTTCGAGGCCTTCTTTACGACCCTGCTGGTCCTCGCCGTCTTGATGGTGCTGAAGCCGGTCGAACGTCGCTTCTTCAAGCGGCCCGCCGAAGTGAGCGTCAGTCTCCAGATCCGGAGGGGCGACTCAGAGCTCGAGCGCGTCCGGGCAGCGCTGGCCGCGATCGGCGCCTTTCCGGAATCCGTGCGCGTCGCTGAGCTGCCGGAGGACACGGATCGAATCGAAATGGAGGTCGCCCTGCCCCACGACCGGACGACGTCTGATCTGTTGCGCGAGCTTCGAAGGGTCGAAGGGATCTCTCACATCCTGGTCTCGCGCGACCTGATCGAAGACCAGATCCGCGCCGGCACTTGATACAATCGCGCGTAAGGTCAGGGAGGTGGTGCCCATGGCATTAGTTGACTTAAGTGAGAGCGGCGGGTAACACCGCCGCTCTTTCTTTTTTGCCTGCTAACACAGAGATTTGACCGGCCGATTGCATCGGCGCCGGTGTCCTACACCGTGCCTGTCGCGGCGACAGGAGTCGCACGCTCCAGTTGCACTTTTCCGGACGCGCCGCTGCTCGGCCGACGCTAAAGATGCGCGCTCCGCGCGCGTGCCGGATCTGCGCGAAGCGCAGCCCGGCAGGTATTAAGGATGCTTGCCAAAGATCGGTGGGCGCTTTTCGATGAAGGCGCGGATCGCCTCGCGAGCCTCGCCAGTCTTGCCGGCCAGCGTTTGCAGGTGCGCTTCGAGCTGGAGGGTTTGCTCCAGGTCGAGCTCGAGTGCGCGCGCCAGGCCGCGTTTGATCAGCGCCATCGTTTGGCGAGGCCCATCGGCCAGCAGGCGAGCACGGTCCAGCGCGGCCGGCAACACCTGATCGCGTGGCACGACGGCGGTCAGCAAGCCGAATCGCAGAGCAGCGTCAGCGGACATCGGCTCGCCGGTCAGCGCGAGCTCGGTCGCCTTGCTGAGCCCAAGCATTCGGGTCAGGAAGAAGAGGCTGCCCGCATCGGGCACCAGGCCGACGCGGACGAAGGCCACGATCAGCTGCGCGTCGCTTGCGGCAAGGCGCAGATCGCATGCAAGGGCAAGGCTCAGGCCGGCTCCGGCGGCGGTGCCATTCAGCGCGGCGATCACGGGTTTGGGGCACGCCCGGATCGCCCGCGTCAACGGTGCGTAGTTTTCCCGCAAGTCATCGCCGACGCGAGTGTCCCCGGCATCGAAGCGTGCGCTGACGTCCTTCAGGTCGGCGCCCGCGCAGAAGGCGCGTCCGGCTCCTGTCAGCACCACGGAGCCCACCTCCGCGTCGCGCGCCGCCGCGTCGAAGGCCGCCTTCAAGGCTCGGTTGGTCTGCGGATTCAGGGCATTGAGGGCCTCGGGCCGGTTGATGGTGAGGACCAGCACCGGGCCGTCGCGTTCGGAGCGAACGACCTCGCTCATCGCCCGGTGAACTTTCCGGGCCGCTTCTCGAGGAAGGCGCGCATCCCCTCGCGCTTGTCCTCCGAGGCGAAGAGCAGGTAGAAGAGTTTGCGTTCGTAGTCCAACCCGGCGGAGAGCGAAGTCTCGAGCGCCTGGTTGACGGCTTCCTTGCCTAGCCGCACGGCGAGCGGTGGCCGTTGCGCGATCATCGTTGCGATCCGGAGCGCCTCGTCGAGCTGCGCCCCGTCGGGCACGACGCGATTGATCAGCCCGATGCGTTCGGCGTCGACCGCGCGGATCGGCTCGCCGGTGAGCACCGCCTCCATCGCGCGGACTTTTCCGGCGGAACGAGTCCAGCGTTGCGTCCCGCCGGCTCCGGGAATGATGCCGATCTTGACCTCGGGCTGGCCGAACTGCGCGCTTTCCGAGGCGATGATCAGGTCGCACATCAAGGCGAGCTCACAGCCTCCCCCGAGGGCATAGCCGGCGACCGCGGCGATCACCGGTTTCTTGATGGCCCGAAAGCGGGCCCAGTGCGCGAGACGGTCGTCGTCGAGGACGTCGATGGCGCCCGCCTCGGCCATCTGCGCGATATCGGCGCCGGCGGCGAAGGCGCGGTCGTCACCGGTCAGGATCATGCAGCGAATCTCCGCGTCCGCGTCGAAGGCTGCCAGCGCGTCGACCAGCTCCGCGATCGTCTGGTTGTTGAGCGCATTGCGCACCTTGGGGCGGTTGATCCTGACGATGCCGACCGCACCATGAATATCCGTCAGGACGAACTCGTAGGCCATGCTTGAGCGAGTCTAGCGCGGCCTCCCAAGCGTCACGGGTCGCTCGCGTCACGCCGGCGTAAGGAACAGGCCGGCAGGCCAGTTATAGGAAGGTGAAACGGCTCGCGCTCGCCTTTGTCGCAGCCGCTTTCGTGCTGCTTGTGCCGCTGAACGCGCTGGCCGAAGACCAGCCGTTCAAAACCGTCGTCGATGGGATGGTCCCCAAGATCAACGGCCTGACCATCCAGGGAGGGAGCGGCGGATGCGACATCGTCCTGCAGAACCAGACCGCCCAGGACGTGGTGCTCTTCGACCTGAGCAAGCCGCCCAAGCCCTTCCGGTTCGCGGCCCAGCCAAAAGGTGCGACACCGAGACCGCCGATCCCGGTTCACCTGACCGGTGCCTGGCCATGCGCCAGTTTGCCGGCCGTGACCGAAGATCAGCGCTGGAATCATGCCGAGGCCACGGTCGGGACCTGGGCGATCGGCGGGGCCGCCGGGGCGGTCAGCTTCAAACTGACGGGTCGCTCCGTTTATGATCCGGCGCTCGATCCAACCGCTGATCTGCTGATGTATCTCCGGTTCGGGGCCGGCATCGCCGCCGTGGGCGTCCTGCTGATGACGGTGCCCTACCTCGTGCGCCGCCGTCGCGAGATCCTGGCCGCGGCCAAAAAAGCGGCCTGACCAAAGATCGGAAACTTGGCTCTGGACGGGCCCGAATCCCGCCCATATAATTCGGGCCATCCTCATGGAAGGGAAGAGGGTCTTCGTGAAAACTTGTAAACTCGACCGTTGCTTTTCTGATAACGGTCTTGTAGAGTCCGGTTCGTGATCGCGACCATGCGGCAGGCCGTCGCGCGCCGGGTCGAGGCGGTTGCCAGGAAGGAGGTCTCGACCGGAAAGAAGGCGCTGATCCTGATCGGCTTCTGCGTCGCGCAGCTGCTGGATGTCACGACCACCCACATCGGCTTGTCGCAGGGGCGCCAGGAGCTGAATGGAGCGGCTGCCTGGATCATTGGCCACAACGGCGAGGCCGCCGTCTATGCCCTCAAGCTTGGACTGGTCGCCGTCCTCGTCGGGTTTTTGCTGGTCTTCGGCCGCCGGCGCTCCGGCATCTGGAACGCCTACCTGGTGGCCGCCTGGATCACGACCTTCGCCGTCGTCAATAACATCTATCGCATCCTGAGCTAGCCGCTCACACCAGTCTTCGCCAGGTGGCGAAGAGCGATGTCCCTCAAGGGCTACATTGACCTGATGACCAGCGCCGCCGTCACCTTTGGCCAAATCTTGACGCCGCTTTTTTTCTATGTGGTGATCGCCGCCTATGTGGCCTTCGTGATCGCCTCTGCCTGGCAGTTTTCGCGGCGTCCCGAGCCAGGACGGATCATGCGCGGCCTCAACCTGACGGTGGTCCCGCTCGGGGTGCTGGTCGCCCTCGTGGGCGTGCTCGCCGCCAGCGTCAACGCCTTCAATCAACAGGAAGGAACGCCCAGCAACAAGTGGGCGATCGTGATGGTGGCCCTTGGGTTCGGGCTCTCGTCGCTGGTGCTGGCCGTCGAGGGATTCATCCTTCGCGGCCGGATCGCGGCATCTCCCGAAGAGCGGCGGGCGATCGGCATGCGCAGCCTGAGCCTGATTGCGACTACGGTTCCGCTGGTCATCCTCGGCGGGCTTTTTTTGGCCCTGGCCATCCGCATCGGCTGAGCTATATTTGACCGGTTCGATCAACTATTAGAGGGCGACGCATGCGCATGCGCTTCTCGATGAAAACCGAATACGGTGTCCGCGCCATCCTCGAGCTGGCCGCGAACGCCGGCCGGGGCACGCTGCAGAGCGCCGAGATCGCTCGGCGGCAGGCGATTCCCGGGCCGTTCCTCGACCAGGTGCTGATGACGCTGCGCCGCGCCGGCATGATCTCCTCGACGCGAGGGCCGCATGGCGGCCACGCCATCGCGCGGCGGCCCGATGAGATCCGTCTCGACGAGGTGCTGGATTGCCTGGAGGGAAACGGCCGTGAGGCTCGCGATGGCCACCGTCCGGTTGGCGATGCGCTGGTGCTCGCCCAGGTGACCGAGCAGGCCGAATCGGCTGCGCGACAGGTGTTCGCCGCCCACACGCTGGCTGACTGCCTGCGCTTGCGGCCGCAGCAGCCGGCGGTCTTTCACGGGATCTTCCATCCGGCACGTGGCCGGTCTAAAGGTGCCTGATGGCGTCGCTCACTGCACAGCAGCGTCAGCGGTATGCGCGACACCTTAGCCTGGCCGAAATCGGTGAGGCCGGCCAGCAGCGACTGCTTCGCGCTCGCGTCTTGATCGTCGGCGTCGGCGCGCTCGGCTCGCCCGCCGCGCTATACCTCGCCGCCGCGGGCGTTGGCACCCTGGGATTGGCGGATCACGATCGAGTGCGGCTCTCCAACCTGCAGCGCCAGGTGATCCATTCGATCGATGGCGTGAACCGCGCCAAAGTCGAGGTCGCCGGCCAGACGCTACGCCGCCTGAACCCCGAGCTGACCATCGAGACGATCGAGGCCGCCGTCGACGAGCGAAACGCGCTCGAGTTGCTCGGGCGCTTCGACGCCATCGTCGATGGCACCGACACCTTCCGCGCCCGCTACCTGCTGAGCGACGCGGCCTACTTCCTGGGCAAGCCGCTGGTTCACGGCAGCATCTTCCGGGTCGAGGGGCAGGTCACCGTCTTCAAGCCCGGCTTCGGTTGTTACCGCTGCCTCTATCCCGAGCCGCCTCCGCCCGGTGCCATCGAAGATTCGGAAGAGGTGGGGGTGTTCGCTCCGCTCGCCGGCATCATCGGAACCATCGAGGCGGCCGAAACCATCAAGCTATTGACCGGTGTCGGTGACGTCCTGGTCAACCTGGTGTTGCTGCACGACAGCATGGCGATGAGCTTTCGCGAGGTACGGTACCGGCGCAACCCTGCCTGTCCCGTCTGTGGTGATCGACCGTCGGTGCGCCGCCTGATCGACTACGACGCGTTCGTCGGAGCGGCGCGATGAACGACCAGCGCCACCATCGCCAGCGCATCCTGGCCGAGATTGGCGAGCAGGGTCAGCGGCGCCTTGCCTCCGCCTCCGTGGCGATCGTCGGCGTCGGCGGACTGGGATCGCCGGCGGCCCTGTACCTGGCGAGTGCCGGCGTTGGCCGCATCGCATTGATCGACGACCAGCGAATCGATCGATCCAACCTCAACCGCCAGGTGCTTTACGGCGAGGCTGATATCGGCCGGCCGAAGGTCGAGGTCGCGGCGCAGCGGCTGCGCGCCATCGACTCCTCGATTGCGATCGAGCCAAGGCAGGAGAGCGTCAGCGCGGGAAACGTCGAGGCGCTCTTCGCCGCGTACGACCTGGTGCTCGATGGCACGGATGCGTTCGAGACCAAGTTCCTGCTCAACGACGCCGCGGTGCTGGCGCACAAACCGCTGGTGCACGGCGCGGTCCTGCAGTGGGGAGGCCAGGTACTGACCGTCCTCCCCGGCGGACCATGCCTGCGCTGCCTCTTCCGCGAGCCGCCCGAGCCGGATGCGGTGCAGAGCTGCGAGCAGGCCGGCATCCTGGGGGCAACCGCCGGCATTGTCGGGAGCGTCCAGGCGGAGGAAGCGATCAAGCTGCTGCTCGGAGTTGGCGCGCCGCTTTCGGGTCGAATCTACCAGCACGACGGACTCATCGGCGAGACGCGGATCACCGCCTTCGGTCGCGATCCAAGCTGTCCCGCATGCTCGGACAAGGCCAGCATCACGCGGATGTCGGCGTACGCGGAACAGGTCTCGGCTCGGGGCCACCTGCTGGTCTGATGCCTGCCCGGGCGGAGATCGGCGTCTTCGGCGGCTCCGGCTTTTATGAGTGGCTGGGCGCCAGCGAGCCGGTGACGGTCGACACGCCGTACGGGCAGCCGAGCGGCCCGATTGCGATCGCGGAGCTGGCGGGGCGCCGGGTTGCGTTTCTCGCGCGCCATGGGCCCAAGCACACCATCCCGCCGCCGCAGGTCAACTACCGGGCGAACGTCTGGGCGATGCGCGAGCTGGGCGTGGAACGGATCATCGGACCCTCCGCCGTCGGCAGCCTGCAGCCGTCGCTGAAGCCCGGCGACCTGGTCGTCGCCGACCAGTTCATCGACCGAACGACCGGGCGGGCCGACACCTATTACGTCGGACCGGAGGTTGTCCACGTCAGCGCCGCCGACCCCTACTGTCCCGAGCTGCGAGCGCTGGCCGCCCGGGTGGCCGTAGACCAGTCGCTGCGATTTCAGGACCATGGAACGGTCGTCGTCGTCCAGGGTCCTCGCTTTTCGACCCGGGCCGAGAGCCGATGGTACTCGGGAATGGGCTGGGACATCATTGGCATGACCCAGTATCCCGAGGTGATCCTCGCCCGGGAGCAGGAGATGTGTTACCTGAACCTCTCGCTGGTGACGGACTACGACGCCGGGCTTGCGGACGCTCCGGAGGTGGGCGCGGTCCAGGCGCAGGACGTCATCCGGGTGCTCGCGGAGAACATCTTCAGGGTGCGGGCGCTGCTGGCGGCCCTCATACCCCTGATCCCGCCGGTCCGCACCTGCCCCTGCCCGCACGCGCTCGAAGGGGCCAGGGTTTGAGCAAAGAAAAAGGCCGAGATTGGGGTCTCGGCCTTCAAGGAAGGGGAAGCGGGACTCACGATACGGCGGGCCTGTTAAGGACCAGTGAAGGGGCGGTAACGGGCGTGTCACGGGCCCAATTCGACGCCCGTTCGGGCGTCGGGTATAGTCCGCACGAGTGAAGGTGCTGATCACCGGTGGAGCCGGCTTCATCGGCCAGCGGACCGCGCAGCTCTTGCTCAAGCAGGGCCACCAGGTCACGGTTCTCGACAACCTGGCGCCGCCCGCCCACGACGGGCCGCCGGCGCTCCCGGCCGGGATGGAGCTGGTCGAGGGGGACGTGCGCAAGCGCGAGGACTGGGTCAAGGCGATCAAGGACAACGAGGTCGTCCTCCACCTGGCCGATCACCACGATTACCTGCCATCGTTCAGCAAGCTTTTCCACGTCAATGCCGTGGGCGCCGGCATTCTCTTCGAGCTGTTGCTGGACCGCAAGACATCGGTGCGACGGGTCGTCCTCGGGTCCTCGACGGCGGTCTATGGTGAGGGGAAGTATCGCTGCGGAAAGGATGGTGACGTCTATCCGCATCCGCGGACGGTCGAGGCGCTGGAGCGCGCCATGTGGGATCCGCCATGTCCGATCTGTGGCGGCGCGATCAGCCCGATGGTCACCGACGAATCGGTCACCCGCCCGACCAGCGCCTACGGGCTGAGCAAGCTGGCCCAGGAAGACCTCCTGCGGCTGGTGGGAGAGCGCCAGGGGATCGAGTGGGTCATCCTCCGATATGGGGCCGTCCAGGGCCGGCCGCAGCCGTTCCAGAACGCCTACTTCGGCGCGCTGCGGATCTTCGCCTTGAGGCTCGCGCACAATCAGCCGCCGATGCTGCTGGAGGACGGCAACCAGCTGCGCGATTTTGTCGACGTCGAGGACGTGGCGCGGGCCAACCTGACCGCGCTCGGCGACCTCCCCGTCGGCACCTACAACGTCGCCAGTGGACGGGCGCATACCCTCATGGACCTGGCGCGCACGCTGCTGCGCGCGGCCAACCGCGACCTGTTACCGGAAACGCCGGGACGCTATCGCGTTGGAGACGCCAGGCATGTGGTGCCGGATGTCAGCCGGCTCAAGGCGGCCGGCTGGGAAGCGCAGCTGGGGCTCGAGGCGATGGCGCGCGGCTACTGGCAATGGCTGAGCGAGCAGACCAACCTGGATACCTATTTCGAAGGGGCGGAATACTTGATGGAGCGCACCGGAACCGTTCGCGTGTCGCGATGACCCAGGGCGCGACCCGACGCTTTCCCATCCGCTACTCGATCCAGCGCTGGAACGACGGCGTCTGGTTCTACGGCAGCTTTTTGGTCATCCTCGTGGTGCTGACCGCCGGCAAGCTGATCGCGCATCAGAGCATCGTGTCGTTCGTCCCGGTGCTCGTGCTCGACGCCGGCATCCTGCTGGCGTTCTGGCTGATGAGGCTGCTGTCATACGTCGAGGTGCTGGACGACGCCGTTCGCATCCGCTACATCACGCGGCGCATGGATCTTCCCTATGCAGCCCTTTCCCGCGTCCGGCGTCAGCCGCTGGAGGTTGCCTTTCAGCCGGCGGAGCGGCGGCGCTTCGTCAACCGCTTTGTGCGGCGGCTGGGCCGCCAACCGGCAGCCTACCTTCGGCTCGACCGTCGACAGGACAACCTGGTCGAGCAGGCGGAACGACGGCTTGGGCCGCGCCTCGTTGCCGGGGCAGACATCGTGGTGCCGATCATCGGTGTCGATGAATTTCTGAGCGAGGTCAAGCTCCGCCTCCGCGGGAGCACGTGATCCAGACAGCCTGGCCTGACGGCCCGTTGCTTATGGGCAGATGACACAAACAGCCATCCACGCACAGAAGCGGGCAGCATGGTGGCGGATCGACCGGCAGGATCTCTACTGGTTGCTGGCGCTGACCCTGGTTGCCGGCTTCCTGCGCTTTGCCAGCCCGATCTTTCTGGACGTCTTCAGCCATCCAACCAGCGCCGCGCCAGTCAGCGCCTGGGGCATCGGCCATAACTACCAGGACCCCAAGATCGCGGGACTGGGGAAGCCGAATCAGATCGCGCCATCCTCGCCCTTCGTCTTCGACGAGCTGTACTTCGCGAACGACGCGCACGACGATATCCTGGGCCGCGATTATTTCGATCCCGAGCCGCCACTGGCGAAATTGATCATCGCCGTCGGAGAGGTCCTCTTCGGGTTCAACTCCTTCGGCTGGCGGGTGATGGTGGGGCTGTTCGGGACCGCGATGGTGCCCTTGATGTACCTGCTGGCTCGGCAGCTCCTGGCGGTGCGCTTCTTCGCGATCGCCGCCGGGGTGCTGACGGTCTTCGACGGCATGCTGTTCGTGGAATCGCGGACCGCCGTGATCGACATCATTCCGATCGCGCTGACCGTGCTGGTCTACCTGATATTTCATCTGCACCTCAACGCCGACACCTCCGTGCGCCAGCGCTGGACGATCGTCCTCACCGGCATTCTTATGGGGCTGGCGATCGGTGCCAAGTGGACGGCGATCGCCGCCTACGGCGTCATCATCGCGATCCTGGCGTTCCGGCTGATCGCCGGCTGGACCCGATACGATCGGCGCACCCTTGGCACGGCGGTGCTCAGCCTGGGGCTGCTCCCGGTGATCTTCTACTCGTTGACCTTCATCCGCTACCTGATGATCGAGCACTCGATCACGAGCCTGCCGCAGCCCCCGCTCGCCTTCGCGCCCTTCCATTTCAACCCGGGCGCTGCCTGGACGGACATCGCCGAATGGCACCGGCAGACCTGGCTCTATCACATCAACCTGAAGGCCGATCACATCTTCTACAGCCCCTGGTGGAGCTGGCCGCTCGACTTCCGGCCGGTCGTCTACTACTTCACCAACACCGGGCTGGGCGTTGACCAGTCGACCGGCTCGGCACTGGTCGGCGAGATCTTCAATCTCGGTAACCCGCTGGCCTGGTGGGGCGGGACCTTCTCGCTGATCGGGCTCGGGATCGGGCTGCCCTGGCTGATCCGCGATTACCGGAGCCGCCGTCGGGCGCAGGGTGCCAGCATCGAAGGGGCAGACGAGGCGGGACCGGTTGATCAGCGGCTCTATGCATCGCTTTTCTTGTTGACCGCCTTTGTGGCCGCCTGGTTACCGCTGTCGCGCATCCCTCGCGGACTCTTCCTTTATCACATGCTGGGCGGCCTTCCCGCGATGCTGCTTGCCCTGGCGCTGAGCCTCACCTACCTCAGGTCGTTGAGCGGCGTGCGACCAGGATTTGCCGCGCGGCTCAGCGGCGCGGTGCCCGCCTACGCCTTCCTGTTGATGGTGATCGCCTTCTTTTTCTACTTCTATCCGCTCTGGACCGGGTTGCCGCTCACCTCCGACGCGCTCAATGGCCACATCTGGTTTGCCTTCGTCAAACCGTGGCCCAACTGGTGCCTCTGCTACTGGACGAATCCGGGCTAGCGCTCGTCGCCGGCGGCCTCGTCCTGGGCCTGGGCCTGGCATGGGGAGGGCCGCCCTGGCTCACCGTCGGCGAACGACTGGTGATCGGGATGGTTCTCTCGGTGGTGAGCCTCACCGTCGGCGGTTACCTGCTGGCGCTGGCGATCGGCATCACGCCCGGCCTGGTGCTGCTACTGGCGGCCGCCGGACTTCTCGGAGGTGGCCTGCTGCTCGCCCGTCATCGCGGACGGATCGGGCGTGAGGTCCGTCATTTCCGCGAGGAGTTCGTGCTCCACGACCTGGCGCTCCCGGCCGCGGTCGTCGTCATCGCGCTCGCGCTCGGCTACCTCTTCGCCCGAGCCGTGGAGATCACCCCCGATGCCTGGCTGAGCCACTACAACAACACGTGGTCGGACTGGTCGTTGCATGCCGGCTACGCGACGAGCTTCGTCTACGGGCACAATCTGCCACCTCAGAATCCGCTTTACGCGGGTACGCCCTTCCGCTATCCCCTGGCGCCCGACTTCGCCAGCTCGATGTTGATCGGTGGTGGCTGGAACATCCCCGCGGCGCTAGCCTGGCCGGGCTGGGCGATGACGGTGCTCGCGCTCAGCGGGCTCATCCTTTGGGCTCGCCGGCTGACCGGCGGCGTGAGCGCCGGCGTGATCGCCGTCAGCCTGACGCTGCTTGGGGGTGGCGTCGGCTTCTGGTTCTTTTTCGGTGATGCGGCCCACCTGGGCCTGCTCAACACGCTGCTCCACATTCCTCGGAGCTACGACCGCTTCGACCCGCCCGTCAATATTCAGTGGTACAACCCGATCCTTTCGTACTACCTGCCGCAACGAACCTTCGTGTTCGGGGCGGCGATGGTGCTGGCGATCGTGTTGCTGATCACGCCGCCCGTTCTACGCACACCCTTCTTTCAATGGCGGACAACGCTGGCGACACTCAGCCACTCCTGGCAGCGGCCCGTCTTCAAGAGCGAGGCGGTGGCGTTCGCGGTCGCCGGTGTCGTGGCGGGGCTCTTGCCCTGGTTTCACGTTCACAGCCTGGTGGCGGTCGGATTGGTGGCGGCCGGCTGGGCGCTCTGTTACCCGCGCCCGGCCTGGATCGGGTTCTTCGCCGCGATGCTCGTGCTCGCCGTGCCCCGGTTGCTGCTGTCGGTTCCCGGCGACGCCGGCCTGTCCCCGGATCACCAGTACCCTCGCTGGCTGATTGGCTGGATGTCCGGCGCAGATTCTCCGGTCTGGTTCTGGATCAAGAACACCGGGCTCTTCTGGCCGCTGCTGCTGGTGGCCCTGCTGAGCCCGCTGGCGCTGAACCGGCGCGCGCGCCTTCTGATTGCGCCGTTCAGCCTGGTGTTCCTGATCGCCAACCTCATCAAGTTCCAGCCGTGGGATTGGGACAACACCAAGCTGCTCGTCTTCTGGTACCTGGGGAGCGCGGTCGCCGTCGGAGCGCTGCTCGCGCGAATCTGGCGGGCCGGCGTGGCCGGCGGCCTGCTGGCCGGCGCCGGCTGGATCACGCTGGTCGCCTCCGGGGTGCTCTCGCTGCTGCAGGTGCTCCCGCCGCAGGGCCCGAGCTACGGGTGGTTTTCGAGCGAGGAGGTGCAGCTCGCCGCGCAGGTGCGGACGGCGACGCCGGCAAAGGCGACCTTCGTCACCGGCGAGGAGCCGAACAATCCGATTGCCGACCTCGCGGGCCGCTCGGTGCTGATCAGCTATCCGGGGTGGCTGTGGAGCTATGGCATCAACTACGCCCAACGGGAAGCGGACCTGACTCGCATCTACTCGGGAGGCTCTGCGGCACTGGCGCTGCTCCACCAGTATCACGCCGAGTATCTCGTGGTCGGCCCCAGCGAGCGCGCGACTCTGCGCCCCAACCTCGATTACTTCAATGCGAACTTCCGGCTGGTGCTGCAAAGCCCGAACTACCAGATCTACCAGGTGCCTCGATGAGCCCCCACCCTACCCTCCCCCGCAAGCGGGGGAGGGAAACTGAAGGTCCCTAGAATGCAGCCGTGCTGACCCGCTTCCTGATCCATATCGTCTCGCTGCTGTTCGTCTTCTATGTCATCTGGCACGTCCACACCGGGATCCTTGGCGCCGCCGTGGTGATGGCCCTCATCCTGGCCGTGATCAACACCATCATCCGTCCGGTGCTGATCATGCTCACGCTGCCTGTCACGATCCTGACGCTGGGGCTCTTTGTCGTCATCCTCAACGCGCTGCTGTTCGCGCTTGCCTTTGCGGTGCTGCAGGGGCTGATGAACGTCCACTTCGACGTGAGCTTCGCCCAGATCGTGCTCGGCTACCTGATCTACGTCGTCATCAGCATGGTGCTGACGCGGTTGTTCCGCTAAAAGGCCCAGTAACCCCGGCCGAAGGCGAGACCGAAGACGACGAAGGCGACGAGGGATCCGGCAACCATCGTCAGATAGAGCCAGCGACTCTCGATCCGCCCGACCAGCAGGAACAGCGGATACATCGCCAGCAGGTACCGCGGGATGCTGAGCCAGAAGGGAAGAAAGGTCACCATCACCGTCAGCACGGTGGCGTAGACCGCATCCGACGGTCGCAGCCGGAGCCAGCTGAGTGCCGAGACCGCATAGGCGGTGAGCCCGCCGGCAAGCTCGCCCCCGCCCACGGTGAGCTTCTCCCAGGGAATTCGCCAGCCGATGCTGCTGACGGCGGTCGCGAATCCCACCCAGGGGGCGGCGAGCGCGTGCGACCAGTGCTCGCGTTGCACGCTGACGAACGCGAACGGGTTTCCGAGCACGAGCTGATTGGTCACAAGATAGGTGGCGAAGCCGAGCACGATCAGGACCCCGGCACCCAGCGGCTGCCAGGCCCGGCGCAACGACGGGCGTCCGATCAGCAGCTCGGCCGCGAGAAAGGGGAGCAGGGCCACGCCGGTGAGGCGGGTGGCGGCGGACAGGCCGCCCAGGATGCCCGACGCGATCCAACGGCGGTGCCGGGCCGCCAGCACGGCGGCGAATGAGAGCGCGCAGAACAGCGCCTCGGTGTAGCCGACGAGCAGGAAATAGGCGGTCGGGAAAAGGGTGAAGAAGGCGGCGGCGCGGAAGGCGGCTCTGGCATCGCGATCCAGGCGGGCGATCTCATAGAGGAGGACGGCGGCGGCGACCCCGGCGACATTGCTCACCAGCAGCGCCGCCAGGCGGAGTGGCAGCCCGGCGGTTGCCAGTGCGCCAACCAGCGCCGGGTAGAGGGGAAAGAACGCGATCAGGTTGCGGGCGTCGCCTGTCGCGCGGTAACCGTTGGCGGCGAGAAAAAGGTAGTGCCTGGCATCCCACTGGTCCCAGCTCCGGCCGAGGGCCGTCAGGGGGTCCGGGTCCGATCCATAGGCGAGCAGGGTCAGGACCGTCAGCAGCACCTTGACCAGCAGCGCGAGGATCAGCAGGTTGATCCAGTCGCGCGGAATCCGCCCCAGGACGCTCGCTGCCGTTAAGGTTCGGGTACGATGCTGCGGCAACAGGCCTTCGGCCGGCTGGCGGCTTGAGCTCACCGAACTGGCTTCCGCTGTTCCGCGACATGGCGGCCGAGGTCCGGGACGGCGTCACACCACTTGCCGGAAGTGCCAGAGGCCGAGAGGTGGTCGGCGCCGGCGCCGGCGGCGACCAGACGATCTACCTGGATCAGCTGGCCGAAGCGATCGTGGTCCGCCACCTCGAGCAAGCCTATCGCAGCGGTTTTCGCTTCCACCTGATCTCCGAGGAACTCGGCGAGCGTGACTTCGGCGGTTCCTCCCTCATCCTGGTCGATCCGCTCGACGGCAGCTACAACGCGAAGTCCGGGCTGCCATACTATGCCGTCGTGCTGGCGGCCACGGAGGGTGACCGATTCGAGGATGTGGTGTTCGGTTACGTGCAGAACCTCGTGACCGGGGACGAGTTTTACGCCGCCCGAGGCGGCGGAGCGTTTCGCAACGGCCACCGGCTCGCGCCTGAGCCGGTCCCCTTCGACGGGCGCTCGATCCCGCTGGTCCAGCTCGACGCTCCCACCGGGGTGGAGCCGAGGGGGCGGGCCCTGCCGATCTGCAACCAGGCGGAGAAGATCCGGCAGCTGGGATCGGCGGCACTCAACCTCTGTCACACGGCGGCCGGCGGCATTGCGCTCCAGGCGACCCCCGCTCCGGTCCGGGCCTTTGACCTGGCCGGTCCACTGCGCATCCTCTGGGAAGCCGGAGGCGTGGCCTCGGACTTCGAAGGGGGGCCGCTGGAGCAGGTTTCGGTCCGGCTGGATTCGCGCACCACGCTGCTCGCCTCGCTCACACCGGCGATCCACCGGTACGCGTTGCAGCTGATGGGGGCGGAGGTGACGTGATGCTCGAGCCCGACAAGACAACCTTCATGCTGCTGTCGTTCGAGGGGCCGGATGTTTACTCCCAGGCCGGCGGCCTCGGGGTGCGGGTCAAGGAGCTCTCGCGGGCGCTCGCCGAGCGAGGCTTTACCACCCACCTGTTCTTTGTCGGGGACCCCAACCTGCCGGCGGATGAGAGCGTGCTCGATGGCCGACTCTGGCTGCACCGCTGGAGCCAGTGGATCAGCCGCTACCACCCGGTCGGCGTCTACGACGGCGAGAACGACAAGGTCTCCGATATCAACCGGAGCCTTCCCGAGACGCTGCTCGACGATTACATCCGGCCTGCGGTCGAGCGGGGCCAGACGGTCGTGATCCTTGGTGAGGAGTGGCACCTCGCGCACGTCATGACCCTCATTTCCGATGCGCTGTATTTCGCGGGATTGCGCGATCGCTGCCTGCTCCTCTGGAACGCGAACAATCATTTCTCATTCCACCGAATCAACTGGGGACAGCTCGCCTTCACGACGACGCTGCTGACCGTGTCCCGCTACATGAAACACATCATGTGGCAGTGGGGCGTGAATCCGATCGTGGTGCCCAACGGGATCCCAAGCTCGATGATGGCGCGCGTCAGCCAGGCCCAGGTGCGCGCCGTGCGAGGCGCGGCGAACGTCCCCGCCCTGCTCTTCAAGATCGGTCGCTTCAGCCCGGACAAGCGCTGGCACCAGGCGATCGCCGCGGTGGCCCAGCTCAAGGAACGCGGCGTCGGCACCAGGCTCATCATGCGCGGCGGCCTCGAGCCGTTTGGCGGCGAGGTGCTCGGACTGGCCGCCCAACTCGACCTCAAGGTGGTCCCGCTCGACCGACGAATCGACGATGTGCCGTCGCTGGTCAGGACGCTGAAGGACAACCCCGACGCCGACATCTGGAACCTGACGGCCTTTCTACCGGACGACCTATTGCCGGTTCTCTACGCCTCGGCGACGGCCACGCTCGCCAACAGCGGCCACGAGCCGTTCGGGCTGGTTGGCCTGGAGGCGATGGCCTCCGGCGGTGTGGCGTTCGTCGGCGCCACCGGCGAGGAATACGCGCAGCCGTTCAAGAACTCGATCGTGATCGAAACCGACGACGCGGCCGAGATCGTCGCCTACGTTTCCAACCTGGCAGAGCACCCGGAAAATGCCCGCAACCTGCGGATCGCCGCCCAGCGCACCGCCCATGACTACACCTGGCAGCGCGTCATCGACATCCTCTTACAGCGCCTCGAGTTCGTCGCCCTCAAGCAGGGGCTCAGGCTGCCGGAGCCCCGCGTCAGCGCGTGAGAAACTAGCCAGATGCCGAACGCGCTCGTGATCTACATGGTGGCCCATCAGCCGCGGCGCATCAAGCTGCCGGCGCAGATGATCCAGCGCGGCACGCCGCCGGAAAAGATGGACGCGTTGATCTTCGACGAGGCGATGGATCGCCGTTACTTCGATAAGGTGGCCAGGTACTGCTACCGGCCGGCGACCGAGATGTTCGCCTCGCTGGCCGCCAAAGGGATGAAGCTCTCGCTCGGATTCTCGGTGTCGTTCCTGCTGCAGATGCAGCGCTTTGGTCCCGATGTCCTGCGCGGTTTCCAAAAGCTGGTCGCCCACCCGAACGTCGAGCTGGTCGCCGTCGAGCCCTATCACTCCTTCATCTTTTATCTCGACATCGCCGCCTTCGCCGAGCGGATGGCCCGGGGCAAGGCGCAGCTGGAAGAGACCTTTCAGAAACCGATCGCGATCACCGACACCACCGAGATGTTCATGTCCAACGACATCTATTTCCAGCTGCAGCGGAGCGGCTTCAAGGGCGCGGTCATGGACGGGCGTCCGTGGGTCATGGGATGGCGCGAACCAACCCATCTGTATCGCTATCCAAACGAGGAGATGCGGCTCTTCACGCGGCACTTCGAGCTGAGCGACGACGTCGGATACCGGTTCAGCAACCGCGACTGGAACGGCTGGCCGCTGATGGCCGACACTTACGCCAACTGGGTGCGCCAGGCGATGGGCGAATTCGTCTTCCTGGCCTGGGATTTCGAAACCTTCGGCGAGCATCACCGAGCCGACTCCGGGATCTTTCCCTTCATGCACGCGTTGCACGACGACTTCGTCGCCCACAAGATGCGCTACCTCACCCCCTCGGAGGCGCTGGCGGCGTTTCCCAAAGTGCACGAGATGCCCCTGCCCGAGTACGGCTGTACCTGGGCGGGCGACGGCGGGATGGACTTCTTTCTCGGCAACGAGGCGCAGCAGGGCATTTTCCGGCTGATGCACCACATCTACAACAAAGCCAAGCTGACCGAACATCCACACCTGATGGATATCGCGATGTGGCTGCTGCAATCGGACAATCTCCACCTGATCCAATGGTTCTCGAAGGCGGGGAGCCAGGCGGAGGTCTCCGCCTACTTCACGCCCGATGAATGGTGGGAGCTGGGCGGGCTGGGGATTCTTCGCGAGCAGCAGCGGGTGTACGTCAACTTCCTCCGCGCCATGGACGACTATGCGTAGCGGGCTGATCCGTAGTACCAGCGGCTGCGGGTAAGCGCCTCTTCACGGTCGGTCACTCGACGAGGAGCGTCGATGAGCTCGCTGCCCTGCTGCACGAGCATGGGGTCACCCAACTCGTCGACGTCCGCCACTATCCGCGGTCCCGCCGCAACCCGCAGGTCAACCGCGACACGCTGGAGCGTGAGCTACCAGCCCGGGGAGTCGCCTACGTGTGGGAGGGCGAAACGCTTGGCGGCTTTCGGCCCGGTGGGTACCGGGCGTACATGGATTCGGACGATTTCCGCGAAGGTGCCGACCGGCTCGAACGCCTTACCGAGCGGGCGCCGACCGCGATCATGTGCGCCGAAATCGTCTGGTTTCGGTGCCACCGCCGGTTTATCGCCCGTGAAATGGTGCGCCGCGGTTATCGAGTAACGCACATCGTCAACCGGGGGAAACCCGGATACGAAGAGTCCTTGCCGCCTGATACTGAGCCGCTTACAATTCGACCGGAATGAAGTGGAGGGGATGTTGTTGAGCAGTGTTCCTGCTCGCCTTCCCTCGGACGACGTCCCGCCGGTCCTGGTTGCGGACGATGACCCGGACGTGCGCAGCATGCTGCGGACCCTGCTTGAGCTGGACGGCCACGAGGTGCTGGAGGCCAAGGACGGCGAACAAGCCTGGCAGGTCTGCCTCGAAACCCAGCCAAGCGTGGTGGTGGCGGACATCCAGATGCCCGGGATCGACGGTCTGGAGCTGTGCCGGAAGATTCGCCAGAGCAAGCACTCCACCGATATCAAGGTGATCGTCTACACCGCGGGCATGGCGACGGCCGAGCAGGCCAGGAGCGCCGGCTGTGACGAGTACTTCCTGAAGACCGATCCGCTGCCGCGCCTGCGCGACAAGGTGCGCCAGTACGTCAGCGCGCGTCCCGGCCGTTCCCCGTCCTGAGCGCCGCTTTTTCCGCCCCTAGCCCGAATACGGCCTGAATACGGCGGCTGCAAGGTCGGCCCGGGGGGCCGGTTATACACGAGGGGTGCCTGCCTTGCCTGCCTTGCCCGTGCCTCCGTTGGCGGCTGTCATCGATCTGTCACTGGTCGCCGTGGCGGTGGGGTCGCTGCTGCTGCTGCGCCTTGCGCACGGCGTCCTCCCCTGGGGCCACCTGATGATCGCGGTGGGACCCGATGGACGCCCGATGCGACCGCGGGTGAAGTGGCATCTCTGGTCGATCAGCCGCGGGGAATCCCCTCGGGTGGCGGCGCTGGGAGGCTTTGCCTCGGTTACGCTCGGCGGCGCGGTAGTGCTGGCCGTCGGGCCGCGTCTGGTCGACTCGGTGTTTCGACCGGTGAGCTCCGTCTGGAGCACGCTGATGATGGTCACCCTGGCGCTGTCGATCATCATGCTTCCGCTGGGGATCACGGTCCTGTTGCGGGCCTTGCTCGATTTGAGCGCGCGCCGCTCGTCGATGGTGGGGACCGTCGTCGGCATGCGTCGAGACAACGGCGTCTTCGGCCGGACCTACCGGATTGCGGTCCAGGCCGGTGACCGGTCGATGGCGCGCGGCTTGTGGGCCGAATCCTTTCGGGTCGATCGTCCGACCTTCGAGCGGCTGAGTCCGGGTGACCGGATCAGCGTCGAGTACTCACCGCGGCTTCGCTATGTGTACAGCGCCGTGGTCTCCGAGCCGCTGAAAAAAGCGGCCGGTTAGCTAGACTTCCTCCCCGTGACGCGACCGCTGCATGTGGCTTTTGTCTGGCACATGCACCAGCCCTATTACAAGGACGACCTGGAGAATACCTTCCTGCTCCCCTGGGTGCGGCTGCGCTGCGCCAAGGATTATTACAAAATGCCGGCGCTGCTGGACGACTACCCCGGCATCAAGCAGACCTTCAACCTGGTGCCGGCGCTGGTCGAGCAGGTCGCCGACTACGCGGCCGGGGGAAGCACCGACGTCTACCTGGAACTTTGTCGCCGCCCGGTCAGCGAGCTCAGCGGTGAGGAGCGCGCCTTCATCGCGCGCTGGATGACCGAGTCGAGCCAGATCCGACGGGTCCGTCAGTACCCACGCTACCTGGAGCTGGTGCGCAAGCGGGAGCAGGCGGCCTCGCGTGAGGCGGAGGCGCTGGCTCGACTGTTCTCGGATGCCGAGCTTCGCGACCTCCAGGTCTGGTTCAACCTCTCCTGGATCGGTCCCGAGCTGATCGAGCGCGAGCCGGAGATCGCCTCGCTGGTCGCCAAAGGCCGCGACTTTGTCGAGGCGGACAAGGGCCCGATCTTCCGCGTGCAGCTGGATCAGATTGGAAAGGTCCTGGCCAAATACCGCGAGGTGCAGGCCCGGGGCCAGGCGGAGCTGATCAGCAGCCCCTATTACCATCCGATCCTGCCGCTGGTCGATGACGTGCGCGTGGCCCGCGTGGCACGCGCCGACCTCGTCCTCCCGCGAGTGCCGTTCCGTCATCCCGACGATGCGCGAGAACAGCTTCGGCGGGGCATGGACGCCCACCAACAAACCTTCACGACGCGGCCGCGCGGCATCTGGCCGCCTGAGGCGGCGCTCTCCGACGAGGTGCTGTCGCTGGCGGCGGAGCAGGGCGTCCGCTGGATGGTCGGCGATGAAGGCCTCCTGGCGCGCTCGATCGGCAACGGCCTCCCCCGCGACGGTGAGGGCCGCCTGATGCAGCCCGAGCTGCTCTATTCGCCGTATCGGGTGGAGACCGACAAAGGGCCGATCGATCTGGTGTTCCGCGATGCCCGCCTGTCCAACGCGATCGGCTTCGAGTACCAGAACGCGGGATCGGAGGAAGGGGCCAAAGACCTGGTCGACCGGCTCCACGCGATCCAGCACCAGCAGAGCGATGCACCGATGCTGGCGGTGATCGCGCTGGATGGGGAAAACTGCTGGGACTTTTACGAGCAGAACGGCAATCCATTCCTTCGCGCGCTCTACGGCAGGCTGAGCCGGGCCCCCGAGCTGAAGACCGTGACCGTTTCGGAGTTCCTCGATGAGGTCCCGGCGTCCCGCTCGCTGAGCCGGATCGAGCCTGGCTCCTGGATCAACGCCAGCTTCGACACCTGGGTGGGCGATGAGGAACACAACATGGCGTGGGACCGCCTGGCCGAAGCGAGAAATTTTCTCGCGCAACGGCAACGCACCCCGATCAACGCGGCCGCGCTCGAGGCCGCCTACCGGGAAGCACTGATCGCGGAAGGCAGCGATTGGTTCTGGTGGTTTGGCCGCTCGCACGACTCGGGCATGGACCAGATCTGGGACAGCCTCTTTCGGCTCCACTTACGCAACATCTATATGTCGTTGGGCGAGGCGCCCCCGCCGGGGCTCTACCAGCCGATCGTCAAGGACGCACAGGACACCGCCTCCAAACGCCCCGAGCGCAAGATCAGCCCCAAGCTCAACGGGGTGGTGGACGACGAGGAGTGGCGCGCCGGCGGCTACGTCGACGTCACGGCGCTCTTCGGTGCGATGCATCCACCACGGGGAGCGCTTCAACGGGTCTGGTTCGGACACGACGACCGCAACCTCTATCTTCGCTTCGACTTACTCCCGGACGGCCGCTCCGATCGATCGATCGAGTTGGAGCTGCTATTGAGCGGGCACCATGGGCCATCGTTGCGCTTGCGGGCCAGCCGGGTGGACGGCGCCTTCGATCTGCAGCTGCGGGACAGCACACAGAGCAGCGGCGCTCCGCGCTGGTCGAGCCGGGTGCAGGCGCACAAGGCCCTCGCCTTCGCGCTGCCCTTCGACGCCCTCGGCCATGACCCCGGCGACACGATCGAGATGGTCGCGATCGCCTACGAAGGCGGAAAAGCGGTGGAGCAGCTGCCGCCGACGGGTGCGATCGCGGTGCGGGTGCCCGGCGAGATCCCCGGCGAGGGCCGGCAAAAGCCGCTGAAGATCCTGCTGGTTTCGGCCGAGGTGGCGCCGTTCGCCAAGGTCGGCGGGCTGGCCGACGTGGCCGGGGCCCTGCCAAAAGCCCTGCGCGCGATGGGCCACGACGTGCGGGTGGTGATGCCGCGCTACGGCAGCATCGATGTCGAGAAGTACCGGCTCCACCCCGTGCTCCGCGAACTGCCCGTGCCGCTCGCGCACCAGCGGGTCAACGCCAGCGTGCTCGAGGGCCGGATCGGGCAGGACGTCCCCGTCTACTTCATCGACAATCCGCAGTTCTTCGGCCGCGAGGGCATGTATGGCTTCTGGGATGACGATGCCCGCTTCATCTATTTCAGCCGAGCCGCGCTGGAAATGCTTCGGCCGCTCGGATTCCAGCCTGACGTCATCCATGTCAACGACTGGCACACGGCGATCATCCCCAACCTGCTGGCGAAGCTTTACGCCGCGGACCCCTTTTACGCCGACATCGCGACCGTGCTGACGATTCACAACCTGGCGTTCCAGGGCGTCTACGGCTATGGAACCCTGCACCTGGCCGAGCTCGAGCAATGGGGCCTGATCAAATCGGGCATCGCCGGCCTGGACGACATCGTCAACCTGCTGGGACGCGGTGTCTGGTTCGCCGATGTCGTCAATACCGTCAGCAACCGGTACGCGGAGGAGATCCTGACCCCTGAGTACGGCGAGCGCATGGACCCGTTGCTGCGGCTCTTCAAGAGCAAGCTGCACGGGATCATCAATGGCATCGACTACGAGGTGTTCAACCCGCAGACGGATGCCTCGATCGCGGCGCACTACGAGCTTGGAAGCATCGAGCGGAAGCTGGACAACAAGCGGGCTCTGCAGCGCGAAGTCGGCCTTCCCGCGGACGCGTCGATTCCGGTCATCGGCCTGATCTCCCGGCTCTACGACCAGAAAGGGCTGGACCTGATCGCGAACATCATGTGGGGCCTGATGCGCCTCAACCTGCAGCTGGTCGTCCTGGGTGCCGGCGACGGCCGCTATGAGGAAATGTTCCGCGCCAATGCGCGCGACAATCCGCTGAAGGTTTCGGCCACGATCGGCTTCAAGCCGGTACTGGCGCAGCACATTTACGCCGGCTCGGACATCTTCCTGATGCCGTCCCGCTTCGAACCCTGCGGGCTCGGCCAGCTGATCAGCATCCGCTATGGGACGATTCCGATCGTCCGCGCCACCGGTGGGCTGGCCGACACGATCGAGGACTGGGACCCGGTCGAGCGGACCGGGAACGGCTTTGTCTTCACCGCCTACGATCACTGGGACCTCTACGCCCAGGTGGTCCGCGCCCTGGAGACCTACCGCCAGCCCCAGCTGTGGCAGCGGCTGCAGGCAAATGCGATGTCGACCGACGTCAGCTGGGCCAACTCGGCCGACAAGTACGCCCGCCTCTACCGGATGGCGACGAGCCGGCATGCCGAAGCCCGCGAGTACTCGGAAGTGCCGACCGGCAGCTGGTGACGAAGATCCTAGGATTGAGGCTCACCGAGTGTTCTAACAACAATCTAATAACTCATCCCTAGACTCGTGGCGCTGTTCTAACCCAGCGATCGTTTCGCGCATCTCGAACCGGGAATTAAGGAGGGACGTATGGAAGAATCGATACGGCGATGGTGGAGTCGGCCGACCGTCGCCATTGGGGTTGGCGCGATGGCGAGCGTGCTGCTGGCCGCCTGCGGCGGTACCAACCCTGGCAACACCACGAGTGCAAGCATCAACTCGAGCTATAGCCCCGCCAAGGGCACGACCGGCGGGCAGCTTGTCTACTCCGACTGGGAGCCGGTCCAGGATCTCAACGTGCTCACCAGCTCGGCGCAGACGACCCTGCAGGTGGCTGTCGGCCCGATCTGGTCGGCGCTGTGGGGCTTCGACGCCCAGAACAAGCCGATCCCTGACCTGGTCACCGACGTTCCCACTACCGACAACGGGATGGTCAAGAAGATCGACGACAAGCACATGGACGTGACGATCAAGCTGAAGAGCGGCCTGAAGTGGTCCGACGGCTCGGCCCTGACGGCGAACGACGTCAAGTTCACCGTGGACGCGATCTGTAATCCGGACGTGGGTGCATCTAGCCAGCTTGGCTTCGACCACATCGCCTCCCAGGAAGTCAAGGACAGCACGACGCTCATCTGGCACTTCGGTCCCAACAAGAGTGGGACCTGCGGCCTCTCGTCCGACCTGACCAGCGGCATCTACTCGCCGTATTTGATCCTGGGTCTGTCCGTGACCGTCGTTCCCCAGGCGGCGCTTTCCAACCTGGCGCCCAAGAACTGGGCGACCTCCGATTACTTCACCAAGAAGCCGACCCCGACCAGCGGTCCCTACATGGTCCAGGACTTCACGCCGGGGCCGTCGGCGATCGTGACCCTGGTTCCGAACCCGAATTACGCGGCGGGACGGAGCGGCGCCAAGTTCTTCGGTCACGCGCCCTACCTGCAGAAGCTGACCTACAAGATCTACGGCGACAAGTCGTCCCAGATTGCCGGCATCAAGTCGGGCGACACCGACCTCGGCCTGGACCTGATCGCCAAGGACCTGCCCTCGATTCAGAGTGGCTGGAACGGCAAGGCGGTGTACGCGAACGGTCTGCTGAATGAGGGGATCTACATGAACCTCAGCAACAACGAGAGCGCGTGCAAGGCGCAGCAATACGCCGAAACCTGCGGCACGCCGACCGTCTTCAAGGACGACAAGCTGCTGCGGCAGGCGGTCCAGCTGGCCTCCGACCTGGACGCGATGAACACCCAGCTCGTCGGCGGCATCGGCAAGCCGATGAACACGTTCCTGCCCTCGACGCTGTCGCCCTACTACGACACCAGCGCGCCGAAGTTCGTGCGTAACGTGACCAAGGCGAACTCGCTGCTCGACCAGGACGGCTGGACCAAGAACGCCGACGGTACCCGCAGCAAGAACGGCAAGAAGCTGGCCTGGGTGATCAGCACCACCTCGGGCAACCCGCAGCGGGCGGCCGAGGAAGAGCTGTTGATCAGCAACTGGAAGGACATCGGCGCCACGGTGACGACCAAGAACTGGCCCGCCGGCCAATTCTTCGACGGCTTCACCAACGGCGGCATCAACGCCACCGGGCAATACGACATGTCGCTCTACGCCAACAGCTTTGCCCCTGACCCCGACTCCTGGGCCTCGCTGGCGATCTCGAGCCAGATCCCGACCGCGGCCAACCCGTCCGGCTCGAACTGGGACCGCATGCGCGATCCCAAGCTAGACGATCTGCTGACCAAGGGCGAGAACACCATCGACATCAACTCGCGCATCTCGCTCTACAAGCAGGCGCAGACCGAATGGGCGGATTACATGGGCTACTTCGGCCTCTACGAGCGGCCTGACGTTTTCGGAGTGGGTAACAACTTCGGGAACTTCTACCCGACGGCGAACACCTGTGTTTCGACCTGCAACGCTGCCGACTGGTACAAGAAGGGAGCGTCCTAAAGCGCGTCACTTCGACTGCTAGGTTGAGAGCGGCCACTTGGCCGCTCTCAACCATTCGGCTATAGTTCAAAACGGGGAGAGCATCCAGGCCATATGGTTGGGTTTGTCGGGCGCCGGCTCCTGCAGTCGATCCCGACCCTGCTCCTGATTTCGTTACTGCTCTTCTTCGGCATGCAGGCGGTCCCGGGTGGGCCACTGTCCGCCTTCGCCTTCCGTCCGGGGATGAGCCAGGCGGCGCGCCAGGCGATCATCCACCAGTGGGGACTGGACCAGCCGATCTACGTCCAATACCTCCAGTGGGCCAAGTCGATGGTCACCGGCAACTGGCAGTTTTCCTTCTTCATGCACCGCTCGGTGCGCGAGGTGATCTTCTCGCGACTTCCGGCGACCGTCATCCTGATGGTCACGGCGTACGTGATCCAGCAGGTGATCGCGCTGCCGGCCGGGATCATCGCCGCGCTCAAGCGCTACTCGTTCTTCGATCAGGCGCTCACGTTCTTCTCCTACGTCGGCTACTCGATGCCGACCTTCTGGCTGGGGCTGATGCTACTGCTGATCTTCGCGGTCTTCGTGCCGATCTTCCCGGTGGCCGGCATCATCAACGTCAGGCTGTCGGGCGCGCCATTTCTGACGTCGGATTACAACGCCTGGTTCGGCCAGAATCCGATCGCGGGGATTCTCGACATCATGGTCCATATCGTGCTGCCCGCGACGACGATCGCCATCGTCGGTATCGCCGGTGACTCTCGCTTCATGCGGTCGTCGATGCTCGATGCGATCCATCAGGACTACGTCCGCACCGCGAGGGCGAAAGGCCTGAGCGAGCGCGTGGTGGTCCTCAAGCATGCGCTGCGCAACGCCCTGCTCCCGGTCGTCACCAACATCGCGATCGAGCTGCCACTCCTCTTCTCGGGGGCGGTCGTCACGGAGGCGATCTTCAGCTGGCCGGGGATGGGCCAGCTGTTCTTCCAGGCCCTGGAAGCGTTCGACTATCCCTTGCTGATGGGCATCCTCTCCGTATCCGCGATCCTGATCGTGCTCTTCAACCTGCTCGCCGACATCGCCTACGCCTACATCGACCCGAGGATCTCCTATGCTTGACACCCGCCAGGTCGGGGGCGAGTCGCTTGGCGCGGTCACCGCCGGGGCACTGGCCGGCGACGACGTCACCGTCAGGCAGTTCAGCTTCCGCGAGCTGACCTACCGCCGGTTCATGAGCCACCCGACGGCGAAGTGGGCCCTCCTCGCGCTGGGTATCCTGATTGTCGCCTGCTACGGCGCTCCACTCTGGCACCTCTTGTTTCCGAATTACATCCAGGCTCCAGACCAGTTTTCGCTGCTGGATGCCGGCACCGGCCCCTCGCTGAAGCACCTCTTCGGAACGGATTCGTACAACGGCCACGACATCTTCAGCCTGGTGCTCTACGGAGGCCGCTTCTCGATCTTCATCGGAATCGGGTCGATGGTGATTGCCGCGATCATCGGCGTCACCTGGGGGGCGACCGCTGGGTACTTCGGCCACGCGCTGGATGCCCTCTTGATGCGCATTACCGATGTCTTCCTCACGATCCCCGCCCTGCTGCTGGTGCCGCTCGCCGCCAGGGTGTTCGGCGAGGCGTCCCCCTGGAAGATCGCGCTGATCTTCGGGCTGCTGAGCTGGCCGTCGATCTCGCGTATCGTGCGCAGCCAATTCCTGTCCCTCCGCGAGATGCAGTTCGCGGAGGCTGCGCGGGCTCTCGGGGTGCCAAACCGACGGATCATCTTCCGCCACCTGTTGCCCAACGCGGTCGGCCCGATCGTGGTGGCCTTCACGCTGGGCATCGCCAACAACATCGTGCTGGAGGCATTCGTCAGTTTTCTCGGGTTCGGCATTCAGCCGCCCAACTACTCCTGGGGCTCGACGCTCGCCGGCGCGCAGGGTGTGCTGGTACAGGGCAACTGGTGGTGGATCACCTTCCCCGGCCTGGCGGTCGTCGTCACCGTGCTCTGCATCAACTTCATCGGTGACGGGCTGCGCGACGCGCTGGATCCCAAGATCATCCGCTAGCGCAGAACCCGACCCTGCGTTACGAGAGGATCAGGCTCAGGCGGTCTCGCCGGCGAAGTGACAGGCGGCCAGGTGCCCCGAGCCCCATTCCTTGAGCGGCGGTTCCTGCTCTGCGCAGATCCCGTTGATGGTGCCTTTGGCTTTGGCCAGCGGGCAGCGAGTCCGGAAATGGCAGCCCGATGGTGGATTGAAGGGGCTGGGGACGTCCCCGGTGAGCTTGATCCGCTCGTGGCGCTGGCCCGGGTCCGGGTTGGGGATCGCCGAGAGCAGTGATTGCGTGTAGGGGTGCAGGGGACTGCCGTAGAGCTCGGTTGACCCGGCGAGCTCGACGATCTTGCCCAGGTACATGACGGCGATGCGGTCGCTGATATAGGCGACCACCGCCAGGTTGTGGGCGACAAAGAGATAGGTGAGATTGAACTCCTGCTTCAGCTCCACCAGCAGGTTGAGCACCTGCGACTGGATGGAAACGTCGAGTGCCGAGACCGGCTCGTCGGCGACGACCAGCTTGGGATGCAGGGCGAGCGCGCGGGCGATCCCGATCCGCTGGCGCTGGCCGCCGGAGAACTCGTGGGGGTAACGGTTCAGGTACTCGGGGCGTAGCCCGACCTGGAGCAGGATCTCGCGGACGGTGTTCTCACGCTGGCGCCGCCGCCGAATGCCGTGCACGAGCAGACCCTCGCCGATGATGTCGCCGACCGACATCCGGGGATTCAGCGAGCCGATCGGGTCCTGGAAGATCATCTGCATGTCCGCACGGACCGCCTTCATGCCGCGCCGTCCGAGCCGGGTGATGTCGCGACCCTCGAATTCGATGCTGCCGGCGGTTGGCTCGACCAGCCGCAGGATCGACCGGCCGAGCGTCGACTTGCCGCAGCCCGACTCGCCCACCAGGCCGAGCGTTTCCCCCTGGGCCACGTCCAGGTCGACCCCGTCGACGGCCTTGATGAACCCGATGGTCCGCTGCAGGAAGCCGCGGCGAACCGGGAAGTATTTCTTCAGACCGCGCACCTCGAGCAGCTGTTCGCCACCGGTGAGCACGACCGGCCGTGGGGGAGAGGTGCTGGTCGGTTCGGTCGCGGCCATGGTTAGCCGGCTAACCCTCCGCCGAGGTGGCGCTCGGATGCGTCTCAACTGGCTTTGGCGCGAACGCCTCACCCGCGGTCGGCGGCGTCGCGACCACCGCACGACGACCCCCCTCGACGAGCCAGCACGCGGCTTTCTGGCCGCCGATGTCGAAGAGCGGCGGTGGCGTCACGCACTTGTCGAAGGCGTAGTCGCAACGCGCCATGAAGCGGCAGGTTTTCGGCCAGCGAATCGGGTTGGGAACGACGCCGCGGATCACGGCGAGCTTCTGCGCCTGGGTCATCCCCAGACGTGGAATCGACTTCAAGAGGCCTTCGGTGTAGGGCATCTGCGGTGAGCGGAACAATGTGTTGACGTCGGCTTGCTCGACGATCTGGCCGGCGTACATGACGGCAACGTCCTTGCACATCTCAGCCACCACCCCGAGGTCGTGGGTGATCAGCAGGATGGACATCTTGAGCCGCTGCTGGAGGTCACGCATCAGGTCCAGGATCTGGGCCTGGATGGTGACGTCGAGGGCGGTCGTGGGCTCGTCCGCGATCAGCAACTTGGGGTTGCAGGAGAGCGCCATGGCGATCATCACGCGCTGACGCATTCCGCCCGACATGTTGTGGGGATAGTCACTGACGCGCCGCTCGGGTGATGGGATGCGCACCAGGTCGAGCATCTCGATCGCCCGCTTCCAGGCGTCCTTCCGCGAGAGCTTCAGGTGCAGCTGGACGGCCTCCGCGATCTGGTCGCCGACGGTGTAGACCGGATTGAGCGACGTCATCGGCTCCTGGAAGATCATCGCGATCTCGGAGCCGCGGATATGGCGCATCTCGTCGATCTCCAGCTCGGCCAGATCCTTGTCCTTGAAGAGGATGTGCCCGCCCGCGATCTCGCCCGGGTAATCGATCAGGCGCATGATGCTCAGCGCGGTGACGCTCTTGCCGCAGCCGGACTCGCCCACCAGGCCCATCGTTTCGCCCTGCGGGATCGCGAACGATACGCCATCGACCGCGCGCACGACGCCGTCGCGCGTCTGGAAATGGGTTTCGAGATTCTGAACGCGAAGCAGGTCAGCCGTGTGCGCGCCCCTCTCGCAGGACCAAAACGGCTTCCTCCCCTGTCAGCGAAGCGTGCTGGGTAGACGCATCCATAGAAGGGCGCACCCTGAGTTCAAAACGATCTTATCAGCCCAACGCCTGGCCGTCATCGCCCTGGAACGGGCGGTGGTTCGCGCCGCGAATGAACCGATCCACCGGGATAGAATCGCCCGGTGTTCGGCGGCGTGCTGTGGCGTCATCCTGACTTTCTCAAGCTCTGGGCGGGCGAGACCGTCAGCGAGTTCGGCACCCAGATCACCCAGCTCGCCATGCCGACCGTGGCCATCCTCATCCTGCATGCGGGTCCCTTCCAGGTCGGGATCCTCTCGGCGCTCGAGTTCCTTGCCTTTCCAACCCTGGGGCTGGTCGCCGGGGTCTACGCCGACCGGCTGCGGCGGCGGCCGATCATGATCGTCTGCGACCTGGGCCGGCTGGCGGCGCTGGCCTCGATCCCGATCACATTCAGCCTGGGGGCCTTGACGCTCCCGCAGCTCTACGTCGTCGCACTGATCAGCGGCATCTTCACCGTCTTTTTCGACGTCGCCTATCAGTCCTACCTGCCGGTGCTGGTCGACCGTCCGAACCTGATCGAAGGCAACACCAAGCTGGAGGTGACGCGTTCTGGTTCGCAGATCGCCGGGCCCGCGGTCGCCGGATTCTTGATCCAGCTGATCGGCGGAGCCAGGGCGGTAGCGGTCGACGCGGTCTCCTTCCTGGTCTCCGCGCTGGCCCTGGCATTGATCAAAAACCCGGAACCGGTGCCGAAGCCAGGGACGGCGTCTGGACAGACCGGGTTTCTGGTCGAGATGCGCGAGGGCGTCGAGGTCGTGTTCAAGAACCCCTTGCTCTGGCGGATCGCCGCCACCACCGCGACCAGCAATCTGGGATCCAACATGATCTTCGGCGCGGTCTTCCTGGTCTTTGCCTATCGCGATCTGCACCTGACCGCCGGTCTGGTTGGACTGGTCTTTGCCATCAGCAGCGTGGGCTTTCTGGTGGGGGCCGTGATCGCGGGCTGGGCGGCTCGAACGATCGGTCTCGGGTTGACGCTTGCGCTGTCGATCCTTCTCGGTGGCCTGGTCAGCGTTGGAATCCCGCTCGCCCGGTTTGGAGCGCCCGTCGTCATTCTCAGTGTCCTTGGCTTCGTCGCCTTCTTGATGGGACCGATCTACAACATCAATCAGGTCAGCCTCCGTCAGGCGATCACGCCCGACCGGGTACAGGGACGAATGAACGCCACGATGCGCACCATCGTCTGGGGAACGATCCCCATCGGCGCGGTGGTCGGGGGAATCCTCGGGACGGCCATCGGGGTGGTGCCGACCATCATCCTGGGCAGCCTGGTATCGGCCGCGGCGGCGTTCTGGATCTTTCTCGGACCGGTTGTCGGTTTGAAGCGACAGCCCGAGCCGGTGCCGGCGTGAGCCGGCTGCTGATCCAGGACGCCTGCCTGGCCGATGGGCGGTCCGCCAGCCTGCAGGTCGAGATCAGCTTGCTGATCGAGAACGGTCGGATCGCCGCCATCGGACCCAGGGACGCGATCGATCCGGGTGGGGCGGAGATTCTCGACGGCGGTGGTGCGACCATCGTCCCCGCCTTCGTCGATGCGCACAGCCACCTGACGATGCCGGGTGGCAGCCACTGGATCGAGCGCGGGTCCGATCCGCCCGATCGGCTCCGCGAGGTCGCGCGTCAGAACGCGGCACGGCTGGTCCAGGCCGGCATCCTCTGGGCACGCGACGTCGGGGCGCCGGCGGGTCCGGACGGCCGGGCCCTGAGCCTCGAGGTGCGAACGGAGCTGCGCGCTCGACCGGGCGCGCCCTATATCCGGGCCGCCGGGACCTGGATCGCCAAGGAGGGCTATCTGCCGATGACCGTCCCGGTTGCCGACGGGGCAGGGCTGCGATCGGCAGCGCTGGCGCAGCTCGATGCCGGTGCAGACTTCGTCAAGATCATGCTCGACCCGCCTGGCCGCGGGGACCGCTGCCCGTTCACGGTTGATGATGTGCGCCTTGCGGTCGAGGCGGTACACGAGCGGGGACGCCGCATCACCGCCCATGCCACGATCCTCGATGGCGCACGCGTGGGCGCGGAGGCCGGCGTCGACTCGATCGAGCACGGCATGGAAGTCGATGATGCCGTGGCCGCGACCATGGCGAGGAACAACGTCGCGCTGGTGTCCACGCTGTCGGTGCTCGCCAGCTGGAGGACGTTCGAACGGACCACGCGGATCGACCGCTTTGTCGGCGAGGAAGGCAAGCGTCGGTTGGCCGCGCGCCGCGAGGGAGCGGTTGCGGCGATCAGGGCGGCGCAGCGGGCCGGTGTGCGGATCGCGGCCGGCTCAGACTTCGGTGGCGGCTCGGTGCGCGCCGGTCACCTGGCGTGGGAGGTTGAGCTGCTGGTGGAGGCGGGCGTGTCGCCGCAGGAGGCGCTGGCCGCCGTCACCTGGCGGGGCGGTGAGCTACTTGGGATCGCCCATGCCGGCCGGCTGCAGCAAGGCGATCCCGCGGACCTGGTGCTGGTCCACGGTGATCCGCTGAGTGACCCGGCAACGCTGTGGCGGGTCTGGGCGGTCTTCAAGGCGGGCGAGCGGGTCGCCTGAGGTCCACCCGGCCCCGGCCGGCAACGAGGTCGCGGTCTCGGACGGGCTGATCTGCAAGGAATCACTGTCCGCGAACCTTACGGCATAATGAAGCCTCACTTTTCGCGCCGTTTCCCAGGAGTCTTGCCCTGCCCCAGCTTCGACAAGATCTGATCACCGGCCGATGGGTGGCCGTGGCGACCGAACGTGCCAGGCGGCCCGACTCATTCACCCAGGCGGCCAAGGAATCCGTCGCGGCCCGCGACGTGTGCCCCTTCTGTCCGGGGCACGAGTCGATGACGCCGCCGGAGGTTCTGGCGTACCGGCACCCCGGCACCCTGCCCAACACCCAGGGATGGTGGATTCGTGTCGTGCCCAATCTCTATGCCGCCTTCCGGCTCGAGCCGGATGGGCAGGACCGTCAGGAGGGACCGTTCTGGCAGCGCGACGCGATTGGCGCCTGCGAGGTGCTGATTTCGAGCCCGGACCATCGCGCGCCGACCGCCGTACTGCCCCGCCGGCAGGTTGAGGAAATCGTGCAATCGTACCTCGACCGCTACCGGCATCACGCGCAGAACCCGGCGCTCGAGCACGTGCTGATCCTTTACAACCACGGCCGCCCGGCGGGCGCGTCGCTGGAGCACCCGCATTCCCAGCTGTATGCGATCGGGCTGGTGCCGCCGGCCTTCACCGATGAGCTCGCCGGCGCCCGTCGATGCCTCGATACCTACGGCGGGTGCGGCTTTTGCCGCACCCTGGAGGAGGAGCGGCAGGCCGCGGCGCGAATCGTGTTCGAAAATGAGGCGTTCGTGGTCTTTGCCCCCTTCGCCGCACGCACGCCGTTCGAAACCTGGGTCATGCCGCGGCGGCATCGGGCCTCGTTCGGCGATCTCGACGAGGCGAGCGAAAAGCCGGCGTTCGCCGAGGCCCTGCAGCTCACGCTGAGCGCGCTGCGCGAGGGCTTGAACGATCCGCCGTTCAATTACTACATTCACAGCGCGCCGCTGAAGGCGAAGGTCGACCAGGATTATCACTGGCACCTGGAGCTGATTCCCAAGCTCAGCACCGCCGCGGGCTTCGAGCTGGGGACGGGGATGTGGATCAACGTGGTCAAACCCGAAGATTCCGCGGCCTTCCTTCGCGAAGGAATCAAGAAGCGGGTGGGACAACCGGCGTGAAGGCGGTGGTGATGGCGGGCGGCGAGGGGTCGCGGCTGCGGCCGTTGACCAGCGGCATCCCGAAGCCGCTGGTGCCGGTCGTGGGCAAGCCGGTGATGGAGCACATCCTGCGGCTGTTGCGGCAGCATGGCATCACCGACGTGATCGTGACGCTGCAGTACCTCGGCTCGGCGATCCGTGACTACTTCGGTGACGGCTCCGATTTCGGGGTGGACATCACCTACGTCGTCGAGGACTCGCCGCTGGGAACCGCCGGCAGTGTCAAGAACGCGCAGGAGTTCCTCGACGAGCCGTTCATCGTCATCAGCGGCGATGCCCTGACGGACATCGACCTCGGCCAGGTGATGGCGTATCACCGGGAGAAAGGCGCGCAGGCCACCATCGTGCTCACCTCGGTCTCGAACCCACTCGAGTTCGGCGTGGTGATCACCAACCCGGACGGCACCATCAACCGGTTTTTGGAGAAGCCATCCTGGGGCGAGGTCTTCTCAGACCAGGTGAACACCGGCATCTATGTGATCGAGCCGGCCGTGCTCGACCTCTTGCCGCCGGCCGCGGTGGTGGACTGGAGCAGCGACGTCTTTCCCAAGATGCTGGCCAACGGGTTGCCGCTGTACGGCTATCTGGCCGGCGGCTACTGGTGCGACATCGGCAACATTCAGACCTATTACCAGGCGAACTGGGATGCGCTCGAGGGACGGGTCGATCTCGAGATTCCCGGTGAGCGGCGGCACGGCAATGTCTGGATGGGAGAGAACGTCGAAGTCGGCCTCGGGGTTCGCATCGAAGGCCCCGCCTATATCGGCAACGACTCCAAGCTCAAGGCGGGCGTCTTCATCAACGGCCCGGTTTGCATCGGCAACTTCTCGGTGGTCGATGAGAACACCAAGGTCAGCAATTCGGTGGTGTGGACCTATTCCTACCTGGGAGAGAATTCGCGACTGCGGCAGGCGATCGTCTGCCGGCACGCCACCATCAAGAACAACTGCTTGCTGGAAGAAGGTGCCGTCATCGGCGACGACGTGGTGGTCGGCGAAGGCACCACGATCGACGCCGGCGTCAAGATCTGGCCGGACAAGGAAATCGAGCCGGGATCAACCGTGCACGAGAGCATCATCTGGGCCGGTCACTACAAGCGGGGGCTGTTCTCTTCCTACGGGCTGGTCGGCCTGGTCAACATCGAGCTGACCCCCGAGTACTGCGCGCGGCTGGGGGCGTCGTTTGCGGCGCTCTTTCCCAAGGGAGCGGCGATCGGCGCCGCCCGGGATGGCCAGCGGCCGTCGCGGATGATCAAGCGTGCGATGATCGCGGGGATGATGTCGTCCGGCGCCGAGATCATCGATCTGAGCGAGCTCCCGATTCCGGTGGTGCAGTACTACACCCGCGAGCATCCGATCGCCGGCTCGGTTCATGTGCAGATGTCGCCGCTCGACAGCCGCTCGGCCGACATCCGGATGTTCGACAGCAACGGTGTCGTGCTGGACAAGCGAGCCGAGCGCAAGCTGGAGAACATCTTCTTCCGCGAGGACATCCGGCGGGTTCACTTCTACGAGATGGGTGACATCAGCTACCCGCAAGACACGATCGACTCCTACATTGACGGGCTCGTTGGGCAGATCGATGTCGAGGCGGTCCGCCAGGCGCATCAGAAAGTGCTGGTCGATTTCGATCACGGCAGTGCCTCACTGGTGCTGCCGCGGCTGTTCAAGGAACTCAACATCGAGGCCATCCCGCTCAATGCCGGCTTCGACGAAACCTATCAATCGAAGACGAATGAAGCCTTCGACGAAGCGCGCCGGCAATCGGCGCTGATCACGCGCACGCTCGGCTGCAATCTGGGCGCCTACATCGACTACGGGTCGGAGCGGATTTTCTTGATCGACGAACAGGGCGAGCTGCTCGACCACCATGAGGCGCTCGGGGTCATCGGCTTGCTGGCGCTCAAGAGCAAGCCCGGCGTCCTGGTGGCGCCGGCGACGGTGCCGCAGACGATCGCCGCGCTGGTCCGGCAGCTCCCGGGATCGCATTTCGTGCCGGGCAAAGCCGAGCCCGCCGCGTTGCTGCGGGCCGCCCAGCAGCACCAGGCCCGGCTCGCCTCCGATGCGAATGGCGGCTACGCCTTTCCCGACCACCTGCTTGGCTTCGACGCCATCTTTAGCTTGATCAAATTGCTCGAGCTGCTGGCGAAGGACGGCCGGCCGGTCTCAGTGGTGCGTCAGGAGATTCCGCGGGCCGCCTACGAGCACCGGCTCCAGACCGTGCCCTGGGACGCCAAAGGCCGCGTGATGCGCACCATGGTCGAGATGCACCGGGATGCGCCGGTCGACCTGGCGGATGGGATCAAGGTGTTCGTCGACGGTGGGTGGGTTCTGGTGCTGCCCGATCCGGATATGCCGCGCTATCACATCATCGTGAGCATGGATGACTCGCAGCGCGCCCGCGACCTGGCGGACCGGTACACCGCGCTGGTCAAGACGGCTGTTGGTCAAGGCTCGACTGGCCTCCCCCCCGCGCCGAACTGATCGGTTCATTCGAACCGCCCCGTTCTTTCGGGCGCTGCCCGAGAAGGTGAAGGCCGGCCTGCCACCGGCGATGAGGGACGTGAAGCATCGCGTGCGGTCGAGCCAGACGCAGTGGTGGTTCGACGACCCGCGGCTTCATGTCGAGGCCTGGTGGCATGCGAAGACCGGCCGGCTGGAGCTGGGTCTGCACCTGGAGGGCCCACCCGAGCTCAACGAGCGGATCGCCGTCGGGCTGTCGCGTCGGCTGCTGATGATCAAGGCCCGGCTGGGCGAGCGCCTCGACCTGGAACCATGGGACAAGGGCTGGGTGCGGTTGTATGAAACGCATGCCGTGGAGGGCTTCGATGCCGCTCGGCTGGCGGCGACGGCCCGGCGCGTCGCCGAGTTGATCGAGGTCCTCTGGCCGATGTGCGCGGAGTTGCGGCGAGGTAAAATCCGCCTAGCCGAGCGGGTGTAACTCAGCTGGTAGAGTGCAACCTTCCCAAGGTTGAAGTCGCGAGTTCGAGTCTCGTCACCCGCTTTGCCTTTGCCGTTTTGCGGGGGTTGGCTACCGTTTTAGGAGCGTAAGGGTGAGCAATCCATCGACTTCGGTTGCGAGCCGGACGGCGCCCATTCCGTAGTCGTCTATCAGTTCGTACTCCAACCCGCGCTCGCGGGCTAACTCCCTTATCTCCGCACTCTCCTTAACCAGTGCCTGGATCGTGGCCTTACCTCGTTCCAGGTCCGCGATCGCGCGTTCTCTTGTGACGTTCTCTGCCTGCCACGATGATTGGATCCTCGCTTTCAGCCGGCCAAGCGCCGGCTGTGGTCCGCGATACTCCCTCAGGGTGAGGCCGATCGCGCGGTAGATGACGTATCCGCCATCGCGAATCATGGCAATGGCGGCCGACCAGTTGGGTCCGCCCACCGCTTCCACCGACAATGCGCCTCGATCCATGTTGGGTGGGTCCGGCCGGATCCCTCAGGGCTCGTCCTTGCTCTCGGCGGCAGCGGCTTGTATGACACAGAAGACCTTCCCCTCCGGGTCCGCCAGGATCACATAGTCCTCGCCCGGGTCAGGCAGCCGTTTGACCGTTGCCCCGAGCCGGACCAGCCGGTCGACTTCGGCCTTCTGGTCGGTCGCGTACAGGTCGAGGTGCGTCCGATTCCTGCCGAACTTCAGTTCGTCGGTGTCCTGGACTGACAGGTTCGGGCTGCGGCCGGTCGGGTCGTGAAGGATGGCGAAGTCCCCCTCGGCGGTCCTCCGCACCTGATATCCGAGTGCCTGTTGCCAGAAGGCGATCGTCGTTTCGAAGTCGTCACAATTGATCACGACCGACCCGATTCGCAGTCCCATAGACTAATTTTGCGTTAGCCGCCGCTTAGCCCGGGGCTACCTATACTATTCCAGTGGAAGCACCCCCCAAGTCCCCGGTGTCCGCGCCTGTCCGCGACGCCGACATAGCACCGTCAGGCCAGCCAGAGCCCAGTTCGACACCCTCCGTCCAGGAGTCTCAGGCCGGCCAGGCGCCGACCCTCGTCGACGGTCACCCGGCGAGCTCCGGCGCCCGCCAACGCTACATCAACCGGGAGCTCTCCCAGCTCGACTTCGACGAGCGAGTGCTCGCCATGGCGGAAGATCGATCGCGCCCGCTTCTGGAGCGGGTCCGGTTCCTCGCCATCCTGGGCGAGAACGTCGACCAGTTCTTCCAGGTGCGGGTCGCCGGACTCAAGGAACAGTTGCACGCGGCGCTGCCGCAGACGTCCCCGGACGGTATGACCACCGGCGAGCAACTTCGCGCCATCCATGAGCGCGCTGACGGCCTGCTGAAGGTGAGTACCCGTCTCTTCACCGAAGACGTGGCGCCCGCCCTCGACCGGCACGGCGTGTGCGTCGCCGGCGTCGGCAACCTCGATGACGCTGACCGCGATTACCTGGCCGCGGAATTCGAGGCGCGCATCTTCCCGGTGTTGACTCCTCTCGCCGTCGATCCGGCGCACCCATTCCCCTACATCTCCCATCTGTCGCTGAACCTCGCCGTCATGGTTCGAGACCCCGTCAACCGGGAGATGCGGTTCGCGCGCGTCAAGGTTCCGCCGCTGCTCCCGCGCTTCATTCCGCTGCCGGATGGTAAGCGGTTCATTCCGCTCGAGCAGGTGATCTCCCTCCACGTCGACGAGCTCTTTCCCGGGATGGACATCGTCAGTCAGCATCCCTTCCGGGTGACCCGCGACGCCGACCTCGACGTGGTCGACGAGGAGGCCGCCGACCTTTTGGCGGCGATTCAGAGCGAGCTCCGCCGGCAGCAGCGCCGCGCGCAGGTGGTCCGACTCGAGGTCGACGCCGGGATGTCGGAAGAGGTGCTCGACCTGCTGGTTCGCGAGCTCGAGCTGGAGCCGACCGACGTCTACCGGGTCGAAGGACTGCTCGACCTCAGCAGCCTGTGGGCGCTCTATGCGCTGGATCGGCCAGATCTCAAGGATGACCCCTGGACCCCGGTGACGCAGCTGCGGCTGAAAGGCCCGGGTGGTGCACCGGCGGACATCTTCAAGGTTCTCGAGGACGGCGACGTGCTCGTGCACCATCCCTATGACTCCTTTGCCAGCTCGGCGGAGGCCTTCATCGAGCAGGCCGCGCAGGACCCGGACGTCCTCGCCATCAAGCAGACGCTCTACCGAACCTCGGGTCCGGTCAGCCCGATCGTGCGCTCCCTGATCGGCGCGGCCGAGAGCGGCAAGCAGGTCGTTGCCTTGGTCGAACTCAAGGCCCGCGGCGACGAGCGCGCGAATATCGCCTGGGCCCAGGCGCTGGAGCAGGTCGGCGTCCACGTCGTCTACGGCGTCGTGGGATTGAAGACGCACGCCAAGGTGGCGCTGGTGGTCCGGCGGGAAGCCGAGGGCATTCGTCGCTACGTGCACGTCGGGACCGGCAACTACAACCCGAAGACCGCCCAGATCTACGAGGACGTGGGACTTCTCTCGGCTGATCCCGAGCTCGGCAACGACGTGGCCGAACTCTTCAATTTCCTGACCGGGTACAGCCGTCAGCGGCGGTTCGGCCGGCTGCTGGTCGCGCCGATGGGGCTGCGGGCCAACATCATCCGCATGATTCGCCTGGAGGCCGGCCGGCCGGGGGGCGGCCGGATCGTGCTCAAGGTCAACGCCCTGGTCGATCCGGAGATCGTCGACGTCCTCTACGAGGCCTCGCAGGCGGGAACCCAGATCGATCTCATCGTGCGTGGCATCTGCAGTCTGCGGCCCGGCGTCCCTGGGCTCTCCGAAAATATTCGGGTTCGGTCACTGGTCGGCCGCTTCCTCGAACACTCGCGCGTCTTCCGCTTTGGCCCGGATGGCGATGAAGCCGCCTACTATCTCGGGTCGTCAGACCTGATGCCTCGCAACCTCGACCGCCGCGTCGAGGCGATGGTTCCCGTGCTGGATCGCCGGCTGCAGCAGCGTCTCGATCAGGTGATCGAGGTGGAACTCAAGGATGACGTGCTCGCCTGGACTCTCCATGCAGATGGGTCCTGGACCAAAGTCGAAACCGTCGAGGGCGTCAATGCCCAGCGGGTTTTCGAAAAGCTCGCCACCGAGCGGGCCGTCAGCTCGACGAACGGGTCCCTGGATGCTTGAACGCGAGGTCAAACTCGCGGTCCCGCCTTCCTTCAGCCTTCCCGACCTCGGCGACCTCGGCGCGGCCATCCATACCTCGCCCGTTGACGAACGGCGATTGGAGACCGTCTACTACGACTCGCCCGATCTGCGCCTGACCCGCTGGGGATGCAGCCTGCGGTTGCGCCAGGGTGAAGGCTGGACGCTCAAGCTTCCCGTCTCCGGCGACCATGTCGCGCTGACCCGCCGCGAGCTCGAGTTCCCAAACCGCGAAAGCCGTCCGCCCGACGCCGCCGTTGCCCTGGTTCTGGGCTACGTGCGTAAAAGCACCCTGGTGCCGGTGGTCAGCCTTTCAACCTTGCGGCGCAAGCTCCAGCTTTTAACCGGCGACGGGACGGTCCTTGCCGAGGTGGTCGACGACGATGTTTCGGTGATCCAGGGGCTTCGCGTCCAGAATCGCTTTCGCGAAATCGAGGTTGAGCTGCGCGACCCCTCCGCCGAAGCGCTGCTGCAACCGATCCTTTCGCGCCTGCGTGGGGCCGGGGCTGCCGATGAAGGACAGACCTCAAAGCTCATTCGCGCGCTGGGCGCCCGGGCAACCGCCCCGCCCGAAGTCGACCCCTTGCCGATCGGCTCCGCCCCCACCACCGCCGAGCTGGTTCGCCACGTGATCGGATCGTCGGTCTCGAGCCTGCTCCAGCACGACCCGGGAGTGCGTCTCGGTGACGACCCCGAAGACGTCCATCGGGCTCGCGTCGCAACGCGGCGACTGCGGTCGCAGCTGCGCACCTTCCGGACCGTGCTCGAGCCGGACTGGACGGCGACCATCCGGGAGGACCTTCGCTGGTTGGGCGGCGGGCTGGGGACGGTGCGCGACAAACAGGTCTTAAGCCAGCGGCTCCGCGGGCGTGCCGCGGCCCTCGACAAGGCCGACGCCCCGGCGGTCGCGGAGCTCGCCGACGAGCTCGAGGCGGAAAGCCAGGAGGCAAGGGGACGCCTGGTGCTCGACATGCGTTCAGAGCGTTACCTCGAGATCATCGAGCGCCTGATCGAGGCGTCACGCTCTCCCCGCGTCACCGATGCCGGCCAGCAACCCGCATCATCGCTGATGTCCTCCCTTGTCCGGCGGGACTGGAAGCGCTTGCGCAAGGGGGTCTCGAAGCTGCCGGAGGTCCCATCCGACGCGGAGCTGCACCGCATTCGCATCATGGCAAAACGCCTGCGCTACGCGGCGGAGGCCGCTGAGCCGATCGCCGGCAAGGATGCGACACGGCAGGCTGAGGCGGCCACCCAACTGCAGGACGTGCTCGGTGATCACCAGGACAGTGTCACTGCGCAACGGTGGCTGCGTCAGGCGACGCAGGGCCCGCAGGCCTTCGCGGCCGGCGAGCTGACCGCCATGGAACGGGCGGCGGCGCTGGAGGATCGGGTCGAATGGCATCGCGCCTGGAAAAAACTTTCCCGCAGACGACTCAGAAAGTGGATGATATAAGGGAGGCCGCGTCGATCAAGCAATCGTGGCAGCAACAAACCGCGCAAGGGGTGTCCATGGCAGCAAAGATCCTGAATGTCGATGAGGCCAAGCTGGTTCGCGCCGCAGGTGGCGTGGTTCGTAAGAACGGATCACGCGGGCCGATCAGGCTGGCGATCGTACACCGGCCGGGGTATGACGATTGGTCGTTTCCCAAAGGTAAGCTCGATCGTGGTGAGACCCTCGAGGAGGCCGCGCTCCGAGAGGTAGAGGAGGAGACGGGTCTGCGCTGCCGCCTGGTCAGCGCCCTCGGTTGCACCGCCTACTCCGACCACAAGGGCCGTGACAAGGTGGCCTGCTACTACTTGATGGATGTCGTCGGCGGGCGATTCCAGGCAGGCAGTGAGGTCGATGAAGTCCGTTGGGTGACGGTGGACGAGGCGATGGATCTGCTCAGCTACCGCCGCGACCGCGCGCTGCTTCGCGCCTTCGACCTCGCCGAAACGGGCTAACCGCTTCTTGCCGGTCTACGTCGTCCGGCATGCCAAAGCCGGTGACCGTTCGGAATGGCAAGGGGATGACCGGCTCAGGCCCTTGACCAAGGCGGGCAGCAAGCAGGCGGAAGCGCTGGCGCAACAGCTGCGGGACGAACCTCTGGACGAAATCCGCTCGAGCGCCTATGTGCGCTGCATGCAAACGGTTGAGCCCCTGGCGAAGGCGCGAGGGTTGCCGGTCCAACCGGAACCACTCCTCGAAGAAGGAGCCGGCGGGGAGAGCGTGCTGCGGCTCATCAAGCAGCGGCCGGGCCGCCGGCTCGTCCTCTGCACCCACGGCGACGTCGTCGAGGAGCTGCTCGAGCTGCTGGTCGAGCGAGGCCTGCTGTCCCGATCACGGCTTGCCAATGAGAAGGGTGGCACCTGGGTCCTCGAGGAACGCAACGGCGATGTCTCCGGCGCCAGCTATCGGGCCGCGCCCTGAAGCGGGCTTAGCCGAACTTTCCGCTGATGTAGTCGCGGGTCCGCTCGTCCGCGGCATCGTCGAAAATCTTCCGGGTGTCACCGAACTCGATCAGTTCCCCGTAGCGGTGAAACGGCTCGATCAACATGAAGGCGGTATAGTCGGCCAGCCGTCGAGCCTGCTGCATGTTGTGGGTGACGATCGCCACCGTGTAGGACGTAGCCAGCTGCCGGATCAGCTCCTCGACACGCATCGTCGAGATCGGGTCCAGCGCCGAGCAGGGTTCATCCATCAGGATGACTTCCGGCTTCACCGCGATGCAGCGCGCGATGCAGAGGCGCTGCTGCTGTCCGCCCGACATCGAGGTGGCAGACCGATTGAGGCCATCGCTGACGTCGTCCCAGAGCCCGGCAACGGTCAGGCTTTCCCGAACCGCCGCGTCGATCGCGTCCTTGCTCCAGCCCATCAGCCGCGGACCGTAGGCGACATTGTCGTAAATCGACATGCGAAACGGATTGGCGCGCTGGAACACCATGCCGACGCGCCGGCGTAGCTGCTGGAGGTTGCCCATGGTGGTCACCTCTTCGTGGCCGAGCCGGATCGAGCCCTTGACGCGGGCACCGGGGGTGAGTTCGTACATCCGATTGAAGGTGGACAGCAAGGTGCTCTTGCCGCAGCCGGACGGTCCGATCAGGGCCGTGATCCTCCCCTCGGCGATCGAGAGGCTGACCTCATTCAGGGCGCGGAAGCTGCCGTAGAAGAAGGAGAGATTGGACGCGCGCAGCTTGACCCGTTGATTGGCCAAGGCGGCGTCGCCGGACACAACCTGGCGCGTCTGAAGCCGTGGCTGTGCCAATGCCTTACCTTCCTCGAACGACAGACTAGGCGGGCGCGATTAAGGCCGCGTTATCGACAGGTTAAGACGGCGAGCTCCGAAACTTTAATCTGCGGTCTCCCGCGCCTTTACCGGGCGACTCTACCGTAGGCGTTGACGATTCGGACGCCCGGTTTCCCTTTCCGAGCCGCTCCCAGGCTCTCCCCCGTGGGAGCGGCTTTCTTTTATCTGCTAGATTCCGCGACGCATGGCAGGCATCTGGCGGCGGCGCGCCAACGACTGGCCACGTCGCGCCCACCCGCCGCGCGAACCGGGTGGATCCGTGGATAACCCCGAGCAACCGATGGAGGCGTTCGCCGTCCTCGAGCACCTGGCCGAAGGCGTTGTGCTGGTGGATGCGGATCGGAGCGTCGGCTGGCTCAATCCGGTAGCGGCCCGGCTCCTTTCGGCGATCGATCAGCCGGTCGGCCGGCTCCTGGTCGAGGTCATTCGTGACCATCGGCTCGACGCACTCGCCGAACGCGCGCGCGAGTCGGGCGATGAGCAATCGCTGGAGATCGAGCTCCCCGTTTCGGGTCGGATCCTGCAGGTTCGGGCCATCCCGCTCGAGGGCCAGCGGGCGGCGCTGATCTTCAGCGATGTGAGCCGGCTGCGCTATCTGGAGACCGTTCGGCAGCAATTTGTTGCCAACCTTTCCCACGAGATCCGCACCCCACTCGCCGGTCTCGACCTTGCCGCCCAGACCCTCGCGGGCCAATTGCCTGCCGACGGCGACGCGCGGACCTTCATCGACCGCGTGATCCAGGAATCGCAGCGACTGCAGGCCATCCTCCACAACCTGACCCAGCTGGCGGCCCTCGATGCGGAAGGCATCCAGGTCGAGCGAGCGCGTTTCAGGGTGGCCGGCCTGGTCGGCGAGTTGATCGATCGCTACCAGGGGCGCGCGGCCGCCGCCGGACTGCAGCTGCGCGCGGAAGCGATTGACGCTCAGCTCGAGGCGCTCGGCGACCGAGGCAAAGCGGACCAGGCGTTGCAGAACATCGTCGACAACGCGCTGAAATTCACCAAAGCCGGCGAGGTGGTGGTGGGGGCGCACGCCGATCACGTCTGGGCCGTGATCGCCGTCCGCGACACCGGCCCCGGGATTCCACCCCGCGACCTCCCGCGGATCTTCGAGCGCTTTTACAAGGTCGATCGCGCTCGTGGGGGCCAACCCGGAACCGGCCTGGGGCTCTCGATCGCCCGCCACCTGATCGAGCTCCAGGGCGGCACGATCACGGCCGACAGCATTCCGGGCTCGGGCAGCGAGGTGACCGTGCGGCTTCCGCGCCCAGCGTTAACCTCCCCTTAACCTTCCACCAACCGAGCGATTACGGCGGCTGCCTAACATCAGGACTGGATCCGCTATCTGAATTTTCGCCTGTTCTCAAGGAGGAGGAAGCATCGCCAGCATGAAACGTTTTTTCGTCGGTTCGACTGCGATCGCCGCGTTGTTGCTCGCGGCCTGCGGGAGCAATAACGGGACGGCGACCAACCCCTCGACCGGCGCGGCCAACCCGATCCCAGTTCCCCCGGCCGCGGCGCTGACCGGTGCCGGGGCGACCTTTCCGGCGCCGTTCTACGATGCCGCCCGTTTCGCCTACAACCAGAAGTTCAGCCAGGTCACGGTCAACTACCAGGCGGTTGGCTCCGGGGCCGGCATTCAGCAGCTGACCAAGAAGACCGTCGACTTCGGCGCCAGCGACGTACCGATGAACGCGACGGAGCTCACCAACGCCGGGGGCGCCGGCAGCGTGGTCGAGATCGCCTCGACGCTCGGCACCGAAGGGCTCGCCTACAACCTCCAGGGCGTGGCCAACGGCCAGCTGAAGCTGACGCCCGACACGATCGCGGGCATCTTCCTGCGCCACATCACCAACTGGAACGACCCCGCGCTTGCCGCCGACAACAGCGGGGTCAGCCTGCCCAATCAGCCGATCACGGTCGTGCATCGTTCCGACGGCAGTGGCACGACCTACATCTTCAGCGACTACATGTCAACCGTGAACGCCGAGTGGAAGACGAAGATCGGCAAAGGCAAGTCGCTCAGCTGGCCGGCCGGCGAGCAGGGCGCCAGCGGCAACGCAGCCGTAGCCACCACCATCAAGAACACGCCCGGCGCAATCGGGTACGTCGAGCTGGCCTACATCCTTCAGACCAACATGACGCAAGCGTCGCTCAAGAACCACGACGGCCAGTTCGTCATCCCCAGCGCCGAAGGCGCGACCGCCGCCGCCACCCAGTTCCCCGACGTGACGCCCGGCCAGTTCTCGATCGTCGACGCGCCCGGCAAGGCCAGCGCGCCGATCACCGGATACAGCTGGCTGATGCTCTATAAGGACCAGGCCGACAAGACCAAGGGCACGGCGCTGGTCGACTTCCTCTACTGGCTGGTTAAAGACGGCCAGCAGTACGCGGTAACCGTCCATTACGCAAAGCTTCCAGCGAACATGGTCAGCAATGACGTGACCTCGCTCAAGACGGTTACCTCAGGAGGCAGTACGCTCCTCACCGTTTCAGGCTCGTAAACAGGAATGAGTCGGGGAACTGCCGATCGGGTGGTTCCGGCGCCGCTGGTGGCCATTGGCCGCCGGCGGCGCCTCAATACCGGTGACCAAATCTTCCGCGGACTGGCCTATGTGGCCGCCATTCTGGTCTTCGTCATCGCGTTTATCCTCGTGCTCGCCCTCTTGCTGCCGGCGCTGCCGTCGATCACGCGCTTCGGTCTTGGCTTCATCGTCAGCCGGGTGTGGGATCCCGTCCACGAGCACTTCGGCGCCTTGCCCGCCATCTATGGGACGCTGGTCACGTCGGCCATCGGCATCGTGCTCGCGTTCCCCATCGGGTTGGGGGCGGCGCTCTTTCTGGCCGAGGAAGGGGGACTCAGGATGATCCGCGGCCCGCTCTCCTTCGCGATCGAATTGCTGGCGGCGATTCCCAGCGTGGTGATCGGGCTCTGGGCCTTTTTCACCCTGACGCCGTTGATGCGGGCGAACATCGATCCCTTCTTGAATCACGTGTTCGGGTTTCTTCCGTTATTCAGGGGGACGGCCAGTGGATACGGCTACCTGACCGCGGGGGTCGTCCTGGCGATCATGGTGCTGCCGATCATGACCGCCCTCTCGCGAGACGTGATCGCCGCCGTGCCTCGAGCCCTTCGGGAAGCCAGCCTGGCGCTGGGGGCGACGCGCGCGGAGACGATCTGGTCGGTGGTGCTGCCCTATGCCCGGGTCGGGATCACGGGCGCGATATTGCTTTCCCTGGGCCGGGCGCTGGGAGAGACGATTGCGGTCACGATGGTGATCGGCAACTCCCCGAACATCAGCGCCTCGCTCTTCAGCCTCGGCTACACGCTGCCGAGCGTGATTGCGAATGAGTTCACCGAGGCGGTTGGCAACGTCTACCAGGGGGCCCTCTTCGAACTCGCGCTGATCCTCGTGGTCATCACCGTCCTGGTCAACGTGTTCGCGCGACTACTGATCTGGCGCTTCAAAGGCTCGGAGCCGGCCTCGGCATGAACAGGCTGTGGGTGCGCATCGCGCTCGACCGGCTGGTCGTCGGGTTGATTGCCGTCTGCGTGACGATCGCGGCCATCCCGGTCGTCATTCTCTTCGTCTTCGTCCTCATCAAAGGGCTGCCGGGAATGCTCACCCCCGGCTTCTTCACCGATACGCCGCATCCCATCGGTGTCCCTGGAGGTGGCGTCGTCAACGCCATTGTCGGCACGCTGATCATCGTTGGCCTCGCCTCGGCGTTTGCCGTTCCCTTTGGGACGATGATCGGGATCTTCCTGTCCGAGTACGGGCGCAACCAGCTTGGGAACGCGGTGCGGTTCATCAGCGATGTGCTCACCGGCCTCCCCTCGATCGCCTTCGGCATCTTCGGCTACACGGTCCTGGTGGCGACGGTGGGCCACTTTTCCGCGCTGTCGGCGTCGCTGGCCCTCGGCGTCTTGATGCTGCCGGTCATCCTGCGGGCGACGGAAACCGCGCTGGTCCTGGTCCCGGGATCGTTGCGCGAGGCCGGCCTGGCGCTGGGCGCGCCCCGCTGGAGAGTCACGCTCGAGATCATCGTGCCCGCCGCGCTGGGCGGCATCGTCACCGGCGCGCTCCTCTCGATGGCACGGGCAGCCGGCGAGACCGCGCCCCTGCTGTTCACGGCGCTGGGAAACGATTTCTTCAGCACCAATCCGCTGCGGCCGATGGGCGCGCTGGCATTGACCGTTTTTCACAACGCGCTGTCCCCCTACCCGAACCTGCAGGACCAGGCCTGGGCGGCGGCCCTGCTGCTCGTCATGCTGGTGGCGGTCACCAACATCCTCGCTCGGATTTACGTACGCCGGATCCAGCATTGAGCCTCACGGCTGGGAGACAATGAGATCGAGTGCCCTGATGCAGACCGAGGTTGCGCCGCCAGCCGTGCGTGATGCCGACCCCGCGATCAAGCTCGACGCGCGAAAGGTCAACTTCTGGTACGGCGACTTCCAGGCCCTGCACGAGGCCTCGCTGGCGGTGCAGGAGCAGAGGATCACCGCGCTGATCGGGCCGTCCGGATGCGGTAAGACCACCTTTCTGCGCATCTTCAACCGCATGCACGACCTGGTCCCGGGAACGCGTACCAGCGGCGAGGTTTTGCTGGACGGCGCCAACGTGCTCACGCCTGATACCGACGTCATCCAGTTGCGGCGTCAGATTGGCATGCTCTTCCAGCGGCCCAACCCTTTCCCCAAATCGATCTACGACAACGTCGCCTACGGGCCGCACATCCTGGGGTGGCCGCGCAAGCGCATCGACCAGGTGGTTGAGGAAAGCCTGAAGGATACCGGGCTCTGGGAGGAGGTCAAGCACCGGCTTCGGCGGTCCGCCATCAACCTCTCGGGCGGCCAGCAGCAGCACCTCTGCCTGGCCCGAGCCCTGGCGGTGGAACCCGAGGTGATTCTCATGGACGAACCGGCGTCGGCGCTCGATCCGATTGCCACGTTGCGGATCGAAGAACTCATGCAACAGCTCAAGGAGCGGTATACGATCGTGATCGTGACGCACAATATGCAGCAGGCCGCCCGAGTCTCCGACTTCACCGCCTTCATGCTGATGAACGACCGGCGAGCCGGCGAGGTTGTCGAGTTCGGCCCCACCGACGACATCTTCAATCGTCCCAAAGACAGCCGGACAGAGGATTACATCACCGGCCGTTTCGGGTAAGAAGCTGGTCGTGGCGACTACCAGAACCGTCTTCGATCAGGAACTGGTCGAACTCAAATCGGGTGTGCTGCGCATGGGCAGCATGGTCGAGCAGGCGATAGCCGAGTCGATGCGCGCCCTCGTGGACCGTGACAACGCGCTCGCCCGCTCGGTGATCGCCCGCGACGAAGAGGTCAACGAGCTGCACCGCCAGCTGCGCGAGCGCGCCTTCATGATCATGGCAACCCAGCAGCCGGTGGCCCGAGACCTGCGCCTGATCGTCAGTTTCCAGCACATGGTCCTCGAGCTGGAACGGATGGGTGACCACGCGGTCAGCATCGCGCGCGCGACCCTGCGTCTAAACAATCTCCCGCTGCTCAAGCCCTACATCGACCTGCCGAAGATGGCCGAGCTGGTGGAATCGCAGGTCCACGAGATCCTGGGGGCGGTGATCGAGGCCGACCAGGAGCGAGCCCGCGCAATTGCGGCGCGAGACGACGATGTCGACATCATCTATCACCGGCTCTGGGACGAGCTGGTCGGCTACATGGTCAAGGACCCGTCGACGGTGGAACGTGCCGCGATCCTGCTCTTCCTTTCGAAGGATCTGGAGCGGATCGCCGACCGGGTGACCAACATCGCCGAGGACGTCGTCTTCCTGCATACCGGCCGGATTGTGGAGCTGAGCTGATTGCCCAAGCGCATTCTCGTCGTCGAGGATGATGCGACGATTCGGGACACGCTGTCCTTCAACCTCAAGAAGGAGGGTTACCTGGTGACCGTCGCCGAAGACGGTGCGCAGGCGTTACAGCAAGCCCGGGCTTCGCGGCCCGACCTCATTCTTCTCGATCTCATGCTGCCCGAGCTGAACGGTCTCGAGGTCTGCCGCATGTTGCGCCAGGAAGGCAACGTGCCGATCATCATGCTGACCGCCAAGGAAAGCGAGGTGGACAAGGTGGTCGGCTTGCAGCTCGGCGCCGACGACTACATCACCAAACCCTTTTCCCTCCGGGAGCTGTTTGCCCGCATGACCGCTGTCTTGCGCCGCACCGAGCAGCGCGAGGTTCGACCCGAGCTGGAGGAAGACCGCCTCGGCCGGCTGCGCATCGACCGGGCGGGTCATCGCGCCCTGGTCGACGACACCGAGCTCAAGCTGACTCCCAAGGAGTGGGAGCTGCTCGCCTACCTGGTGCATCGCCCGGGCCGCGTCTTTACCCGGGAGATCCTGTTGGAGCAGGTCTGGGGCTATAACTACCTCGGCGATCGCAAGACGGTCGACGTCCACATCCGCTGGTTGCGCGAGAAGCTGGGGCGCTTCGGCAAGCTCGGCTTCGAAATCGTGACCGTGCGCGGGGCCGGCTACCGCGTCGACCCGGTGCGTGAGGCCGGCGAGGCGCAGCCGGCGGCGGTGGCCCGCTAGCCGGAGCCGGACCGCTTTCCCGTTATAGAAGGATGCGGGGGTGGCGGTTTGCGGGGCGGGCCGAATGGTACGGGGCGGTTGCCATGGCAGGCGTGGTGGCGCTCGCGCTCGCGCTGACCTGGCTGCGCGGCAGCAGCCTGACGATCGGCCTGGCCGCGCTGCTCACCTCAGTCGTCTGGATGACCGCCTTTACGCTCGCCCTTCAGCGCGAACGACGGACGTCGGCGGTCTCGGCGCAAGCCCAGTCGGGCCGTGGTCAGGCGATCATCCGACAGGAACTCGATCAACGGCTGGACGTCCAGCGACAGCTGCGGGAGACGGAGGCGCGGCTCCGCGCCATCATCGAAAGCGCTCCGGTCACCCTCTTCGCCGTCGACCTGGAGGGCGTCATCACGTTCTGCGTCGGCGTCGGGCCGGATCCCTTTGGCGGTGAGGCGCGCCGCGAGGCCAGCGGCTGGTCGGCCCTCGAGCTGCTGGCCGATCAACCTGACGCGATTCGCGCGATTCGCGACGCGCTGTCCGGCGAGAGAGCGCAGATCGACCTGCGACGTGAGGAGCGGACCTTCGCGCTGCGGCTGGGACCGTTCCGCGACGCCGCGGGCCGGACCGCGGGAGCCATCGCGGTCGCCTCGGATGTCACCGACCGGCGGCGGGATGAGGCCATCTTGCGGCAGACGCTGGCGGCCTTGCGCGAGGCCGATGGGGAACGTCGGGCGCTGCTGGGCCGCCTGGTCGATGCCCAGGAGCAGGAGCGGCGCCGGATCGCCGCCGACATCCATGATGATTCGATCCAAACGATTTTTGCGGTGGCGGTCCGGTTGCTCAGCCTGCGATCCTCGTTGAAAGACCCGGCGCAGGTCCAGTTGCTCGACCGCCTCCAGGTGGCCGTCCAGCAAGCCTCCGACCGGTTGCGCCACCTGATCTTTGAACTTCGGCCGCTGACGCTCGATGAGGGAGGGCTGGCGGCGGCCCTACGCGAATCCCTGGTTGCGATGCAGGAAGAGACCGGGATTGCGGTGGAGCTGACCGCGAGCGGCGAGGCCCACCCGGCGACCGACCTGGAGGTGATCGCGTTCCGCATCGCGCAAGAGGCCTTGAGCAACATTCGCAAACACGCTCGCGCCCAGCACGTTCAATGTGTCGTGGCGACCGATTCGCAGGGGGTGCTGATCGACGTCAAGGACGACGGAGTGGGGTTCAATGGCGAAGCGCCGCGGCCTTCGTCGCGCGGCCACCTCGGCATCGTGGCGATGCGTGAGCGCGCCGAGCTCGCCGGCGGATGGCTCCGCATCACGGGATCCGAGGGGGCGGGCTGCCACGTCGAGTGTTGGATTCCGAACCACGCCCAGGCGGTGGCCAATGCCGCCTGAATCGACGCCAACCACCTGCCTCATCGTCGACGACCATCTCCTCGTCAGCGAGGGGCTGGCGGCGATGCTGAATTCCAGCGGGCGGGTCCGGGTGGTTGGCACGGCCGCGTCGCTTTCCGAGGCGGAGCGGATCGCGAACCAGCTTCAGCCCGACGTGGTCGTGATGGACTCGCATCTTCATGAGGACTCGGGCGCGAATGTGGCCATGCGGCTCCGGGCGCGCCGGCCGCAGCTCGCCATCGTCTTCGTCAGCGCCGATGACAGTGATGCCGCGATGATCGCGGCGGTGCGGGCCGGGGCCTGCGCCTACCTGCCCAAGTCGAGGGCGGCCGCCGAGGTAACCGAGGCCGTTTGCCGGGCGGCGGAGGGGGAGATGCTGATCCCGCCGGCGCAGCTCGCGCGCCTGCTGATGCGCTCGCAGGAAATGGCTCGCGACGAGGCGGAGCGGCGGCGCATCCAGGAGAGCCTGACGCGGCGCGAGCTCGAGGTGCTCGGCCTGATGGCCGGCGGGCTCGACAATCGGGCGATCGCGGCGGAGTTGGGCATCGGGTTTACCACGGTTCGCGGACACGTGCAGAACCTCCTCGAAAAACTCGATTCGCACTCCAAGCTCGAAGCGCTGGCCTGCGCCGCGCGTTACGGCCTCCTCGACGCCGCATAGCCCGGTAGTAACCCTGCAGCTGGCGGGGATCGATGCCGTGCGAATGGGGGGCGAACCGGCGCCGGAATGCCGCTATCGTGGTCCACGTCTCCAGCACCGGTAGGCTCTCCCGGCCGGCACTGCGACGCAAGTGGCCGCGGCAGTGTCCAATCCCAGGCAGGGAGTCAGTCAGTCCGGGCATCCACCCGCGTCGGCGTCGGTGATGGCTGCGGCGGTAAGCCGAGGGTCGCACGTCCCCCTCCCAACCTCGCGCGCTGCCCGTCACCGGCGTCGGCGTTTCTGCGCCGCCGAGCGACCCTTCGCCGGAGTCGCGCTCGCCCCTTCAAATGATGGGATGGCCAGCCGTCTATCGGCACGGCGATTTCGCCGGCAAACCGCCCTACCGTGGAGCCATGATTGCAGCCGCCACGCTACCACCCCGACCGAGCCGCCATTCGATGACCGCACGCCGTCTGCCGTTCGCCGCAACCCCGCATCTCGGCGGCCGCCCGTACGAGGCTCGCGTGGGTTGGCGGGTCGCTGCGCAGAACACCAGGAGGAACCGATGACACCGATGCCCACGTCGATTGCCGATCGCGCGACGTCCGCGAGCGCCGCTTCGCCAGGTCGAGCGTTGTCCGCCGGCGGCTTTCGCGTCTTGCCCGGTGGCCGGGGGTCGCCCCAGGCCGTCCCGCGGCGCCGCTCCGGCTCGAGGCAGCCGGTTGGGCTGCCCGTGATCGCATCGCGCGGCAGCTATCTGCGCAAACTGCGCGCGCCCCGGCGTCCCGCGGAGCTGGCGCTGCTGAGCGTCATCCAGGAGACCTACCTGGCCGGCGCCAGCACGCGCGCGGTGGACGCCCTTGCCGAGCTGCTCGGCGTACCGGTCACGGAACCCGCGTCGATCGAGGTTGCTGCGCGGCAGTGGGACGAGCGGGTGGAGGCGTTCCGCCGGCGCCCACTCCAGGATCGGTATCCCTACCTCCTGCTGCTCGAGGTCCCGCTGCTGATCAGCGGTGTGCTTGGCGCGACGACGTGCAAGGCGGTGGTCGCCGTCGGACGAGCCTCCTCCGGCGTTCGCGAGGTGGTCGGCTTCGCACTCCGGTCCGAGGGAACCATCGACTTCTGGACGTCCTTTCTCGGCGATCTCGATCAGCGCGGGCTTCACCGCCTGCGCCTGGTGACAGCGACACCGACTGACGGCTTGCTGGCAGCCGTGGCCACCGTTTACCCGGATGCCCAGTGGCAGCACTGCCGGCGGGACTTTCTGACGCACGCGCTCAGCCTGGTCCCCGAGCAGGGCCGTTCGGCGGTCAAGGCCAGCCTGCGCTCGGTCTTCTGCCAGCCGGACGTGACCGAGGCGCTGCATCGGCTCTCCCGCGTGCGCTCGCAGTTTGAATTCGGCTTTCCCGAGCTGGTCGACGCCCTCGATCAGCCGGTCGGTGCCCGCTTTGCCTACTTCGGCGTCCCCGCGGCGCAGCGTCGGCTGGTCAGCTCGCTGAGCTCGCTTGCGCCTCTGGAGCGGGAGCTCCGGCGCGCCTGTCAGCTGATTGGGATCTTTCCTCGCGACGCCACCGCCTTGCGGCTGGTCGGATCAATCCTGCAAGAGGTCAGCGACGAGTGGGCGGCGCGCGCGACGGCTCGACGAGGACCGGTCAGGGCAGCGATGGGATCGACGGTGAGAGCGCAGGAATGGCCGGTGTTAGCGGCGGCGTAGGCAGGGTCGGCGTCGGGATCGGCAGCGTCGGCGTCGGGATCGGCAGCGTCGGCGTCGGGACCGGCAGCGTCGGCGTCGGGATCGGCAGCGTCGGCGTCGGGATCACGCCACTGCTCGTAGGGCTGGGTGATGGCCGGCCCGATTGCGACCCCGATGGGGAACTGCTGGGACCCGGCGACGCCGACGGCTTCGCCATCCGGGCCGCCTGGTCGTTACTTGCGTCGGTGATCACGGCGGCGGTCAGCGGGCTCTGGGGCAGACCATCGGTGCTGTAGTCGGCGACCGTCGCACCCGGGAGGCTGATGCCGAGCCGACGAACGTCTGGCGACAAGCCTCCGACCAGGGCGGACAGCCAGAAGAGCGCGACGACCCCGACCGCAAAGCCGGCCCATCGCGCGCGGCGGGTCCTGGTGGTCACGCGGCCTCGTCCAGGCGGATGTCGGCAGCGTGTGGTGCCGGTCTTTTGCCCATCTCCTCGAGCTTCGCGAGGATCAGCGGCTCCGTCTTGACGAACGCGGCGACCACCGCCGGGTCGAATTGCCGACCGGATTCGCTCGCAATCGTTTTGGCGGCGAACCCGAAGGAGAAGCCCTTGCGGTAGGGGCGGTCCGACGTCATCGCGTCGAACGCATCGGCGACGGCGACGATCCGAGCCGGCGCGGGGTTTTCCTCCGCGGTGAGCCCGTCAGGATAGCCCTCACCGTCCCATCGCTCGTGATGGTGCCTGATGCCGGCGAGGCTCGCCTGCAAGAAGGGGACGTCTTTGAGCATGTCGTAGCCGATGATCGGGTGCTGGCGAATCGACGCCCACTCATCATCCGTCAGCGGACTGATCTTGGCCAGGATGCGGTCCGCCACGCCGATCTTGCCGACGTCGTGCAGCAGACCGGCGCGCCGGAGGCTGGCAACCTCGTCGGCCGGCCAATCCATCGCGGTCGCGAGGATCACGCTGATGGCGGCGACCCGGGCCGAGTGTTCGAAGGTATATGGGTCTCGCGCGTCGATCGCTCGCGCCAGTGCCTCGAGGTTGCGGAAATATCCCTCCTCTCGCTCGCGGCGTTGGGTGTGCAGCGCGGAGGCCATGTTGTTGAACGCCTGCCCCAGGAACCCGATCTCGTCCGCGGAGTCGACCGCGACCCGCCGCTCGTAGTCGCCGGTCGAGACGCCGTGCATGGAGGCGATCAGCTGGTCGATCGGGCGCGTGATTCGGTCGGCGAGCACCAGCCCCAGGATGATCGTTCCCAGGGCGGTCGCGGCAAAGAGCATCACCAGGATGACCCTCGCCATCGCCAGCGAGTCCTGAACGAATTGGGCATCCATGGCGACGGCAACGTATCCCAGGCTGCGGCCCCGCATCGTCCAGTCGTTGATCAGGAATCCATAGGGATGGCCGGTGACAGGGGTCCTGGTCACGACCGGGGCCTTGCCACGCACCTGGTTGAGGGTCGATCCGCTCAGACGAGGTGCCCCCGTCAGCGAGCTCGTCAGGACGTTCCCCTTCGCGTCGTAGAAGGCGACCTGGACGTTGCTCGAGCCGTGGAAGGACTGGGCGATCTCGTCCAGGGCCTGGCCAAGCATCATGGCGCCCACGACGGTCGTCCCGTTGACCTGCGAGTGGACCGGCGAAACCCAATACACCATCCACCGAGACCCCTCGTTGACGGTAAACAGATACTTGTCGCCAAGCGCGTCGTGATCACCACGGAGGGCATGTTGAACGGCCGGCTGACCCGCGAGGTTGACACTGTCGGCGACGGTGCTGACGCCGACCGCACCCCGGCGCACGGTGAGCACCGGCTGGCCGTTCGCGGTGAGCACGCGCAGGGTCAAGTGCTCGGGCTGCGCATTGCCGATGATCGGCAGCAGCAGGCTGGCGGCGCCATTGGCGTCCGCCCGCCTCAGGGTGGTGTCGATGCCCGCCGTGTTGGTGGCGGCCCGGAGCTGCTGCAGCCGGTCGTTTTCCAGGCTGGCGATGCGGTCGTTGGTGCGGGCGGCGCTGCCAACCAGGCCGTCGGTGAACGCGTCATCGGTTGAGGTGGTGAATTCGGCGCTGATCACGGCGCTGCCAACGACACCCACGAAGAGGACGAGGAGGACGAAGGGGAGCACGATGCGACGGCGCAGCGTCGGTTTCCTGATCAGCTGCGGGGGCATTTCCTACCAGTCCTAGGGGATGTATCGCCCCGGCGACGGCCCTCTTGCTCGATTGCAACCAGATAGGCAAAATTGCCGTGCCAGATCGACGTATACTCTGGCTGAACGTTTGCCATCGCCGTGGCAAGGTGACTGGGTGGCTGCGACCCCATTGCCTTCCCGGGCCCTGAGGGGGGTTTGTCCATGGCCGGTAACGGCCCGCAGCCGTCAGCTGAATATCGTGCCAACAACGGCCTCCAGGGTCTGACCGACCGCCAGCTCCAGGTTCTCCGGCTGCTCGGCAGGGGGCTCACCGATGCCGAGATCGCCCGCGAGTTGTTTCTCAGTACGAGGACGGTCAACGCGCACCTGCGCTCGATCTATCGCAAGCTGGCGGTCTCCCATCGCAGCGCGGCGACCCGGGTCGCCATCCAGAACGGCATCATCTAGGTCGAGACCCCCTCCGTTCGCAGGGTCTGCGAGGCCTGCGGGTGCCGGGCGACATTCCATGCGAGCGGATTTACCCTTGCAGGCATCTCTCGTGGAGGTGTCAAGCCGTGTACAGAGTCATCGCTCCGATCATCGGCCTGGTCGTCGCCGCGTTCGTCGCACCGTTGCCTGCGTTTGCCGACACACCAGGCGGGGCCCCGGCCTGTGTTTCCCAGTCGCTCAACCCGCACCCGGCCGCCCCCGTGGGCCCAACGACCGACACCGTGTTTTGCAACCCCACGCCCACGCCGAGCGCAGGAGCAACGAATCCGTCGGGCAACGGGAGCTCGAACGGGTCGAACGGCTCGACGGCCGGGACGGCTTCCAACGGACGCGGCAGCTCGACCGGGACCGGTATCCAGGGAACGTCAGCGGGCTCAACCACAGGAAGCAGCACCATTCCAGCCAGCTTCTCAGGAACGGGCAACGCTGGTGCCGGCGCGGCGAATAACGCCGCCGCTACGACCCGGGCTGCCCAACCGGCGAGCAGCACGCCCTTCCTCACCGGTCTGACGGCATTCCTCGGCGCCGCCGGCGGGCTCGCCTATCCCTTCTTCTTCCTCCTCCTGCTCGCCATGGTCCTCCTCGTCATCGCGGTTGTGGCTCGCCTTCGAGCCACGGGCCGGGATGGCTGGGGCCCACGCTTCGCGAGGGTGACCCATCGGCCCTGATCGCTCAGGGACGTGGCGGTGAGTTGGATAACGCGTCGTGAATGATGCTGCCGGTGAGCGCCAGCGCGATGCCGGCGCCCACCCCAGCGGTTAACGAGGTCAGCCAATCGGCGACCTGGTGCAGGTGCAGGTAAAGCCCGCCGAGTAGAAGCACCAGGGCGAGCGCCAGCCAGGTGAGCCGATCCAATCAGCCGCCGCTCGCGCCCGCTCCACCGCCGAACCCGCCGGCCGCCGCCACGGGCGT